>JAKQHY010000224.1 GCA_029555965.1 Chloroflexota bacterium | reverse complement strand
TGCTGGCCTTCGGCATGACGCTCTACGAGGCTTACGTAGGGCAATTCTCGGTCTACACGCTGTGGTTCGTCGCGGCGCTTGGCACGGGGGCGATGTCCGGCAAGTGGGGCGCGGGGGAGGCGTACTGGGCCACGTCGGTGGCGGCGGCGCTGGTGCTGTCAGGGTTTGCGCTCGGCAAGCTGCGCGATTGGGCCACGCGGCTGCAACCGCACTGGCAGGATTACGTCGCAGTGGCGCTGCCGCTGCTGCTCTTGCTCCAATCCACGCGGATGTTGCATCTGCCCACTGCCGGGCCGGTGTGGGGGACGGCGGCGCAGTTGCTCAACGTGAGCGGAGTCTCGGCCTACGCCGACTATCCGTACTACGACGCCGTCGGCTATTCGCAGGTGGGACATCTGATGCTGCCGCGCGATTACGAGGGCGGCGCGAAGCTGCTGGCCTACGTCCGCGCGGCTGAGGGGCCGGTCTTCAGCGAGGAGGCCGCGTTCACGATGCTGGCGGGCAAGCCGGTGGTCACGAATCCCACGCAGTTGCTCAACCTCTACAACAACGGCCTGCTAGATACCACAGAGTTGGAAGCGATGGTGCGCCGGGAGGAATTCGGCGTCGTCATCATGCGGGCGCAGTTCTACCCGCCGCCAGTGCTCGCCGCCATCGGTCAGCATTACGGCCTAGTGGAACACGTGCCGATGAACGGCTTCCAGTACATCGTGATGCAGCCGTTGGGGAATCCAGAGTAAACAAAGAGCGTTTCACGCAAAGGCGCAAAGACGCCAGGTTTTCTTTCTTAGCGTCTTTGCGCCTTTGCGTAAAAAAATCAGGGCTGCTGCGCGGCGTAGTCTGCGCCCAGGATGATAACCACGTCGTATTGGGCGGTGGGGTTGGCGCCGTTGATGACGGCAGACTGAGGCAACTCCAACAGGGAGAGAATTTGCAGCGCGGTCGCCGGCTTGGCGCGATTGAGGATGACCAGCGAGGTGTCGTAGTCCTGGCGGTCGGCGTTGTCGTAATTGGTCACCGGGATACCGTTGGCCTGCAAAAATTCGGCGGCGGCGTAGGCCAGGCCCGCCGTCCCGGTGCCGTTGAGGACGGAGATGGTGGGGGCTTCTTCCTCTACGGTTTGTACTCCTTCGCTTTCCGCTCGCAGGCCAAACACTTCGTCCCGCACCACTCGAATCTCATCGCGCAGCGGCACCAGAATCATCATTTCGTCCGGCGTAGTCTTAAACAAGGTGCAGCGTTCGTCAATGACGCGGAAGGTGACATCTTCGTCCATGTTGACCTTTCGCGCAAGGTTCGCCAGGGCGATCAACTCGTCCAGTTGCAGCTTGGGATCAATCTTGATGGAGTTTTGCAGGATTTGCAGCATATCCGGAGCCTGCGCGGCCAATTGCGGAAGCATATCGGCTTTCGTGACCTGCTTGAAGATGGCCTTGATCACCTGCTGCTGCCGCCGCGCCCGGTCAAAGTCGCCGCCTGTAGAGTGGCGAGTACGAGCATATTTCAGCGCCTCTTCCCCATAGAAGTGATGTAACCCAACATCCACATGGAACACTTCGTAGCCAAAATCGGGAGTGGGATACTGCGTGTCGTGAATTTCCTCCGGCACGTCAATGTCAATGCCCCCAATCCGGTCCACAATCTCGACAAATGCCTGGAAATTGAACCGCACGTAGTAGTTAATCTCCACACCCAGGTTGTATTCCACCGTCTCCACGGCCAAAGCCGGACCGCCGCCGGGATGGTCGTACATATCGCCGATGCGATGCGCGGTATTGATGCGATCTTCAGTGTAGCCAGGGATGGACACCCACAGATCCCGGGGAATCGAAAGGACGCCGGCCTGCATCGTCACCGGGTCAAGCGTAGCCAGAATCATCGTGTCCGTGCGCCAATATTTCTCATCTTCCTGCATACGCTCGTCAATGCCCATGATCAAGAAGGTGATACGACTGGTGCCCGTCCACTCTGGCAGCGTCTCCCCTTCTCTGATCTCGACGTTGGGACTCTCTTCACCGGGCAACCTGCGGATCGTAAATTCCGGCAGAATATTAGACTGTCCCACCTGCTCGCGCACTTTCACAAAAATAGTGTAGCCCGCCCCCAGCGTGACGATCAGGTAGAGCAAAATGAGGCAAATTTTCAACAGCAACTTAACTGGAAATGGGCGGCGCGCGCCGGTCATGGCCGGCGCAGTTACCTTCATTTCATCCATAGTTCACCTGCATTTTTGGACATCCTTACCTAGTAGGAAGCGCTCAAGGGGGGCCGGCATAATCGGCGCCGAGAATGACCACGATGTCGTGGGCCGCGTTCACATCCGTGCCATGCACAATAGCCGCCGGCGTCAATCCTAACAGCGACGCAATGCGGTTCGCCGTCACCGGCTTATCCCGATTCATAATGATCAAGCTCTTGGCATAGTTGGGTTCCTCGGCGTTTCCCACAGCGGCTACGGTCAACCCGTTGGCGCTCAAATAATCGCCGGTGCCGCCGGCCAGTCCGACTTGAGTGGTGCCGTTCAAAACCGAAATCATCGCCACCTCCGGCGTCGCGGTGGGAAGGAGCGGCGCCGCCCCCTCCCCTCCACCGGCGGCCTGGGGTTGGTCGGCAAAGAAGACGTAATCGCGCAAAACGCGCATCTGCTCGCGCAGCGGCACCAGGACTTGCCAGCCTTCGGGCGTCACCCAGGGCTGCGTACAGGTCTGATCGATCACGCCAAAGCGGATTTGGGAGCGATCCACGTCCTGCACGATGTTCGCCAACGCCAGGATCTGATCCAACGCCAGGTTCGTCTGAATCGAGGCTTGCAGCGTCTCATACAACTGCGAGGCGTTCCGGGCCAGGGTGGGCACCATATTCAGGTCCATGATTTGGTTCAGCACCGCCAGCATCACCTGTTGTTGGCGGCGGGCGCGGTCAAAGTCGCTGCTGCCGTGGCGCGTGCGGGCATATTTCAGAGCCATCTCGCCGTCAAAATGCTGCCAGCCGGCCTCGATGTACAGCGGATCATAGCCGTAATTGTAATTGGGGTAGGTGGGATCGCTGATTGGTTGTTCAACGTAAATATTGATGCCGCCCACGGCATCCACCAATGTGACGAACCCCTGGAAATTGACGCGCACGTAATAATCCACCTGAACCCCCAGGTTATACTCCACGGTCGTCTGAGCCAATGCGGGGCCGCCGCCGGTATAGCCATAGAGGTCGCCGAGGAAGTGCGCCGTGTTGATCCGACCATCCTGGTAGCCGGGGATCGGCACCCAGAGGTCACGGGGGACGGAGAGCACCCCCCCCTGCTTGGACACGGGATCGAGGGTCAACACCATCATCGTGTCGGTGCGGAAGGGGCCGGTTTCCTGCGCGCGCTCGTCAATCCCCAACAGCAGGACGGTGATGCGATCCTTGCCGGTCCAGGTCGGTAATACGGCGCCGAACTCATATTTGACGTTCTCGCTCGGTTGGGTGCTGCTCGGCAAACCGGGGACAATGCTGCCGGGAGTGGTCAGTGAGCCGCGCAGCCAGGAGAGCACAAACGAGGCCACGCCAACGCCTATGGTGAGCAACATAACAATCAACAGCGCCGTCATCAAAGTCGGCAATAGACTTCGAGGCTGTGGTGTGCGCTTTTTTGTCATACTCATGCGGCTCCTGACGATTTTCGGTTGCATTATACCATGAGATGGAGTGAGAAAGTGAGACGGCGGATCAGCGAACAAGCGAGACGGCGGATCAGCGAAAAGGTAAAAAAAGTGATACCCCGCTCACTCGCTTTATCGCTCACTCGCTTTATTGCTCACTCGCAACAGCGCCTGTTCCCACGCATCCACGGCGGCGGCAATATCGCAATAGGGCTGGATGAAGACTTGGCCGGCGGCGGCGATCTGGGAACGCGCGTGCGGGTCGCGCAACAAGCGGATGACGGCGGCGGCCAAGTCTTCCGGCGCGTCGGTGGTCAGCAGGTGGACGCCGGGCGTCGCCCCCAGGCCGTGATTGCACACGGAGGTGGCCACCACCGGCGTACCCATTGCCATCGCGTCTACCACCTTTTGCAGCAGGCCGCCGGCCACCAGCAGCGGCGACACGAAGACGGCGGCGGCGCGATACCAGGGCGCCAGGTCGTCCACAAAGCCAGTAACGACCACGGACTGCCCATCGGCGCGCGCGCGCAGCGTCTCCGGGGGATTGCCGCCCACGATGAAGAAGCGCGCCGCCGGTACTTCCGCCCGGATGCGGGGCCACACTTCGTCGAGGAACCACCCTACGCCCGCGAGGTTGTGATCGCGGGACATCGCGCCGACGAACAACAGGTTAGGGCCAGGCGCAATGGGGGATGCGGGCGGAGATGTCGCCTCCGGCGGGACGGGGAACACGGCCGGCGTCAGGGGCAGCATCAGCAGGGGGCGCTGCGCGCAGTACGGCGCAAGCAGGCAGCGATCTCCTTCCGAGATCGCCAGCATCACGGCGTAGCGGCGCCACAGCCACGGCTCAAACCGGTGGAAGAAAGCGGCCTTCCCCTGCGCCAGCCAACGCGCCCACCCGCGCGCGTGAGCTGCGCTCTGTTCGTGGAGAAACCAGTTCACGTCCTGGGTGCGGAAAGAGGCCGGGGGCAACCGCAGCCCGGCCAATACCGCCGCCGTCTGGGTAGTTTCCACATGGAGGAAATCCGGGGAAGTCTCGCGCAGCGCGCGCGCCGCCATGCGACGGAAGGCGACATAACTGCGCAGCATCGCCAGTGGACGCGGACCTGGTAAGGAGCGATGATGCGGGACGGTGTAGATCGCGTCGCAGAGCGCCTCCACTGCTGGCAACTGCGCGCGTTCTTCGTCCAGGATACGGGCCACCAACGTCAGCCGGTGACCGCGCCGACGCCATTCAGCCATCAATTTAAAAAGCGATTCCCCCCCGGCATGACTAACCGAGGGGGCGGGAAATTGCTTGTAGGCAAAGAGAATATGCGCCAAGGTCAACTGACCGGGAGGGCCGTCACGAGAATTTCGGGACGGTTGCGGGCTTCCTGATAGAAGAAGTCGGAAACGGACTGCCGCACGGCGGCTTCCATTTGCTCCTGCGGTTGGGCCGCGCCGGCGGTCTGCACCGTGCGCCGCACCAGGCGCGCGACGTCGTCGGTCATGGCCGTCATCGTCTGTCCCGAGGCCACGCCTCGCGCCGTGATGTGAGGAGTGCCGACGACCGCGCCGCGCGTGTAGCAAAACACCACGCTGAGTACGCCCGAAGCGGCAATCGCATCCCGCTCCCGGATGACCTGCGAGCTGACCGCGTCCCCGACCCAATTGCCGTCCACGAAGACGTACCCGCCGGGGATGCGCTCGCCGATCTCCATCGTATCCGAAGAAAAGCGCAGCATATAGCCGTTCTCGACGACGGCGATGTCCGTGCGGGCCAACCCCACTTCCTGCGCCAACACGGCGTGCTGCTTCAGGTGGCGCAGTTCGCCGTGAACGGGCACGAAGAATTTGGGGCGCACGACGCTCAGCAACATCTTCTGCTCTTCCTGGCTGGCGTGCCCGGAGACATGCACCGGCGCCACGGGGTGATAGACCACGTTGCCGCCGCGCTGGAACAGCCGGTTGATGACGGCGTTGACCGTCTCCTCATTGCCGGGGATGGTGTGCGACGATAACACAATCGTATCCCCCGGCGTCACGCGCAGCGCGGGATGGCGTCCCAGCGCCAGGCGGCCCAGAATAGAGCTGGGTTCGCCCTGCGAGCCGGTCGCCAGGATGGCAACCTGGGACGGTTGAAGGCGATTGATGTCTTGCAAAGAGAGAATCGCATCGTCAGGGATGTCAAGGTAGCCCAATTTGCGGGCCATTTTGATGTTCTTCACCATCGTCGAGCCGGCGACGGCGATCTTCCGCCCAAACCGCTGCGCGACCTCCACCACCTGCTGGATGCGCGAAATGAGCGAGGCGAACGTCGCCACAATCACGCGGCCCTTGGCGCCCCGGAACACGTCCTCCAACGCCGTTGTCAGCGTGCGTTCCGAAGGGGTGGAGCCGGCGTTGACCGAGTTGGTGCTGTCGGCCAGCAGCGCCAGCACGCCGCGCTGGTTGAATTCCACCAGTTTCGCCAGATCGGTCGGCCAACCGTCCACCGGCGTGTGATCCAGCTTATAATCCCCGCTGTGGACGATCAGGCCGACGGGCGTAGTGATGCCCAGACCCACCGAGTCCGGGATGCTGTGGCAGACGTGGTACGGTTCGACCTCGAACGGGCCGAGATGAACCACGTCCCCCGGTTCCATCGTTTGCAGCTTGACGCGCTTTTGCAGGTTGCTGGACAGCTTCACCTCGATCAAGCCGCGCGTGAGTTTGGTGGCGTACACCGGCGCGTTAAAATCCTGCAAGAAGTGAGGCAGCGCGCCGATGTGGTCTTCGTGGCCGTGCGTGATGACGATGCCGCGCAGGCGGTCTTCCTTGCCGCGCAGGTAGCTGTAATCGGGGATGATGTAATCCACGCCGGGCATGTCACTTTCGGGGAACATAATGCCGGCGTCCACCACCAGGATGTTGCGCCCGTATTCCAGGGCCAGCATATTCTTGCCGACTTCGCCCAGTCCACCGAGGGGGATAATCTGTAGTTTTTCCATTTGAGGGGTACTCCATTCAAGCAAAACGGCCCGGTGCTAGGCCGGGCCGTTGGCTGTGACACATACACTCCATGGGCATAGCGCCGGGATGGATAAAGTTGTTTGGTGGCGGGCGGTGAATACCGCTTCCGAGGTGACCTATCCCCGGCGTGACTTCGGGCGCGCCCCGCCCTAGAAAGTGTGCCCCCAACGGGATTCGAACCCATGTGCCAGGCTTGAAAGGCCTGTGTCCTGACCAGACTAGACGATGGGGGCCAACAAAGAGATTTTAACATAAAGCGGGAGAGTGTCAAGGTGATTTTAGATTTGGGAGGCAAGGTTCTTGCGTTGACGGGGGTGGGGGGCGAGTATATAATGACTCTAGCTGAAAACTATCGCGCAAATGGAGGATATTATGCTTCAAGGGCTTTTTGGAAACGCATCAGAGGTTGATATCAAGAGTCTACAGAAAGATTTAGATGCCATCCTGGTTGAAGGCGAGGGCTTAATTAAAGCGTTTCGAGTTATTCGTGACCTTTTTGTTTTCACGGATAAGCGGCTCATCCTGGTGGATAAACAGGGTCTCACCGGTAAGAAAGCGGAGTATCACTCCATTCCTTATCGCTCTATCAGTCACTTTTCAGTAGAAACGGCCGGCAGCTTTGATATGGATGCTGAAATGAAGATTTATATTTCCGGCAATATGACGCCCATTGAGCGTGAATTCAAGCGGGGGACCGATATTGTGGGTGTTCAAAAAATCCTGGCGCAGTATGTTTTGAAGTAGGTTCTTGCTCCAGAACGATCATTTCGAACAATCTGACCCTCCCTGCCGTTTCGGGCTGCGGTTCTCGGTATACTCTCGCAGCAATTCAACTCAGACTGGCCTAATCGCACCGAGAGGATGTCAATGACAAAACACAAAGACCCTTTGCTTGAAGCTCTCAAAGAAGGTAAATCCTACACCTGGACCGTGCCCGATGGCGGCGACCTGGCCTCGATGCGGGAGGCGATTAAACACGGGCAAACGCTCACTATGTCGCCTATTACCGATCCTGGCGAAATCCAGGTGGGAGACCGCGTGCTCGTCAGATGGCACAAAGGGGACATTTTCCATTTGGTGGGCGACATTCAGGGCGATCAGTTTTTGATCGTCAACAGCTTGGGCAAGGTCAATGGGTGGGTCAGTGCGCAAGATATCCTTGGCAGAGTTACCGCCATCGTTGAACCAGAGCCGCGTCCCGGTGTGCCTACTATGCTGGAACAGCTAGAGGCCGCCTATCACGCGCTGGTACAGCTCGAGCAGCCCGCCGAGGATGACGTCCGGCGATTGTTTACCATCATTGACGACCTACGCTGGTATGCCAATAGGATCGGCGCCGAGCGCTGGGATAAAATGCCCCGGTCAAATAAGTGGAGTTTTGCCCAAAACTTGTGGCGACTCACCAAGCAGGCTAAAAAGGCGCTCGCCCCCGTGCCCAATCGTATGGAGTACTTTATTGATTGTGGTAAAGCGTGTGTCGGGTTAGCTGGTGAAATCGTCGCTCTGTTTGATTATTGAGCAAGGCCATGATCATAAGGAGCTTTGAGCCTGAAGATGCGGAGGGCCTGAGCCAGCTAATCATCCAGAATTTGCGGCAAGTCAACAGCCAGGATTATTCCACAGAAGCCATCGAAGCCTTAATCCCATCGTACACCCCCGAAAAGCTCATCGAATTGGCCGGGCAACAGCTAACGCTTGTGAGCGTGATGGGGGATGAGGTCGTTGGCACGGCCACGCTTGACTGCGACCGGGTGCGGAATGTCTTCGTCGAGGTAGCGCTGCATCAAAAAGGCATTGGCAGGGAGCTTATGCTGGCTATCGAAGACCATGCCAGACAACGCCGTTTCAAGAAGCTATTCCTCTTGTCCGGGCTGTCGGCGCAGGGGTTTTATCAAAAATTGGGTTATACCATCGTGAAGCGCTTTGACAACGACTTGAATGGGATTCCTCTACCTGTCGTTCAAATGGAAAAAGACTTGGGAGTATTCCTGAAAAGCCTGGACGAAATTCAACCCAGCCAACTATTCGTGAGTTCGGGCAAGCTGTCTTATGTGATGGGGAGATTTGATCCACCAACATCTGACTCGCTCGATCCCATCCCGGTGAAAATGCTGGATAACGACGTGATCTTCACAGACGGTCACACCAGGGCTTTGGCCGCCTTCTTGCGTGGGCTTCCAAAGGTCAGGGTGTTCTGGGATGAGGACGACCTGGACTGGGAGGCCTATAGAATTTGCGTGGAATGGTGCAAGACGGAGGGTATTTTCACCATCGCCGACCTGAAGGAGCGGGTTATTTCCCCAGAGGACTATGAGGTGTTGTGGCACGCCCGGTGCCGTGAAATGCAACAAAATCTGGAAGCGTGTCGGAACATAAAGTAGTTACGGCGAGGGTGTTGAGACTATGCGACACATTCACCTGTTTGAGTTTATGGACCTGCCCTGGTATCCGCAGACCTTTCGGCGCATCCAGACCGATTACCTTCAGTTTGCGGCGACGCTTGGTTCGGGTCACAAGTACCTGATCCCACTGTTTAAAAAGGCGCTGGATCATGCCCAAACAACGGAGATCGTGGATTTATGTTCCGGCGGCAGCGGCCCGTGGGTGCGGTTGCAGGAGGAATTCCAACAGGCGGGATTGTCGGTCAAGATCAGCCTCACCGACAAATATCCCGATCCCGCAGCGATTCAAAAGTGGTCGGAGACTTCGCGGCAGGGGATCCGCTATCTCGCCGAGCCGGTGGATGCTATGGAAGTCCCTGCGCACCTGAAGGGGATGCGCACGCTCTTTGAGGGGTTTCATCATTTCCGGCCCGAACAAGCCAGAGCCATCTTACAGGATGCAGTCGAGAAAAAGGTGGCGATAGGCATCTTCGAGGCCAGCCTGAAGCCCCCCCTGGGGCTGTTTCTCTTGCTTTTGGCGCCCTTGATGACTTTTGTCGCCTATCTTCTCGTCACCCCCTTCATCAAGCCACGCACCTTCTCGCGGTTTTTCTGGACGTATCTTCTTCCTATCGTCCCATTGGCGACGTGTTGGGATGGGATCGTATCGCTTCTGAGAGTATATTCGGTTCAGGAATTGAAGGAGTTGATCGGAGCGTTCCCCCATAACGATTACACCTGGGAGGCCGGGCAAGCGTCCACGGGAACGCCGCTATTCGTATTCACCTACCTGGTAGGGTATCCCGTCAAAAGGGGATGAGAGACTGACATGGAAAAGTTATCCACAGCCTATGTAGACCTCGGCGATGTCAAGATTGCCTATCGGGACTATGGCGCCGGCCCTACGCTCATCCTGCTTCACGGAAATTCGGAAAGCAAGAGCCTTTTTACCCAACATCAGACGATCCACTTCAAGATGTTCCACACCATCGCTATAGACAGCCGGGGGCACGGAGAGACCCTCTCAGAGGATACGCACTACAGCATAGGCCAGTACAGTGATGACGTCATAAGGCTGTGCCAGGCCAAGGGCATTACGGAAGCGGGGGTCGTCGGCTACAGCGACGGAGGCAATATCGCGCTATTTCTGGCGAAGAAGGCGCCGCAGCTCTTCAAGAAGATCGTGGCGATTTCCCCCAACTATCTCGTCAGCGGCCTCACTGACGGGACGCTCAAACTCTTCAGGGCTATGGCGAAGCTATTGCAGATACTGGGGAAGTTGGGGCTGCCGACCCGAAAAGCCCTCATGCGGTTCGATTTGATGCTGACCGATATTGGGATCACGGCGGAGGAGCTGCGCAACATTCAGGCCAACCTGCGTATCCTCTATGCTGAAAAGGACATGATCAAAGAGGAGCATATCCAGGAGATAGTGGGCCTGATCCCAGGCGCTACGCTCAAAAAGATCGGGCGCTGCAACCACATGACGATCCTCAACAAACCCGAGGCGCTAGAAGACATGAGGCGCTATCTTTTGGAAGAGGCATGATTGGACGTCGTCGTTGCTGCGCCGCTGAACTTTAGGCGGTGCGGCCGGCAACGAGGACTATGGGGGGCAAGCGGGATGGCGGGCGGCAGCGATACATGGCGCGACGTGCGTGAAGGCATCGCTGCCCGCCGTTTAGTAGGGAGCCACGTCATAGCCAGGCGCGGCCCAACAGCTATTTCAGTGAGAAACAGCAGCAGATATGTAATGAATACGTCATTACTTGGATAAGGTGATTGCCCTGGCGAATTCCGATGAAGATATCCGCGCGGTTATCTTGGAAGGCTCACTATCCACCCATTTTCAGGAGGTAAACTATGCAAGTCAATAGGGTCAAGCCGCAAAAGCTGCAACCAGGTGATAAGGTCGCAACAATCTCCCTGTCTTGGGGAGGCCCAGGAACTTTCCCTCATCGTTATGAGGCCGGCAAACAACAACTACAAAACGAATTTGGGGTGACAGTCATCGAAACGCCCCACGCATTGTGTGACGCCGCTTGGCTTCAACGCAATCCCCAGGCCAGAGCCGATGATTTGATGGGGGCATTGATGGATCCATCGATTAAGGCCATCATCTCTACCATTGGCGGCGATGATTCTATTCGGGTCTTGCCCTATTTGGATTTGGATATCATACATTCAAATCCCAAGATCTTTATGGGATATTCTGACACGACCCTTACCCACATGGCGTGCTTCAAAGCCGGATTGGTTTCGTTTTATGGGCCATCCATTATGGCAGGTTTTGGTGAGAATGGGGGGATGTTTCCCTATATGATTGACTCGGTACGCAAGACGCTCTTTTCCTCGGCCCCCATTGGAAACATTGCCCCCAACATGGATGGCTGGACTGCTGAAATGTTGGACTGGGCAGACCCGGAAAATCAATCCCGCAGGCGCAAGCTTAACCCATCGCGAGAGTGGCAATTCATCCAGGGCACCGGAATTCGCCAGGGACATTTAATAGGAGGGTGTTTCGAGGTCTTCGATTGGCTACGCGGAACCGACTTTTGGCCTGAACCCAATCTGTGGCAGGACGCAATCTTGTTTCTGGAAACATCTGAAGAAGCGCCGCCGCCTAGTGCCGTGCTGTATGGTTTACGGACCTACGCAGCGATGGGAATTCTTGAGAAACTTTCGGGTATCTTGTTTGCTCGACCAGGCGGTCAGATTTCTCCTGAACAATTCACCGAGTACGACAAGGTTCTTCGTCAAGTCATCACTGAAGAAGAGGGGCTTTCAGACCTGCCGATTATCACCTGTATGGATTTTGGTCATACGGACCCGATGGTTGTATTACCCTATGGTGTACGGGCCGAGATTAACTGTGACGCGCGCCAGTTTGCCATTGTCGAAAGCGCAGTGACCGAGTAGGTCAATGAGGACGCCGCAAGACCTACTCGCATCAAAATTAGGAAAAGCCCGGATCAAAAGGCATAGACGAACTTGCGACGCAATTATCAGGGCGGGATGTTGAACGACGAAGTCACATGGCAGCCGCCCTCCATCGGATTGGAAGCGGGTGTGTTTCAAATGCGTTAAGAATCTATCCGAAAATTCGTTTTGGCTCGTGATTTGCGCCTAAAGGCGCGGTTGAGGGGGTGTTTTTTCGTGGGCGGGCGCAGCCCGCCCACGAAAAAACACCTTCCCAAAAGCGGCTTCAGCCGCAAGGGTCGGCCTGGCGGCGCATCGTTGCTATAATTTTCGGATAGGTTCTAAACGCATGCGAAGTCATCAGGATTGCGCGATCTGTAAGACGGACTACAGACCAACTGTTATTTGAGCAAAGGGCACGTTAAGGATAGTCACTGGTTATGCCATCGAAAACCAAGCACCTGTTGATTGCAATTGCCCTCTTCATTGTCGAGATCCTCATAGCAACCGTGTTCTCGCACATCAAATTCGTCAGGGCGTACCTCGGCGATTTTCTGGTAGTGATGCTGCTTTACCACATCGTGAAGATTTTCTACGACGTTGCGCCTTTGACCCTGGCCGCCCTGGTCTTTAGCGTGGCCTGCGGGGTTGAGGTGTCCCAATATTTTCACCTGGCGGATATTTGGGGATTGCCGCGCGGGAGCCTGTTGAGCATTCTCATAGGGACCGACTTTAGCTGGATTGACATCCTCATGTATTTCCTGGGCAGCCTCACCGCCTATCTTGCCGATTCACACCTGATTCCCCAGAAAAAAAGATAAGTCTAACACAAACGCCAAAGCCGCCAGTCACCCCACGGCTTCATCATTCTCGTCAGGCCACGCCGGCGGGGAGATTTTGCGGCTGAGACCGCCGATAAAAAAGACGTTTTGCGGCGACGGGCGGGTAGACCGTCGCCGTAGAACCCTTTTAAAGACAATGGCTTCAGCCGTCCTCTACGCCGCAGCGCACCACCCGGCGGGAAAATGGTAAGGCCCTGCCGGTCAACCTTGCCGAAAAGGTAAATCCAGGTACACTATCGAGCAATGGGTAGCCGCCTGGCAAAAGACCCTGGCTGCAAACCACCCTCTGCGCATCAACACAAAGAGGCGCCGGGCGACCCAGACATCACACGGAAAGGGAGTCGCCATGACCATACCAACACAACCTATCGTCGCCATCATCGGCGCGGGGCCGGCGGGATTGTTTGCTGCGCAGAGTTTGGCGGAACAAGGCGTGCGCGTCGTGCTGCTCAACCGCGATATCAAGCCCGGCGGGCTGGCCGAGTATGGCATCTATTACGATAAATACAGCATCAAAGAGGGACTGCGCAAGCAGTTCCGCAAAATACTGGCTTCGCCGCAGATTACCTACTACGGCAACGTCGCGGTGGGCGAGGACGGCGATGTGACCCTGGCGGAACTGCGACAGATGGGCTTCGCCGCCATCCTCGTGACGGTGGGCGCGCAGGGCACCAAGTGGCTGGGGTTGCCCGGCGAGGACTTGACTGGCGTGTATCATTCCAAGCCGCTGCTCTACCACTACAACGATCTCCCCCCGTTCAGCGAGCAAGAATTTGCCATTGGCAAGCGCGTAGCGTTGATTGGCGTCGGCAACGTGATGGCCGACCTGGCGCACTGGTTCACGCGCGATATACGGGTGGACGAGGTCATCGGCATAGCGCGGCGCGGCCCGGCGGAAGTGAAATTTACCCGACAGGAAATGGAATACATCGCCCGCAATTTCGACCTGGACGACCTGGACGCAGAAATCGCGCGCGTGGCCGACCGAGTGCGGGCAGTGGGGCAAGCGCCGGAGGAGGCCAAGTCCTTTATCCTGTCGGCGCTCTCAGGAAAAGCCTTAGAACCGGTATCCACAACCCGCATCCGCTTCCGCTTCCTTTCATCGCCCAAACGCATCCTGGGCGACGCGCACGGGCGCGTTTGCGGATTGGAAGTGGATGACACCGAATTGATTTTACAGGACGATGGGGAAACGCGCGCCCGCCGACTGGAAACGTCCGCCGTGCTGGCTGTAGACACCGTTGTCTTCTGCATCGGCGACAAAGTGAGTGACACTTTCGGGCTGCCGGTACAGAGAAACGAGTTTGTCAAAAATATAGCGCCGCATTACCCTGTGGACGGTGAAAGCTACGAGGTGTTCGACCCGGAGGCCAACGCGCCGATCCCCGGCATCTTTGTGGCCGGCTGGGCGCGCAAAGCCAGCAAGGGGCAGGTGGGGCTGGCGCGCAAGGACGCCAACAACTGCGCCAGGGCCGTGCTGCAATACCTGGCGGAATCTCCTGCAACCGGGGCCGACGCAGCCGAAAAGCTGGCGGCGCGGTTAGCGCAACTCGATAAACCGCTCATCAGGCAGGCGGATTGGCAGCGGCTTGAAGCCATCGAACGTCAAAAAGCCGCCGAACTGGGCGTGGAACTGTTCAAATTCAAAAACAACGAGGAAATGTTACGAGCGATAGGGCGACTGTAAATGAGAGAAGTAGTTTTACGCCCACGTCACCATCCCATACTGGTGCAGCGCGCCGATCCAATCAAGGATCGGCGCGCCGTATTGTGCGGCGATCTGCGCGAGTGTGAAACGGCCATCCAGGCGCGCCGGCAGCGTGCGGGCGTCCGGCGGGGCAGCGATCACCTCGCTACGCCGGATGAGCATCACGCCCTGCGGCTCGTAGCGAGTAGCATAACGCCCGACAGGACGCAACCCGGCGTAGAGCGACAGCGGTTCCTCGACGCGGGGCGCGGGGCGAGCGGCCTGGATGAGCGGATCTTGCGCCTCGCCGGTGAGCAAGGCCTGGGCGCGGCAACCGCCGTGACATAACGCAAAAGCGGCGCATCCGGCGCACGTTTCAGGGACGAGCGCGCGCCATTGCTGCATCACCGTGCCATGCCACACCGCCTCCACCGGCTGCGTCATCAAATCCCCGGCGATAAGCGGCGCGTGATTGCACGGACGCAGCCGTCCCCACGGATCCACCGTAGCGAACGCGCTGCCCGCCGTGCAACCGGTGGACGACGACGGCGCGAAGCACTGGGGGATGCAGTTCCCAAAGTGGAGCGGCTGCCCCGCCGCGCGCAGGCGTTCAATAACCGCAATGGCCGCGCACAGTTCATCCGGCGTCGGCATCAACTCAGGGCCGTGCGCGCCGATGAGCCGGTTATAAACGACGTGGTGCGCGCCCAGGCGCCGCGCGAGCGCCAACGTAGCCTCAATTTGCCCCAGGGTGCGCCGGTGAAGAACGCAACTCGCGGCCACCGGCAGCCCGGCGTCCGCGGCGCGGCGGATGGCCGCGACGGCGGCGGCGAACGCGCCGGGCGCGCCGCTGAAGGCGTCGTGCGTAGCCGCGTCCGGGCCGTGCAGCGAGATGAGCAGGGCCTCGCAGGCGGACGTGGCGCGCAGCAGGTCAAGCGTGGCGTCTGGCGCAGGCCAGCGGCCGGTAGTGAACAGCACAAACGGCACACCCAGGTCGTCCACGGCGCGAACGATGGCCGCGAAGTCCGGGTGGAAGGTCGGCTCGCCGCCGGTGAGCTTGAACTGGTGCGCGTGACCCGCCAGGCGGGTGATGAGGGCGCGCCAGCCGGCGCCATCGAGCGGGGCGGGCAGCGCGGCGCGCTCTGCCGCGTAAACGTTGCCGCAGCCGGGGCAGCGGTTGGGACAGGCGAAGGTCAGTTCCAGATAATAGGCCGCCGGCAGCGCGAGCACCGGCGCGGGGACGCCCTCTATCGGACAGGCGCAATCACAATCGCAGGCACATTCAGCGCGGGGCGCGACTTGGGCCAGGCCGCGATCCGTGGGATTCTGGGTCAGCACAACTTTCATCGAACGCTCCTTATTGAGTTTGCAGGAGGATTTGCTGGCACAGGGCTTTGAGAGTTTCCAGAGCTTCGCCGCCGGGGTAGGTGGTGACGAGACGGTCCCCCCCCGCGCCGGACGCGGTTGCCGCACACAGCGCTTGTAGCCGCGCCAATTCGGCGTCGGTGGCTGAAACGCCGATAACCCGTAGAATGCCGCAAGCCAGGATGACGCTGTCGTCCGGCGCAAGGGCCACATCCAACAGGTAATCGCTGAGTCGGTCAAAAAAGCGCGCCGCCTCCCGCCCGGTGAATTGCCCGACAAGTTGCGCCGCCAGTCCCAACTGGCGCGCCGCCAGAGGGTAGTTACCCTGGCGCAGGGCAATTTCGCCGCGCACCTCTTCCACATAGCCCTGGATGAGCGTGTATTCGAGCGCATCGGCCTGCTCCCATACGTCGGCGAGCAACGCCAAGACTTCATCCTCGGTGTGGGAGTGGGTGTAGTAGTAAGTCAGGGCCAGCTCAAACTTAGCGCGGGTCAGCAGCCAGCGGTTCCCGTACCTGGCGCTCAATTGAAGGTTTTGCTCCAGATGATGGGTGGCAGCGGCAAATAACTCGGCTACTTGCGCTGTGTTCTCGCCCTCAAATTCCTTCAAATAGGAGGCGTGGTCACGTTCAGCGCGCCCGTACACGTCATAGATAGTCGCCAGCAAAGGGGCGTTGTTGAGCTGCTGGGCCAGCGCCAACGCCTGTTCCAGGTGGAATTTGGCCTTTTCATATTGGTGCAGATGGCGGTGAATGTTCGCCAGCGCGCAGTAGGCCAATGCCTGCCCGCGTTTCTCATTCACCTTATCGAAGGTGCGCAGCGCCAGCTTGGTATAGCGCTCCGCACTCTCCAGGTCGCCCTTGTCGCGGTCTATATCGGCTTTGGTCAGGTAGCTGAAGGCCAGATCGCGCTCCAGGCGTAATTTTTGGCGCTGCACCAGCGCCACCCGGCAGAGCGCGTCGGCAGTGGTCAGGTCGCCTTGCAGACGGTAAACGTAGGCCTGGTTGTTTTTAGCCGACGCGACGAGGATCGGATTGTCGGCCTGCGTGCTGAGACGCACGGCCTGCTGGTAATGCTCAATGGCCGCGCCAAATTCCCCGGTGGACTGGTAGATCTGCCCCAGGTTGTTGTGTAAGATGCCGGCCAGCCGGGGGTTGTTTTGCTGCTGCGCCAGGGTCAGGGCAGTCTGAAAGTGCGTGAAAGCTTGCCCGGAATCGCTGGCAGACGCGATCCAGCCGAGGGTGATGTGCGCGCTGAGGCGGTTTTCGTCCGACAGCCGCCGGTCGGCCAGCACACGGTTGCAGATAGCGGCGGCGGCCTCCTCCTGTCCGCTCAAGCGCAGGGATTCGGCCCGGCGCAGTTCTACGCGGGTGCGAACATGGGGGTCCACCGCTTCCATTTCACCAATGAGGAATTGCATCCGAATGAGATGGTTGTTGCGGTGTGCTTCGCCGAAGCGTTCCTCAAAATAGTCCCAGCCCTGCACCTGACTGAGTTTCAGGTGATAGTGCAGACATTCCGCTTCCAGACGCCACAGTTCCCATTCCGCCGGGCCGATTTCGGCGCGGCGAACGGGTTGGCCGCGCTCCGGGGCGTGGTCGGCCGCCCGCCGCGCCAGGTCAGTGATGCGCGGCTGATAGTAATTGACGATCACATCGTTGGTGAGAGCGCGCCGGATGTCGCCGGTAGGGTCCACGTAAGGCCAAGCGTATTGATTCACCAGGACTTTCATCTCGTCGTGCAGCACACAACTGTTCGTCAGGGCATTGTATTTGACGAAAGACATGTCTGCCAGGTCCTCTACCAGTTCCTCGGCAGCGTCTTCGGGAATATCCAGCAGCACGGCGAGGACGGGGGCGTCACAACGGCGATCAATCTGGGCCATGTAGAGCACGGCGCGATCAAGCGGGCGGCGCAGTTGGCGCACACGGCTGACCAGCTCGAACTCGAAGCGGGCGCGCAGGTCAGTCAGGGCGTTTTCCGGCAGCGCTTTCAAGTCAGGCAGCGGCGTCTCCACGATTTCGGGCAGCGGCACATCGTGCGAGAGCCACTCAATCGCCAGCGAGAGGAGAATGGGACGCCCGCCGGTGAGGAAGTACAGTTTGGCGCGCAGGTCGGGAGGGATGTATTCGTCGTCGTCCAGTTCGGTGAAGAACGCCTGGCTTTCTTCTTCGTTGAAACGATCCAATTCAATATAGGTCACCTGCTCCGGCCCCAGGGCCTGTTGGAGTTGCGGCAGGAATTCTTTGGCGCGGCGGCCCGCCGTGATGCCCAGCAGGTTGGGAACGAGCTTGCCGTATTGGTAGAACTGGGGGCGCGCTTCGGACATGGCGGGCATGTCCAGGGTATCGGTGAGGCGAATGAGACGTTTGCGCTGCATGTAGGCGCGCAATTCGTCCACGAGGCTCATCAGCGCGTCCTGTTCCAACTGCGGCAGGCGGACGTCGGCAATGTCGTATTCGCCGCGATCGAGGGCGGTGATCTTGGCGCGGAACTGGGGGAAGTGCTCCCACCCGATGGATTCGGCCACATGCAGCGCCTCACGCAGCGTGCTCGGCGGCTGCTCGGACAGGTCGTAGTGGATGACGGTGAAATCGTCGCGGTCGGTGTATTTTTGCAGCACCTTGTTGAGCAGGAAAGTCTTGCCGATGCCGCCCTGTCCGCCGACGAGGATCCAATGCATGGTGTTCCACCGCTGCGACCACTGATCAATCAGCGCAAGTTCTTTTTGCCGTCCCACAAACACATCAAATTTGGTCATACATCCCTCTCCCCAGGCCAACCGCCCATCACGGTTGCAGCCACTCACACGCCGTCGGCACACCGTCCGGCCCCAGATGGCGGCGCAGCAGGTAGCCAAGTTCGGCATCCTGCCGGAGTTCTTCTCCAATCAAATCGCGCACATAGCCGGATTCCGGCGCGGCGCACACAACGGTCAGGTGCGCTTGCAAGCCCGCCTGAAGTTGCGTCGGGGCAACCTCTTCGCCCAGCAGCGTGTGGTAGAGCCATTCGACGATGGATAGGAGTCGCTGCGACGGGCCGAGGTGCGGGTCTTGCAGGCCCTGGTGAATCCATCCGGCGTAGAGGGCGCGGGCATGCTGGTTGAGTCGGATATATTGCGCGCGACTTTCGGCAGAGCGCCCGGCCATGTCGCCGACAAGGATGCCTCGGGTCAGCCGGTCGCGGAAAAATGGTTCGCGCAAGCTCGGCGGGGCCAGGAGACGCGCCCGAACCATATCACCCAACAGGTCTACGGCCTTGCATGCCAACGGAAGCAATCCCGCATCCACGAGGGATTGCACGGTATTGGCGTTGACGCGCCGGAAGACGCTGAGGGTGCGCGCGGCCTGGGCAAGGTCGGGCGGCAGGGCTTCCACGAGCGCGTCAGCCGTCGGCGCGAGGCATTCCCGCGCCCACCGCTCCCGGTTCTGAGCAAAGTAGTCGGCCACCGTGCCCAAGCCGAAGGACTCTTGCACCATATCGTCCACCAGGGCGCGCGCCACACCCGGGTGCCCGCTGCTGAAGTGCAGTAATTCGTCGCCGATCTGGGTCACGGTCGCGTCATCGAGAGCATCCTGAAGACGCAATCTCCGGGCCTGCGCCCACACCATATCCTGAAGCGCGCGCTCGTCGAAAGGGGTGAGCAGGAGGCGCTGCGGGGCGGGCAGGCGGGGCGTCGCCCGACGGTAGCCTTCCCAAAAGGCGTCCACGTCGCGCCCGGCAAGGAAGATCCGCACCAGATAGACTTCGCGGTTGTTCAGGCGGGTGCGACGGTAGAGCGCGTCAAGCAGCGCGTACAACCACTGAACGGATGGCGCGTCAAGACATTCGAGGTCGTCGAAGAGCAACAGCATGGCCGCATCGTCGCCCGGCGCGGTGGTCAAGGCTTGCAAGATCGCGTTACAGAGCGCCGGAATGGCCTCGGCAGCGGGCGGCAGCGGGGCGCGGGCAATGGCCTGAGCGATGGCGGCGCTATCCAGCAGAGCCGGCCGCGCTCCGCCGATGTAGCGCGAATCCCATCGTTCCGCGGCGACCAGCGCCATCAGCCGGCGCAGCAAACACGTTTTGCCGTACCCGGCAGGCGCGCAGATGAGGGTGTAGGGGGAGCGGGCGGCGCGCAGCCGTTCGGTGGTGAGTTGCCGAAGTTCGGCTTCCCGGTTCACAAAGTCGTCGGGCGGCGATACATCTGGCGGAACCGCAGGGGTGGACAGGGTGTGAAAAGATACCCCCAACACTTCCTGGCAAAAAGCCTCTAGCCGGCTGAGAAGCTGACTGCGCTCGGCCTGGTTGTCGTCCGTATCGCCGTAGATGGTGCGGCCCAGGTTTTCAAAGAGCTGCTGCTGGTAGATCAGGGCTTCGGTGTACCGGGGATGCTCCAGGCCAAGCCGCTGCAATAAGACAGCCATACTCTGCCGGTAGCCCTCAAACAGCGCCGGGAGGGAGGGCGGGAGATGGGGGGGGGTAGGGTTTGGACTTTGGATTTCTGTCATCGTCATCCCCAATCAGTTGAGGAATCCGGAATTCCGAACTCGTTCAGCACCTAGCTTTCCGGCGAGGCCGTCGGCAAAGTGAAGTAGAACGTGCTGCCCTGGCCGACAATGCTTTCAACGCCGACCTCGCCGCCGCATTTCTCTACGATACGTTTGACAATGGACAATCCCAGGCCATGCCCTTTGGTTTGCACCTGGTTAAGACGCGTAAAAGGTGTGAACAAGCGCGCCTGTTCTTCAAGAGTCAAGCCTTTGCCGTTATCGCGCACCCAGAAACGGATATGCGATTGGGAATTGGAGATTGAAGGTTGAGGGTTGGGGAATTTAAGGTTCCCCAGGGGAACTTGCTCCGAGAGGGCATCCAACAGCGGCAACTCACAATCTAACATATCGTAGCCTAATTCCAGACGAGGGGGAATGTGCTCGGCGGGGCGACCACCGTATTTGATGGCGTTGCTAAGGTAGTTGACCCAGATTTCTTCGATCCAGGGCGCGTGCCCCCAGACGGTCGGCCAGTGAGACGGCGGCGCGATGTCTGGATGGTATTCCTCGGTCAAATTGCGCAGGCGTTGCAAAGCCTCTTTGATCACGATCTCCATATCTATAGGCATACTGGCGACGGCGTCAGCCTTACGCACGCTCGCAAGCAGCAGTAACTCATCAATAATATTGACCATCTTACGCCCACTCTCCGCGATGATTGCGAGAGCGTACTGGCGTTTCTCAGTTTCCATCTGCTCATAACGGCTGGATAACAGATCGCTAAAGCCGATGAGAATGGACAGGGGATTTTTCAGATCATGAGCGACCGTATGCCCATAGGCGTCGAGTTCCTGGTTGCGAATTTGAAGCTCGGTGTTGGCCTGCGTCAATTCGGCGGTGCGCTCCGTAACAAGGTCTTCCAGGTGTTCTTGATGGTGTTGCAGTTCGGCCTGCGCGCGCTGCCGCTCGGTCACTTCCTGGCGGAGTTGTGCGTTGATCTCGCGCAGTTCCCGCGTACTCTCGGCAATGAGTTTTTCCACGACGATGCCCGGCAAAGAGAGGAGAATGGCGATGATGGTATAGGGAACAATATCCCATGCACTCTGAAAGATGATTCCTGAAACAATGAGCGTTGTGCCAACTCTTAGGGCATGATAGAAGGCCGGTCTGAACCCCACTACCAGTCCCAGCGCAAAGACGCCGGAGAGCAGCAATAAAACGAGGGTCATGCCATCCTGACCACGGTGGAGATCATAAAATAACAGGCAAGTAAAACAAAGCCAGCTCGCCCAGGCGAATCTGGACATGGCGAGACGCAGATCGCGATCAACATAGGAGAGTGTGATTAACCCTGCAACGGCTATCGCTGCGGTTAACGCCATATAAAGAATGTAAGGAGGTGATGCGGCCCTTATGGCAACGACTATATGAAGTCCAACGCCCAAACTCGCCAGGGCACTGTAGGATACTAACACCCATTTGGCGGCATAACGCCGAATACGTTCCCCTGGCAGTTGTTGATAATCGGTATTCATCACGCTGCTGACAATCCATTAAGAAATCTTCCCGGAAGCTGAGGAAGCCGCTTCCGGGAGGATCAATAAGATCGAGGTCGTCAAATGTTCCAGTAGCCGCCGCGCACTGTGGCCGGCGGAATCTCCCCACTTGTCCGTCCTTCATCGTAAGTTTTCCACCACTTTTCCACGAGCGTGTGTAGTTTAGTGTCTTTGAAGGCTGCGGTGAAAGTCGCTTTCTCCTCCTCGGTTAAATCCCCATAGGGGCACTGGGCAAATATGGCCTCCAATCCCTGCGCTTCGGCCTCTTTGATGAAGTCACGGAAGAGGAAGACCTGCCCCGACAACCACAAAATATCTCGACGTCCTGTTAACATAATACTCCTTTCATGAATGGTAGATGAAACTTTGGGGTTTGACAACACACTTTAATTTTAGTGCCCTTTGCGGTTTTTGTCACACACTGAAAATGACGGCCGCATTTCAAATGAATAACTTTTCCGGTGGTTTCTCGTGAGATGTTGGCGCGGTTGGCAGCGTGAAGTAGAACGTACTGCCCTGGCCGACGATGCTTTCGACGCCGACCTCGCCGCCGCATTTCTCCACGATGCGCTTGACGATGGACAGTCCCAGGCCGTGGCCTTTGGCGCGCACTTCGCTGAGGCGGGTGAAGGGGGTGAAGAGGCGCGCTTGCTCTTCAAAGGTCAGTCCCTTGCCGTTGTCACGCACCCAAAAGCGGATGGGGGGAGAGAGATTAGGGGAGGCAGCCGTCAGATCAGACGGCAGATAGGAATCCAGGATGTCATAACCCAGTTCCACGCGAGGGGGGATGTGCTCGGCGGGACGTCCGCCGTATTTGATAGCATTACTGATGTAGTTGGTCCATACTTCTTCAACCCACGCGGGGTGTCCCCACGCGGTCGGCCATTGGGGCGGCAAGATGATATCCGGCTTATAGTCCTGAGTGAGATTGTTCAGCCGCTGGAGCGCTTCTTTAACCACGCCCTCCATTTCAATAGGGGCAATGCCCACCGCTGCGGCCTGCCGCACGTTAGCAAGCAGCAGCAATTCATCAATGATGTTAATCATCTTGCGACCACTTTGCGCGATGGCATTGAGGGCCACCAGACGTTGGTCTGTCTCGATGGAATCATAACGGCCGGACAGCAGATCGCTAAAGCCGATAAGGGTGGAAAGTGGATTCTTCAGATCGTGAGCCACGGTGTGCCCATAAGCCTCGAGATCGGTGTTCGCCTGCATCAGTTCGGCGGTGCGTTCGACCACCAACTCTTCCAGGTGTTCCTGGTAGCGCCGGATTTCTTCTTCGGCTTGCTTCCGCGCAGTCACATCGCGCAGGGTGAGCAGCACAGCGTGACCTTCTTCCCAGGGGATACGTGTGGCGGTCAAATCCATCGGGCAGAGCGTCCCATCGGCGCGTTGGAACATCTGCGAGCCGAAAACGGCCTCTTGCGTCTGTAAAGCATGCAGCAAATCCTCCGCCGACAAAGGCGCTTCAGGTGGAAAAAGCCGGTCGCCCGGCTGGGAAATCAGCACAACATTCTCATATCCTAACGTGACGCGCGTGGCGCGGTTGGCGTCGAGAATCTGACCATTGGCTTCGTCCACCACCAGACTCACATCCAACGATTCCTGGAAGACGATGCTGAACTTGGCTTCAGTACGCTTTAATTCTTTTTCCAGCAGGTCTACAATCAAGGAAGTGGACGCCATTCCAAAAGCAATGACAATGGCGACGTAGGCCCGGCCATCATCAACACAAATAGACCCTAGCCCTGCCAACACCACCGCCACCAGAATCGTATAAATGATTCCCACCTTGAATCCCAATATCAGTCCCAATGTCAAGACGCCCAGATGAAAACCATAGGCTAGAAAAGGAAATTCGCGAGTCCCCAGTGCGAAGTATTCGAAGATGATCATGATGAGTAATAAGACTGAGGCGCTGCCGACGTAAAGGTACATTCCGAACGCAAGGGACTTTCTAATCAAACGCAAAGCGGCGGCCGTTGTCGTGGCCATTCCTAACAATAGCCAAAAGTTGATCCACTGGATAGGCCGCGTTGGATTCAACAGCAGGGGGATCAATAAATAAGTGTAGAATGCCAGACTTGTGCCAAAAATGCCCAGACTGACGCGCAGCACGAAGCGGGCTGTTTTGAATCGGGTTGAAATGTGTTCACGCATTGTTATTATAGTGAGACTCCATGAGGCACTTAGTATCATTCCCGTACAACATCTTCCCGGAAGCCGACTTCATAGTGACTGCGGCTTGAAAAATACCTTTGGTCGGCTATGAACAACTTCCGGGAAGGCTAAGTTGGGAATTTTTCTCTTCGAAACGTTTAGGGCTGCCATGCTCCCCAGACCGCCGGAATAGTTCCCGCCTGGCGCTCTTCATCATAAATAATCCACCAATCATGGATAACCCCTTGGAGGCGCGGATTGCCGATACACGCCTCAAAAGTGGCCCGCTCATCGGCAGTCAAGTCGCCCTGTGTCACGATTTGCTCCAACATCGCGTCCAGTCCTTGTTCCAGGATGTCCTCCAAAAAATTGCGCCGGATAAAGACCAGGCCAGCCAGCTTAGTAATGTCCTGATACTTTTCCACCGTTTGCCTCCTGTCTATCAAGATAGAACGACCTTCCCCAAGGACTATAGTGGAACTCATTGGAAGGTTTCTATAAACACTACTGTTAGTTTAGCACAGTTTTGGGGAAATAGGAGACCGGACGAGTCGTCGGGTGGCTTTCGCAGGGCTGACGTCCCTTCACTCTTGCACCGTAACCGTTACCGCATTGCCGGTAAGACTTACGCCTTCAGCATTGACGCCAATGACGGAGAAAGTATGCTCCCCCACCATCAACGGCCACAGCAGGCGATAAGGCGGGCGGCGCCATTCCTGGAGCGGCGTCCCATCCAGCAACAGCGTGACCGTAGCCCACGCCGCGTCGGTCTCAACGACCAGGGCGATGCGCTGCTCCGCGCGCGGCAGGGCGGGATCGAGACGATACACACTCCCCTGGTCGGGATGGATGATGCGGAGTGTGGTGGAGGCGGGGACATCAGCCTCCGGTGGGATTATATCGGTGGGCTGCGGCAGACCGTGTTCCCGCGCCCATTCATGGGCCTCCGGAGGCAGGACGGTGTAGAGGACATCCTCTATGACCTGATGGACGGCGCAGGTCTGCGTGGGCTGCGTCCCAGCGATAAACGTCTCCGTGACGCGGTGCGGACAATTCGGGTTAGGCCGCAACCCGGAGATGGCGCACACGGTCACGTCCACCAGTCCCTCCGGGCGCGCAAAGTCGTGAACAGGTGTGCCCTTGAGCGCGGCTTCCATCACGTCATGCCAGAGCGGCGCCGCCCCGCTGACGCCGCTGACGTCCTTCATCGCCTCGTTGTCCGCGTTACCCACCCACACGCCCACCACCAGATCGGGCGTGTAGCCCACCGTCCAGTTGTCGCGGAAGTCCGTCGTCGTCCCCGTCTTGACGGCGGCCGGCCGCCCGGCCAACGTGAGCGCGCTGCCCTCCCCGAAGGTCGGCGCGCGGGCCAGGTCATCGCTGAGGATATCGCTGATAAGATAGGCCACGCGGGCATCCAGCACGCGCGCGGCGAGGGGCTGCTCCGGCGTCCAGATCACCATTCCCGTTGCGTCTTCCACGCGGAGGACGGCCACCGGCGTGATGCGCGTCCCCCCGTTGGCGAAGGCCGCGTAGGCCGCCGTCAATTCCAGCAAGCGCACCTCCCCGCCGCCGAGCGTAAGCGCCAACCCCAGACGGTCCGCTTTGTCGAAGGTGGTGATCCCCATCTGCCGCGCCAGTGTGAGCAGGGCGTCTATGCCGATGGCGTCCAGCACCTTGACCGCGATCACGTTATACGACGAGGCCAGCGCCTCCCGGAGCCGCACCGGGCCGCGAAATTGCAGATCATAGTTGAGGGGGACGTAGGGCGCGCCCTCCTGCGTCACAAAAGCTGTGCGCACGTCCAGCAGCATCGTCGCCGGCGTGAAGTCGCCGCGCGCGAAGGCGGCGGCGTAGGTCAGCGGCTTGATCGCCGAGCCGGGTTGCCGCAGCGCCGTCGCGCCGTTCACCGCGCCGTCAATGCGCGCCGAAAAATAGTCCGGGCTGCCGACCAACGCCAGGATTTCGCCCGTCGTTGGATCGAGCGCGACCACGGCGGCGTTGCGGACATTGTGCCCGCCGGGGGGACATTCTGCGGCGTAGTGGCACGTCGCCAGCAGCGCCAGCCGGTGACGCATCATGTCGCGCGCGGCGTCGGTCAAGTCCACGTCCAGCGTGGTGTAGATGTTCAATCCGCCGGCCTGCAAGCGTTCCAGCCCCAGCTCTTTTTCCAAAAGGCCGCGCACCATCATCACAAAATGCGGGGCGCGAATGGGAAACGGCGCGGCGGCGAAGGCCAGCGCCTCGTCTTTGGCCAGTTCGGCGTCCTCTGCGCTGAGATAGCCCTGCTTGACCATCAAGTCCAGCACCACAGCCTGCCGCTCGCGGGCCGCCGCCAGGGCTTCCAGTGGATTGTAGATCGCCGGCGCCTGCGGGAGTCCGGCCAGGAGCGCGCACTCGGCCACGTCGAGGTCGCGGACGGGCTTGCCGAAGTACGTCTGCGCCGCCGCCTCGACGCCGTAGGCCATCGCGCCGTAATACGTCTCGTTGAGATACAGCGCGAGAATGTCGTCTTTGCTGTAGCCCCGCGTGAGGCGCGCAGCCACGATCAGCTCGCGCAGCTTGCGGCGCAGCGAGCGATCCATGTAGGCGTTCGGCTCGAACATTACGGTGCGCACCAACTGTTGCGTGATCGTGCTCCCGCCGGAGAGCACCTCGCCGCCCTGCACGTTGATCCACACGGCGCGCAGGATGGCCCAGGCGTCCAGACCAGGGTTGGTGTAAAACGTGGCGTCCTCCGTGGCGATGGTGGCCCAGATGAGGGCTGGGGGCACGTCCGTTAGAGAAACGGGGGTGTGGCTGCCGGTGTAGGGGGGCGGCATCTCGTAAAGGAGCCGCCCGTAGCGGTCGTAAATCTTGCTGCTGGGGGCCGTGGTGTAGGCGGAGAGGTCGGCAGGGTCGGGCAAATCGTAAAAGAGCCAGCCGTACAGCCAGAAGATGACGGCCAGCGCCAGGACCGGCAGCGCCCACAGGTATTTTTTACCTTTGCGTGTTTGACCGGTCATAATCATCTTTTGTCACCAGATGAAACGATCACGCTAGAAAGCTGCTGAATCTGCTCAATCTGCTGACAAGAGCTAACCTACCACTTGTTCTGTGATAATGGCGCCGTCCGGCACGACCGCATCACGCAAGACGACGGCGTCGCGCAGGGTGACGCCAGCCCCGATCCGACAGCCGCGTTCCAAATAGACGTTGGGGCCGATGGCACACTCCGCGCCAATGACGACGCCGGGATCAATGCGCAGGGGCGCGATCAACCGGGTTCCTGCACCCAAGGCGTCGGGCGATAGCACGGGCGGCTCATCCGCGCGGCGCAGGGCGGCGACGTTGAGTGCAAGCAGATCAGCGAGGGTCGTCAGCGTCATCCGCCCGCTCAGGACAACGCCCCCCACCCGTCCCTCGCGCGCGATCAACATTTGGATGGCGTCTTGCAGTTCATACTCTCCACGCGGCGACGGACGCACTTCCGGCAGATAGTCTAGCACGCGCGGGGTGAAGAGGTACAGCGGCAGGCTGGCAAGGTCGGAGAGGATTTCTTCCGGACGGGGCTTCTCGATGATGCGCGTGATCCAGGGGCCGTCCATCCCCACCGTGGCGCCGCTACGGATGCGTTCCACGGGCGCCGGCATCAGGGTGAGGACAGCGCTGGGGGCCGGCGTCATCCGCCAGAAGGCGAGCAGGGAAGCTGCATCGGCCTCCGTCACCAGGTTGTCGCACGCCGAGAGGACGAAGTCACCGGAGATGAGCGGCGCGGCCTGGAGCAGCGCGTGGGCCATGCCTTTGCGCTCGGTCTGATAGACGAAGCGCACGCCGACATCCAGCGTCGCCTCGCGCCGGAAGTGGCGCTCGATCTCACGGTCGTCCGGGCTGATGACGAGGATGAAGTCCTGCACGCTGTTGCGGGCCAGTAGCGCCATCACGCGCTCCACGATGGGGCGGCCGGCGATAGGTGCCATTGCCTTCGAGCGGGTGAGGGTCAACGGTTGCAGCCGCTTCCCCTGGCCCGCGGCCAGAATCACACCCTGCATCCGTATTATCCGGTGACGCGGTGGATGTAGACGATGTTACCCTTCGGCAGCAGCAATTCTAAGCCACTGTCCTGGCGGATAATAAGGTCGTAAACATCCACGCCGATGAGTTCCCCTTTAAAGATTTTGCCATTACTCACTGCAATGAGAATGGTTTGGTGCTCCAATTCGCTGAAGAAATCAGCGGCGCGTTTGCCCCACACCGGAGATGCTTTAGATTTTTCGCTGTTCATAGGTTGGTCTCCTCTGAAAATAGTGGTGAAAGATTTTTTATTAGCTCTCGTTGAGAAAGTCGCCATCTTCCATATCTTTGAACAAATCGCGCAGGCCGCGCTCCCACATATCCCCCAAGGGGATAAAACGGCGTTCTTGAAAATCTTCAAACAGTTTTTCCAGGTAATCCTGGAGGTCCACATCGGAAAGCTGCGTGTCCAGCTCTTCCAACTCCGCTTCCATTGAGGTCAACAGTTTTTTGCTTTCCTGCTCCAGTTCGGTCAGGTCTATTTCCATGTTGAACATGTAGTTGACGCGGCGCATCAGGTCATACCAGGCCTTAAAGTCGTTTTCAATACGCAGACCATGCACCGGGCCGACCATCTCGGAGAAATCATACGACGGCACAAAGCCATAAAACACGACGATTTCAATATCACGAGCTTCCGCTTTGTGCGCCAGATAAGCGCCGATAGTCGTGCCGCCCTCATAGTCGGAGAAGCGCACCGCATATTTGGTTAGCTCCGGCTTCAGGTGCGGCAGGCTGTAAACACACGTAACTTCTCGTTCCTTATCGTAGGGCATAGCGCCGTAGACGCCGCCCACAATCACGACGCGTTTCACATTCAGGGTGTGCAGCACATCGAAGAAAGCGGTCACGTAGCGATCCATGTTCAGATGTGGCTCCTCCCCCAAGAACAGCAGCAGTCCTTTCTGATGATCGCCGGTGTAGAAAATTTCGTTCTGAGGCATGCTCATCGTCATCCGATAGCCTTCCTCCAATTTCACTTGAGGGCGCAGAAAGTGATGCGCACCTGGCACCTGGAATAGGTAGAAATTGTCGGAAATGATCTCGCCGATTTTACGCGCCTCCAGTTTCTTGATGAGATATTGCGGCAATCCCGAGGAAATAGAGCCGGCGTCGGCCCACTGTTGCCAGCCGGCCAGCATGTATAATTCGCGTGTCACGGGAAGTTCCCACAACTTTACCAACGCATCCATACCCTCAACCTCCGCGCGGCCAAACGTGACCGAGCAACAGAAGAAATACCCGCTATCAAAATACCACACCACCGCCTGGCCGTCCAAACCAACCGGTAGGATAGCCACCCCATAGGTAGAAGCATTTCAAAGGCTTAATGGGTTACTTTCAAAGGCAACTATAGCGATCACCTTAGGGTTAGTATATGTTAGTTTTGCCAGGCAACAAGGGGGGAAGTGTATGGAAAAAGAAAATCGGGCAAGGTGGCTTGCCCGATTTAAGAAACGCGGGGAGATGCGCTTCAAGCCGCCTGAGCCAAAACGCGCTCCACATTGACCAGCAAATCTTGAATGGCAAAGGGCTTGGTCAAATATCCATTCGCCTGAGCCGATTCCAACGCCAGCCGCCGATCCATGAGTTCCGAGCGGACGGAGATAATAATGACCGGGATGTTTTTCAACTGTTCATCGGCTTGCATCTGCCAGAAGACTTCCCAGCCGTTCATCTTTGGGAGCATCAAATCTAGCAACACCAGGTCCGGTTTAACCTCACGCGCCTTCGCCAACCCCTCCAGGCCATCGTTGGCGCCGATCACCCTGATGCCAATACGTTTAAGGATCAAGCCAACCAGCGTGATCAACTCCGGCATATCATCAATGCACAAAACCAGTTTTTCTGACGAGAATAGCTGCTCCATAACGCTCCTTTGAGACTCTTCCATGGTTGGTATGACCGTATTGTAGTCTCTCAGAGTAAGGAAGCTGTTACATAATTCCTAAAAATTACTTAAAAAACGTTGCAACCGCCAAGGTCCCCTTGCCGGTGAAATAATACCCAAGCCCCCAACGCTTCTGAATATATTGGGGGTTGTTCGGGTCGTCTTCGATTTTGCAGCGAATATAACGGATGTAGACACTCAGGTAGCCTATTTCCTGCACGTATTGCGGGCCCCAGACGTTGGTGAGCAACTCACGGTGCGGCACCACTTGATCCTTGTGACTGACCAGATACAGGAAAAGGCGAGATTCCGTATCGGTGAGCGTAACGAGTTCCCCATTCTTGGTCACAACCCCCGATTCCAGGTCCACATAAAGCACGCCATCATCGTAGGCGGAACGCCATTCGGCGCCGGGCGCGGCGGTAGTGCGCCGCAGGACGGTGTAAATCCGCGCTTTGAGTTCCTCAAAGTTGCATGGCTTAACCATGTAGTCGTCCGCGCCCATAGACAAGCCCTTGACGACATCGTTCATCTCGGATTTGGCCGTCAGCATGATGATGGGGGTATCGCAAACAGTGCGCAAGCGTTGGCAAATGGTCCAACCGTCAATATCCGGCATCATAAGGTCCAGGATAATCATATCGGGATGAACTTCATACGCCTTTTGCAGCCCAATAAGCCCATCCGCCGCGGTATAAACACCAAAATGCTCCTGCTCCAACTCGAACTGCAAGCAGGTGAGAAAATCTACATCGTCATCAATAAGCAAGACTTTGATGGTCATGCCTACGGCTTTCTCTCCAGCTCAAAACAATAGCCGCTGCCCCAAATGGTGTTAATGCTCAGCGTGGAGTTACCGACCGCGCCAATCTTGCGCCGCAACCGATAGATATACTGTTTGACCAGGTCAAGTTCACCGATGTGCTCTGTCCCCCACACGTTAACCAGGATCGCATCGGTGGTGAGCACCTTTCCGGGGTGACTGGCAAGGTAACGCAAGACCTCGAATTCTTTCGGCGTTAAACCAATGATGTTCCCATGGAGCGATAACTCGTGGCGGTCACAATCCAACGTAACCGAGTCGGAGAGGAATAACATCTCCATTTTCCGCGAACTGCCGCCGGGGGTACGACTGATACAGCGCGCCAAACGATATTTCAGTTCGGCAAAATTGAAAGGCTTGACAATATAATCATCAGCGCCCAACGCCAATCCCTGGATCTTATCCTCGATGTTACTCTTGGCCGTCAGAAACAACACCGGAATATCCGTCATTTCTCGCAGGCGCCGGCACATTTCGTAACCGTCAATTTCGGGCATCATAATGTCCAGCAGGACGGCGTCGGGGTGATGATTGTAGGCTGCTTTCAATCCTGATGAAGCATCTTCCGCCAAAATGACATTGAACCCCTCGGCCTTCAGGCCAATTCGGAGCATATTACGGGTTTCCGGTTGATCATCCACAACCAGGATGGTATGTTTTCTCTGGAACATTTTTCCCCCTCACCTGAAAAAGGGCCTTCCACCACAAAGGACACCAGGAAAGTCCATCCGCCGACTTCTAACTCAGGCTTGAAAAGTAACAGGGTTACTAAATTGTTTTAAGATTTGCTCGAGCTGGATCGGATCCCGCCCCAAATAATGCGCCAGGTAACGACCGGCCTGCAAATAGAACGCCTCGCGCGCGGCCTCCGGCAACAATTCCGCCGCCCGCCGAATGGCGGCGGGGATCAGATCGGCGGCGGGAACGTCACGATTTTCAAGCAACGGCCGCATAAAGTTGGGAGAAGCCGTGATGGCGCGCACTTCGTCCGCGTCACACACCGTGATGCGATACAACACCATCGGCGGCTGAGGAGGTAGGCCATAGCGATAGGTCTTTTCATCGCGATAACCGACCGCCGCCACCGAAATCTCGACAGGGATAACCCGGTTTTCGCGTTGATCGCGGATGATCTCCTCATCTGCCTGATCCAGGTTAATGGCGAGGTTCTTCAAGAAAGGGTCATCCTGTAAACTGATGTTATAAACTAACCCGATCAGGTCAGTGCGCCCCTGTTGGATGGGCGCGCGCACAAAGGTCCCAAACGTCGGCACCTCCGGCTCCGGGATGCGGGAGGCCACCACAAAGCCGCGAATATCCGCGCGTAACACATTGCCAATCGTCAAAGTCTGTCTTGGTGTAGCCATTTTCACCTCGTCAATGAACGAGACTCTCAGCCCAATCTCGTCAAATAGTTTGAAATTCCTACCGTTTCCCTAGGTAGGCTTTCTGCCGCGCCTTTTCCGACATTTGGGGAACTAGCCCCTTCTCCATCAACTGCCGCTGCAAAACATCCTCCAGGGCTTTTTTATCCAGCGTAGTGACCAACGCTTCTTCATGGGCGCGCGCCAGCACATAGGGATAGCCGTTGAGAACGCGGGCCTGGTGCAACAAAGCGGTATGCAGGGTAAGCATCGCCGACTCGTTAGGGATGGCCCATGCTGGCGCCTCTACCCGCGCAATCACAGGATGGCCGGCTTCCCCTACATTCAGATAACAGAACCAGATTTCCTGCCCGGCCTCGCTATGACGGCGGTTGATAGTCGTGGGGCGTGTGAACCAGGCGGTGCGCGCGCCCGGCGGCAGCCGGCGTTCCATCAACCGATAGTCGCGCAATTGCTGAAACGGATTTTCACCTATTCGCTCCACCAACTCCTCCGGGGCAAGGTGTAACGCCCACAGCAATTCCAAAAAAGCGCGTCCGCCAGGACGATCCACGTACCCCACCGGGATAACCCCGGTCTGTTGAAGCGCCCCCAACGCCTCCAAATAGGCCTGGAAGGCGCGCTCAATATCCTGACCGCGCTCGGGGTAAGCCCACAGCAACGGACCATCCGTCAACGCAAACAAAGGGGTAGTCGGGGCCGCGCGCCGTTCATCGGTCGCCAACTCGCAGAGATAGGCCATTTCCTGGGTGAGCCGCCGCAAGTTCACCTTTTCGGCAGACACCACGTATCCCTGGGCATCGAACAAATCGCTGTCCTGATAGTAGAGCGCAGGACGACTGTGCGGGATGGGAGTCTGCCCATTATAGCGAAAGACGATAGCGCCAACCTGAATCAAATAGTAAAGAATGGCCGCGTGTCTATCGGGAAAAATTTGCGAGCCATCCACCGCGATCAATGTGACATCGTCCGGCGGGCGGGCCGGAGCAGAGAAACTCGCATCCAGAGGAGCCTCAGTCGCCGGAAGCGCGCCCGTCCAATCCCGCCCCAACAGCGGCGCCAGCCGCGCCCTGATTTCAACCGGCGGCGGCGGTGACTGTAAGTACCCGTGCGCCACTTCAACCTTCTCGGTAAACTGCTCCTGCTTGTGCTGTGCAAACGCGCTCCACGCTTCGATTTCAGTTTGCAAACATTCAATATGCAACATAGAGCCTCCCTGCTTTCCCAACTCATTATAATACAACTTGCGCCGAAAATAAGACCGCCCATAGCTGGAGGACGCTCCAGGAAAAACACGCATCACCGCCTCGCGCGCACGGAAACCATGCTCCGGCGTGATTGGATGCACAATCAATCGCAAAAGAAAGCCGGCATCCTCCCAAAATCCAAGAGTTACAAATGCGTAAACACAATATCCCAAATTATCCCTGTTTTGTTACAGGAATTTGGGATTTCGCTATTGCGTTTGTAAGGATTGTCGTGTATAATAATGGGTAATTTTGGGGAGAAATGGGGAAAAATGGGGGGAGTTTTTTTCCCCAAACACAATTTTTATCCTCTCAGTGGGGAGAATCTTTAGGAAAGAATGTTCCTCGGTCAATACACGTACACGCTAGATGATAAGGGGCGCATCACCATCCCGGCTCGCTTCCGCGAGGTCTGGGATGGTGTGGTGATCATCACGCGCGGGTTAGATCGCTGTCTGAGTATATACCCAAAAACGGTTTGGGACGAAATTGCCCAAAAAGTCAACAACCTCCCCATCACCGATCCGCGCGGGCGAGCGCTGCGGCGCATCTTTTTCGCGGACGCCATCAGCGGTGAGCTGGATCGTCAGGGGCGCATATTGTTGCCAGAACGATTGCGCGAATATGCCGGGTTGGAAATTTCCGCCGAAGCTGTAATTGTTGGCTTGGACCGATTTATGGAATTGTGGGCAGTAGCGCGGTGGGAAGAGGAAAATGCGCGGCAGACTGCCGTAATAGACGAAGACCCGGCGCTATGGGAGAATTTGCAGATTTAAGCCAGCCAGAACCGCAACGGCACATCCCCGTGCTGCTGCGCGAAGTCCTGGAGGGATTGGCCTTGCGCCCCGGCGGGCGCTACCTGGATGCAACGGTAGGCGGCGGAGGACACGCCGCCGCAATTTTAGCAGCCACCGGCCCGGATGGACGCGTGTTAGGACTGGACCGTGACCCGGAAGCGGCCGAACGCGCCGCGCAACGATTGGCAGCGTTTGGGACGCGGGCGCAGGTGGTCCATGCTTCCTACGTGGAATTAGGCGAACGGGCAGCGCAAGCGCAACTTGTGCCGCTCGACGGAGTGCTCTTTGACTTGGGATTTTCATCGTGGCAAGTGGATGACCCGCGCCGGGGATTCTCGCTGCGGCAGGATGGCCCACTGGACATGCGGTTTGATCGGGACAGCGCGGACGAACCGGCGAGCGTGTTGGTCAACACACTGACGGAGGCGGCGTTGGCCGACCTCCTCTGGCGCTATGGGGAGGAACCCCGCAGCCGCCGCATTGCCGCCGCCATTGTCGCCGCGCGCCCCATTCGAGGCGCCCGGCACCTGGCAGATGTGGTGAGCGCAGCCATCGGGCGCGCAGCGCGCGCGCGCATCCACCCGGCCACCCGCACATTTCAAGCCCTGCGCATCGCAGTGAACGATGAGCTGGCCGGACTAGCAGAAGCCCTGCCCCAGGCGCTTGCCGCCCTGCGTCCGGGTGGACGGTTGGCCGTGATCACCTTTCACTCGTTGGAGGATCGCATTGTCAAACAGTTTTTCAAGGCGGTCAGCGGCATCTGTACCTGCCCACCCAACCTTCCGGTATGCACGTGCGGACGGCAGGCTCAAGTGGAGTGGGTGACACGCAAACCACTGACGCCATCCGCCGCAGAAATAAACGACAACCCACGAAGTCGCAGCGCAAAATTGCGCATTGTAGAGAAACTTGAAGGAACAAATCCATGAGCGTGATCTGGCAACAACGCACACACGGCATCCAGCGGCGCAAGCAACAATCGGCCATGTTGCTTGCCCGCCTGTTCGTGGTGGCGATCATCATCGCCACTACAATGGCGGCGGCCTATTTGGCCCTCGTTGCCGCTAATGTCCATGCGGCCAGCCGGGTCTGGACAATGGAGCAGACGTTGTCGGAAATGTACCGGCAGAATCACGCGCTGTGGATTGAGATCGCGCGCGCCAGCTCGATCCCGGTCTTGCAAGAGCGGTCGGTGCAGTTGGGCTATCAACCGGCACATTCGGTGGATTTTCTGCAAATAGGGGAGCCATAAACCATGTTGCGAGGGCCAGATGTACGTCTGCGGTTAATCACGGTGCTGCTGATCGCCACCCTGCTGCTGATTGTGGGGCAGCTCGTGCGGCTGCAAGTGCTAGGACACGCCCAGCATCACACTGAGACCGAAGCCCTGGTGCATCGCCAATACGCATTGCCGGAGCCGCCCTGGGGGATCATCCTGGATCGAAACGGCAATTTGTTGGTGGGCAATTTGCCGGTCTACAACGTGGGGGCGGAAGTGAACCTGGTGACGGATACGGTCATGTCGGCCATGACCCTCGCGCCGTTGCTGAACCGCCCGGCCAAAGATTTGCAGGAAGTATTGACGCCCCCCATCACGGACGCCGGAACGTCGGTGTGGCGGCCATTAGCCAACGAGGTCTCGGAAGAAACGGCTGCCAAAATCCGTGAACTGGGCTGGTTCTGGATCACATTGACCCCCACCTGGCAACGCTTCTATGCAGAGGGCGCGTTGGCCAGCCATACATTGGGATTCGTCAATAAGGAAGGACTGGGATACGGCCTGCAAGCCTTCCAACTGCGTTTCTTGCGGGGGAACAACCTCAGTCAAACCGGCCCCGTCAGCGTCCAGTCCAGCCCACTGGCCGATGAAGTGGTCGCCAAAGACATCCTGCCGTATCCCGGCACAGATTTGCGGCTGACATTGGATCGCACGATCCAGGCCTACATCGAAGGGGAATTGGACATCGCCCTTCAGGAGTACGGCGCGAGCGGCGGCACCATCCTTGTGCTGAATCCCCGAACGGGCGAAATTCTGGCAATAGCCAGCCGCCCTAATTATGAACCGTATCGCTATCCAGACCATGCCGCAGCCGGAGAAGAGGCGCTCTTCCTCGATCCAGCCGCCAGCGTCCCCTACGAACCGGGATCGGTATTCAAGGTGCTGACCCTGGCGGCGGCGTTGGACTCCGGGCGCGCGACGACAGATTGGTCATATTATGACAACGGTAAGTTGGAGTACGGCGGAATCAAGGTCTACAACGCGAGTCGGGGCGCCTACGGGCAGCAAAACTTGTTTGGGATAATCAGCGAGTCGCTGAATGTCGGGGCGTCGGTGCTTTCGACACAAGTGATGGGCGCGGAAGTCTTTTATCAGTATTTGCGCGCCTTCGGGTTCGGTCAAACAACCGGCATAGAAGTCGTGGGCGAGTCATCGGGATTAGTCCACCTGCCCAGCGACTGGAACTGGTCGGACAGTTATTTGGCAACCAACGCCTTTGGGCAGGGCATCGCCGTGACGCCGCTCCAATTGGCGGCGGCCGTCTCGGCTATTGCCAACGATGGCGTCATGATGCAGCCGCACATCATTGCCGAGCGGCGCCATTCCGATGGGCGCAGTGTGGCCGTGCTGCCGAAACCAATATCCCAGCCCATCTCCGCCGAGACGGCGCACGCAGTCGCCGAGATTATGGCGCAGTCAGTGGATAAGAAGTCGGATTCTTTGGAAATCCCAGGCTATCGTCTTGCGGGCAAAAGCGGCACCGCACAAATCCCCACCACCGGCGGCTATGAACCAGATTCGGTGATCGCGTCTTTTATCGGATTCGCTCCCTGGCCCGATCCCCAGGTACTGATTTTGGTAAAAATTGACCGGCCTGATGGGATCCCCCTGGCGCAGCGGTGGGGAGAATACACCGCCGTCCCCGTCTTCCGCCGGGTAATGGAGCGCGTGGTAGTCTTAATGGGGGTCCCACCCAATGAGACCTTAACCCGGCAATAGAATCGAACTATGGCGCAGCAATCGCTAACTCTGGCAGACCTGATTGAAGGCATCATGCACCGGCGTCCCGCCGCTTGGGAAACGCCGGTTCATCCTATCATTGACTCGCGCAAGGCCGAGCCAGGCGCAGTCTTTTTCGCCTTCCAGGGGGAGCAGGTGGACGGCCACAATTACGTCGCCGATGCCTTTAGCAAAGGCGCGATCGCAGCGGTCATTGAACGGGATGTGCCCGTAGAAGCAGATCAAATCATGGTGGGCGACGAGATCTTACCGGATACGCTGAGCCTGCCGCTGCTCATCCGCGTCCCCAGCAGCCTGGAAGCACTCCAGGCGGCGGCGCGCTTCTGGCGGCAGCAACTTGACCCGCGCGTTATCGGCATTACCGGCAGCGTCGGCAAGACAACCACAAAAGAAGTGACGGCGCACGTTCTGGAAAGCCAATACCGGGTGTTGTATAGTACCGGCTCCTTTAACAACGAAATCGGCCTGCCGTTGACGCTGCTGGCGCTGACTAACGCACACGAATACCTCGTCCTGGAGATGGGGATGTACGTGCCGGGTGATATCCGCTTCCTGGCGGAGATCGCCCAACCGCACATCGGCATCATCACCAACGTGGAGTCGGTTCACATCGAGCGCGCCGGCAGCATTGAGGCTATCGCGCTGGGAAAGCGTGAACTGGTCGAAGCACTGCCCGCCGCGCCAGAAGGGGTGGCGATTCTGAACTACGACGACCGGCGGGTGCGGGCGATGGCAGACTTCACCGTGGCACGGCCCTTCTTCTACGGGTTTTCCTCCAAAGCCGATCTGTGGACAGACGAGGTCGAAAGCCTGGGTCTGGAGGGCATCCGGCTGCGCCTGCACTACGGGAAAGAGCAGCTTTACATCAAGGCGCCGCTGTTGGGGCGGCACAGCGCGCACACGGTGCTGCGGGCGACGGCAGCCGGGTTGGTCGCCGGGCTGGATTGGCAGGCCATTGTGGAGGGGTTGCGCACTTCAAACACACAATTGCGGTTGGTCGCCTCGCCCGGGCCTTACAATTCATTGATTTTGGACGACACCTATAACGCCAGCCCGCCCTCGACGCTGGCCGCGCTGAACTTGCTGCGCGACTTGCAATCGGGGGAAGGCCGGCAGCCAGGACGCAAGATTGCCGTGTTGGGCGATATGTTAGAACTGGGCGACTACGAAGAAGCCGGACATCTCAAAGTGGGGTGCCGCGTCGCCAGTGTGGCGCAGGAGTTGATCGCAGTAGGCAATCTGGCGCCCTTGCTGGCGCGGGGCGCGGAATTATGCGGCCTGGAGCCAACGCACATTCACATCGCGCCGGACGCCGGGGCGGCGATTACGCTGTTATGCGAAATCCTTCAACCCCATGATGTGATCCTCATCAAAGGCTCGCGGGCAATGAAGATGGAGAGCATTGTAGCGGCGCTCGCGGCCCTGCGCGACACGGCGTGCGCGCTGCCAGAGGAGATGCCAGCATGAGCTTCGCGCTGATTCTCGCCAGCATCTCGTTCCTGATGGTGGTCTTTTGGGGAGGGCCGTACATCGGACTGCTGCGGCGCTGGAAAGTCGGCAAGCCGATCCGGATAGATGGCCCCGAAGGCCACTTCACCAAGATGGGAACACCTACGATGGGCGGGATGTTGATTACAGCGCCAGTGCTGTTGATTACCCTGGCGTTGAACCTTTACAACCTGATGGGGCAGACGGTACTGGGCGCCTCCATCCTGGTGCCGCTGGGCGTGATGATCGCCTACGCGGTGTTGGGCGCTTTCGACGATATGGCGGGAGTGCGGGGGATGCGGCGCGGCGAGGGGTTCACGGCGCGTTTCAAGCTCCAGATCGAGCTGGTGTTCACCCTGGCGGTGGCGTTGGTGCTATATTTCGGGATGGACCTGCGCAGCATCGCCGTACCGGGCATCGCGGAGAAGATTGACATCGGGCTGTTCTACATCCCCATCGCCATGTTCATCATCATTGGTTCAGCCAACGCGGCCAATTTCACCGACGGGCTGGACGGACTGGCGGGCATCATTATGTCCAGCGCGTTTGCAGCTTACGGCGTCATCGCCCATTTGCAGGGGCAGATTTACCTGGAACGCTTCTGTTTTACCATCGTCGGCGCGTCCTTCGCGTTTTTGTGGTTCAACGCGCACCCGGCGACGCTGTTCATGGGCGACACCGGCTCTCTGGCGCTCGGTTCGACGTTAGGCGTCGTGGCCCTGATGACCGGGCAGTGGTTGATACTGCCGGTGGTGATGTTGATCCCGGTGGCGGAGGCGCTCTCCGTCATCATCCAGATCAGCTATTTCAAATATACGAAAAAACGCTTTGGCGCAGGGCGGCGCTTT
>JAKQHY010000221.1 GCA_029555965.1 Chloroflexota bacterium | reverse complement strand
AAGTGGCGTGCGTGTCGAAGTAGTTCGTTTGCAAGTGCTGCGTATGCTTTCTGAACATCGAGTCACCTTTTAATAGTTTTAGCTATGGGCAATTATACCACGTTTTTTGTGAGATTTGATACCTTTTTTCAGGGGAGTCAGGGATAGGCCGCAAAATTATTGTTAATGGTCTGCGGATGAACAATGGCGCTGCCATCCCAATAATGATGATTGCCATCCGGGCGCGCGGCGTAATCGTTTGGCTCGGTATTGAGGCCGGTATCATCCACCCGCCCCGCACTGCCGTTGGAAGTCAACACGTTGTAGAAGTCGAAGACGGCCACGTTGTTGTGCGCATAACCCTCCAGCCAGTCGTTGACCAGCCAGTTGTTGAAAGCGCGCGCATTGGCCGCGCGATCGGCGGCCGGAGGGTCGGCGCCATTCGCCACGTATCCCACTTCCGACAGCGGCGGCGCGGTGATAACAATGAAAAGTTTGTCCTGATGCGCCGCAAAGTAAGTCAAGAGAGTGTTGTAGACAGCCTTGAAGTTGGCAACGGTGAACTCGTCATTGGGCGTATCGCTCGGCGGGTCGTCAGGATTGCCGTAGATATCTGAGTTGGGGAAACACGACTTGAACATCACGACTTCATTTTCGGCAGTGGGATTGGGATCGGCCATGCGCGTCCAATTGCCAAAACACATTTCTTCGGCACAGATATTTTGGCCGGTCTCAGCATAAACCGCCGCCATCATGGTATCGGTGAACCACCGCGGCCAGTCAGGCACATTGGTGTTGTTGCCAATGCTGTCCGGCCCCCACCCATAATTCGTCGCGCTGACGAAATAGTTATTCTCCATCAACGCCTGCCCCAAACCGCCGGCCATATCATGTTCGGTCGTATCAGCCAGCCAGTTACCACCGCAGGAATGATGAATGAAAATCAGCTTCACCGGCGTCGTCGGTGAGATAGGACTATCCGCCATAATCCCAGTGGGAGTTGTCTCAGAAGGTGATGTCAGATCGGCGGCGGTGACTTCTAACAATCCATCCACGAGACTTGCACTCAGCAGCCCTAAAGCCAGCACCAAAACTATCCCCAAACGCTTGCTTTCCATCGGTTCCTCCCTTCGCTGAATGACGAATGGCGATTTACGGGACATGATTCGTCATTCGTCATTCGCCATTCGCTATTCGCTATTCGCCATTTGCCATTTGCCTAAACGCCTCCTCAAAACATTCCCTCGGCGCACGGACGAGGCCAGCGCCCACCATCCCCACGCCCGGCTCTTTGTGCGCGATGCCGGTGTTGATGAACGGCAGGATGCCGGTCTGCATCACCTTGCGCACGTCAATCCCCAACGGCGTCCCCCGGAAATCGAGCGCGGGCACGGTGAAGAATTCGTGCTCGCCGGCCGTGATCTGGTACATCTCCTGTGTCACCTCCAGGGCCAGCGCCGCCGTCCCGCCGACGAAGCGCACAATGGCCGGCGCCGCCGCCATCGCAAACCCGCCGATCCCGCCCGTCTCGGTGATGGCGGAGTCGCCAATATCGGGGTTCGCGTCCTTTTCGGAGAAGCCGGGCAGCCACAGCCCTTGCACGATGGGCGCGGGCGCGGTGAACCAGCGCCCCGGCAGCCCTGCCACACGAATGCCGAAGTCCGTCCCGTTGCGCGCCATCGTCGTGACCAGGGTGCAGCCGGCCAACCCCTCCGCCGGTTCCAACATCGCCTTCATCGCCGCCATCGAGAGGTTGAGGAAGAAGTGATCGTTGCCGTCTATAAACCGCAGCACTTCCTCGGCTGCGGCTTTGGTGATGCGCGGTTGCAGCAGCGCCGGCGCCAGTTGGCGGATGAGCAGCGACGTGGCCGCGCGGTTGCGATTGTGGCCTTCGTCGCCCATGTGGAGCGCCTGCGCGATGAGGCTGCGCAGGTCAATCGGCCCGGTGGCCTTGAGCGCGGCGGTCAACGCGGGATAGAGCGTCGTCTCCATCCACTTGAGCCGCGCCAACACCTCGTCGCTGTATGCGCCGTAGCGCAGCACACGCCCCAGGCCCTCGTTCTGCGTGCTGTACGCCAAATTGCCGTGCGTCTCGTTCCGCACGATGAAGACCGGCATGGAGGGCGACACAATCCCTGCCATCGGGCCGACGGTGTGGTGGTGGTGGCACGGCGCGAAGGTGAACTCGCCGGCCGCCGCCATCGCCGCCGCTTCCTCGTAGGATTTAGCCCAGCCTTCGTAGACGGCGGCGCCCATCACTGCGCCGCGCTGCGGGCCGCACATGCGTTCCCAGGTAATCGGCGGCCCGGCGTGCAGGAGCATCCGCTCGCCCAGGCCGGGGATCACGTCGCGGGCCACGCCCATCCCCACCAGCAGCGGCCGCCCGCTGCGGATGCGCGTCACGGCTGCGGCGTTGACCGCGTCAATATCTTCACCGCCGGGGGCGCAGGCCAGGGGTTTGTAGTTTTCCAACGGCGGACGCCAATCCACCCGAATTACATCCACCGCTTGCGTCTCCAGGCTGGCCGCAAACGCTTCCAAACCGACGTTGACCGCCTTTAAGGATTTGCCAAACAAATCTTGAATCGCCATCGTTACTCTCCCCAATCAACCCAGAATGTACCCCGCCAGCCGCGACGCCGCCGCATTGGTGGGCGCGACAATGACGCCCGCGTTGGTCAACTGTAGCTCTTGCCGCCGCACTTTTTGCGGATCGCCCTCGGTGCCGCACACCGAGGCGATGAAAATCACCTCACGGTCTCTCCCCTGAAGCCAGGTGCGCGATTCCTCAATCGCTTCCACTGCCGCGCCGGCCGGGTCGGGGTGGACGCCATAGCCCAGCACGATGTCCAGGAACAGCACGGCGGTTTGTGGATCCTTGATTTCTTGCAAGATGCGCTTATTGCGCAGAGTCGGGTCCAGCATAGGGTGCAGCCGCCCGACGGTGAATTCGTCCTCACCCAGGTCTACTGCCGTGTGGCCTTCGCTGCGGTTGGCATTGAGCATCTGGCATGTCTTTTCCACCGGCGCGTTGGAAACCACCGGGGTATTCAGCATCTTATTGAGAATGAGCTGTGTCTCGTAGCAGAACGTGCCGCCGCTGAACAGCCCCCGAAAAAATCGCTGCCGTTTTTTCAGCCGGGTGCGGAAGGCTTTGGCCTGCATTTTGAGTTGCTGGTTGCGCTCTTTGAGGACTTCCCGCGCCGCCTCGAAGTCCTGCCCACGCACCACCGCCGCCGCCAGATGCGCCGCCTCCTCCAACGTGGTCGCCGGAATCGCGCCGGCCTCGCGGATCGCCTTCGACTTGCCGCCCAGGAAGCACACCACCACCGGCTTCGGGCTGTCCCTGAGGCACGCCAGCACTTTATCAGCTACCTCCGGCGCCGGCGGCTTGGAGACGAGCAAGATCGTTTGTGTGGCGGGGTCGGCCTGGAGCGCCTTCAGCCCTTCCAGCATCATGAGGCCGCCCACCTCCACCGACAGGTCGCGCCCACCTGTGCCGATGCCCTGGGTGATACCCACCCCCAACCGGGTGAGCTGGCAGGTGACGGCTTGCAGGCCCGTGCCGCTGGCTGCGACAACCCCCACCGGACCTGGCGTCACCGCGTTGGCGAAGCCCAACGCCACCCCGTTGAGGATCGCCGTCCCGGCGTCCGGCCCCATCACCAGCAGTCCCTTCTCACGCCCCAGCGTCTTGAGCGCAATTTCGTCTTCCAGGCTGACGTTATCGCTGAAGAGGAAGACGTGCAGGCCCTGCTGGAGCGCCTCACGGGCGACGCCGGCCGCGTAACGTCCGGCGACGGAAACTAGAGCGATGTTGGCGCCATCCAACTGCGCGGTCGCCGCCGCCAGCGTTTTGGGCGCCGACGATTGAGCGGCGACCGCGCCGGGCGCGCGCGAGGCTGCGAGAAGCACATTGGCCTGGCGCAGTGCGGCTGCCGCAGTTTCAGCAGAATCTGCCCGCACAGCGATGATGAGATCGTCCCCCGAAGCCGCGGCGGCTTCGGGGGTCAACAGGGCCGCATTCCTGAGAATGCCCTTATTGGCCGGCGTCCCCATGACCACAGCCGCGTCTTCCACACCCTCCAACTTTAAAAGTCCCTGAGCCGTTTGCAATAGGGCAATGGAATCGTAATATGCGCCGGTATGAATGGCAGTTTGTGTAATCACCATAACCTCCCGTAATACAAAATTCATCGCTTTCACTAAAACTCACAAGGCCACCGCGCGGTTGGCAGTGGCCTTTGTCTTTCATAGTTGCTTGAGAATCACCAGTGTGAGATCGTCGTAGATCTTCCTCTTGCCGATATGTCGAGAGACATCCGCGATGATAGCTTTCTTGATAGCCTCCGCCGACTGCTGCCAATGCTGCGTAATCACCGCACACAAGCGATCGCTGCCGTAAAATCGCCCCGCCGTATCCTCTGCCTCAGTGAGACCATCGGTATACAACACGATGCCATCGCCCGCTTGTAACGAGATTGTCGTCTGAGACACAAATTGTTCAATTTCATCTTCCAATCCCAGTGGGAAACCCAGGCCAAACGTATCTATACGCTCGATATGACCGTCCGTCCGCACCACGAGCAGGTCTTCATGCTGTCCGACAATCTTGAGTTGGTGATTCTCATATTGCACAAACGCCAGCGAAAGCGTTTTATGGACCTGCATCCGACTGACGTTCTTGAGAATCACGCGATTGAGCGTCCTTAAAAAGGCCATGGGGTCAGTTTCGCCATGTTCCAACAACGTTCGAATCGCGGTCTGCGTCATCAACATCAACATGCCGCTTTCCAACCCATGCCCGGTGACATCCCCGATCCCTATGAGGAGGGTATTGTCATGCAGCAGCACATCGTAGTAATCGCCCCCCACTTCATCGGACGGCTGTACGTGGCCGGCGATGTCCAGCCCCACGACTTGCTGCAATTCCGCGGCAGAAGGCAACACCAGTTGTTGGATGCGGCGCGACACAGCCAGTTCCGCACTCATCCGCATGTTTTCCGACTGTAACGCGTGATTAAGCGCGCGGATCTCCTCTGCCGCGTGCTGGATGCGTCCGACCAGGAGCGCGCCCTGCAAAGCGCTGCTCAGGTGACTGCGCAAGACCTCATAGGTAACGCCATCACTTTGCCCCGCAGCGAAGAGGACAAAGCCAATCTGAGTTTCTCGGAAATACAGCGGCGCTGCCATAAAGCTGTGCTGCAACGCTTGCGACAGCAGGTCTTCCGGCAATAGCCGCCGGGGAGGGATCGGCAAGCCCTCCGGCGGCAAAGGCCGTCGTCCGGTTTCGTCAAAGGCCATCATCAACCTGGCCCCTCCCGCCGGCGCCGTCGGCTCTACATAGAGCGCCAGGTAACATTGCGGGATATTCAAACGAGGTAGCTCCTGCGCCAGTACATCCATCAATTCGGCAGTATCAAAAGTGGCGATCAAATTGCCGCTGATTTCACGGACAAAATTCGTATGCTGGGCCGCCTGAAGACGTTGGGCCGCCTGCGCCCGCTGCGCCAGATCGCCCAGCAAAATACGCGCCTGCTGCCAAAGCGTCTCCGCGCGCCGCGTCTCCTCCTGGGGCATGGCCGGGAAAAAGTGCCGCCACTCTGATAAGGCAGCTTGCCAACATGTCAACTCGACGCCGCGCTCCTGAGCATCGTATAAAACCGCTTCCCACGCGGACAAAAACACCGCAGAGCCTTGCCCTCGAACGGTTTGCAGAAAACCATCCAATAGACACTCCACCCAGGCCGCGCACGCCGCCGCATCGGCGGTCGGCGCAGCACGCCGGATGGCGGCCAGCAGGACTTCCCGGTGGATGCAACGCAGGTCTTTACAATCCGCCAGCGACGCGGGCAGCGTGATGGTGGATGGCTTTTCGGCCACATGCACAATCGCAGGATCAACACAGCCGCACGACCGGCGCACGATGACCTGGGGCGTCAGATTGATGCGATCCGGCGTCGCGCCGCCGCGCAAGCGCGTCAACAGCGCTTCCGTTGCCTTCCAACCCTGCTCATAAAACGATTGGCGTACAGTCGTCAAAGGCGGACGCTGGTAACGCAGTTCCTCAAGATCGTCGAACCCCACCAGGGCGATGTCTTCAGGTACGCGAATACCATATACGCGCAGTTGTGCCAAGGCGGCGAGCGCAGTAGGATCGGCCACCGTGACAATGGCCTCAATATCCTGTCCCGGACGCAGCTTCCGTTGTTCAAGGAAAACCCGCACACCTTCCTGACCGGCATTGCTATCGCGCCTCTCATTCCGAGGATCCATTCCCGAACCATCCGTGATCAATTGACCGTTGATGGGGAGGCCATGCGCCTTGAGCGCGTCAGCATATCCTTGATAACGAGAGATCGTCACAGGGTAGTTGGTGGGATAATCAATGTAAGCCAGGCGGGTGAACCCGTGGACTTCGATCAGATGGGTAGTGATGTCATACATTCCCCGATAGTTATCCACAAACAGACTCGGGATCCCCTCCATTTCCAATTCAATGCTGAGCATGGGCAGTGGCTGGAAACGGCGGCAAAACTTAAAGACCTCCCGCGGCCCCACAATATGGGCCAACTGCCCCCCCCAGATGACCAACCCATCTAAAGTGTCAGGCGCAATGCGTTCGTAGATAAGGTTGGCCTGCTGCCGATAATTCACCGCGAAATCCAGGATCCCCCCGGCAAAGTAAAACAGATTAGCGTCCAATGCCTGCGCCGCATCTCGCACCCCGGCCCACATATCACAACTGTACTGATTCCAAGGAATATCACAGATCAGACCCAGTGTGGGGCGTGAATGAAGACATGGATGTGAGTGTACCGGTGTGACATGCGGTTCATTCATAAGCGCGTTACCTCCCCTGAAGGATATAAGCGTTGATGATGCTTACTGAATATTTCCATTCTATGTAGGATAAAAAGCATTGTCAAGTATTCCTCAAATCGCAGCCAGGGCCTTATCACTCTCCAGCCGGACGATGCACTGCGCCATAGGAGACGGCTAAAGCCGTGATTCTTAAAGGGGTTTTGCGGTGACGAGCTACCGCCCGTCACCGCAAAACCGCCTTCTTACCGGCGGCTTCAGCCGCAAAATCTCCTCGACAGGTTGTACCTGCCGAGAATGATAAAGCCCTGAATCGCAGCCACAAATACTTGACGTAACCTGGATTTGTATATATCATTTCTACGGAATTGGCGTGAACGGGGAGGCGATCTGTCAAACCCCTTTTAATCTGCCGCTTTAGCGGCTCATTCGCAAAGGAGATGAGGATATGACCTTGAACAAGTCAGGCAAAATCGTGGTGGTCTTGGGAGTCGCGCTGGCCCTGATGGGCGTCTGGTGGTCAACGGCGCACCGCAGCAGCGCGCAAGCCAAGACACTGACCGCGCCTTCGGAACCCTACACCTGGCAGAACGTGGAAGTCGTCGGCGGCGGTTTTGTGCCGGGCATCATCTTCAACACCGCCGAAGAGGGACTGGTCTACGCCCGCACCGACATCGGCGGCGCATATCGCCTGGATACCGCTACTAATCGGTGGATTCCCCTGCTGGACTGGATCGGCTGGGATCAGTGGGGCTGGACCGGCGTAGATAGCCTGGCGACGGATGCGCTGGACCCGGATCGGGTGTACGCCTTTGTCGGCACTTACACCAACGACTGGGACCCCAACAACGCCGCCATCCTCCGCTCCGCCGACCGGGGCGCCACCTGGGCGATCACCGATCTGCCGTTCAAAGGCGGCGGCAACATGCCCGGCCGCGCCATGGGCGAGCGCTTGGCGATTGATCCCAACGTCAACAGCATCCTCTACCTGGGCACGCGCAGCGGCAACGGCCTGTGGCGCAGCGACGACTTCGGCGTTACCTGGTCGCGGGTGGTCACCTTCACGGCGGTCGGCAACTACGCGCCGGGCACGGGCGATTACGACGGCGATCTCATCGGCGTGGTGTGGGTGGTCTTCGACAAGAGCACCGGTCAGACCGGCATCATGCCCTCGCGGACGATTTACGTGGGCGTGGCCGACACCGACACGGCGCTGTATCAAAGCACCGACGCCGGGCGGACGTGGGAACCCATCCCCGGTCAGCCGGATCAAGGGTATTTGCCCTATCATGGCGTGCTGGCCTCCAACGGCGTGCTCTACGTCACGTACAGCAATAACTGCGGCCCCTACGCGGGGGGCAACGGCGCGGTCTGGAAATACAACACCCGCACCGGCGTCTGGACAGACATCACCCCGCCGCTGCACCCCGATCCGAGCCTGTCCTGGTGGACTTACGGTTATGGCGGATTGGCCGTAGATGCGTCCGACCCGGATGTGCTGATGGTCTCCAGCCAGCAATCCTGGTGGCCGGATGACATCCTTTTCCGCAGCACCGACGGCGGCGCCACCTGGGAGCGTATCTGGAACATTATGAATACGACAAACTGGCCCTGGCCGCGCGTGAATGACTACGTCCAGGACATTTCCGCTGCTCCCTGGCTGGATTGGGGGCGCACCGTGGATCCCCTGCCGGAGACGGCGCCGAAATTGGGCTGGATGATCGGCGATCTGGAAATTGACCCCTTCAACTCCGATCGGATGATGTACGGCACCGGCGCGACCATTTACGGCAGCAACAACCTCACTGACTGGGATATGGATGAGATCGTCACCATCACCGTTATGGCGCAGGGCCTCGAAGAGACCGCCGTGCTCGACCTGATCAGCCCGCCGACCGGGACCGCGCACCTGATCAGCGCCCTGGGTGACATCGGCGGCTTCCGCCACGACGACCTGAGCGTCGTCCCCGGCATGACCACCAACCCCACCCTGGGTTCCGGCACCAGCCTGGACTACGCCGAGCTTGAACCGAACTTCGTCGTGCGCGTCGGCAACGGCGACAACATGATGAACCTCGGCTACTCGCAAGATGGCGGCATCACCTGGACGCCGCCCGTCACCGAGCCGCTGAGCAACAACCGGGGCGGCAACGTCGCGGTGGCGGCGGATGGCAGCGCGATCGTCTGGTCGCCGGAAGGCGCCGTGTACTACTCGACCGACCTCGGCGACACCTGGACAGCCAGCGCCGGCATCTCGGAAAGCGCCACCATCGAGTCGGATCGCGTCAACCCGGACGTCTTCTACGGCTACGCCAACGGCAACTTCTACCGCAGCGAGGACGGCGGCGCCACCTTCGCCGCCACGATCAGCGCGGGCTGGCCCACTACCGTTTCGCTGAAATTCAAGGCCGTCCCCGGCATTGAGGGCGACCTCTGGGCAGCCGGCGGCGATGACGACGTTGACGTCTACGGCCTGTGGCATTCCACCGACGGCGGCGACAACTTCACGAAGCTCGCCAACGTAGAAAAGGCCGACGTGTTCGGGTTTGGCGCCCCCGCGCCGGGGGCCGACTATATGGCGATCTACATCAGCGGGCAGGTAGACGGCGTGCGCGGCATCTATCGCTCCACGACCATGGGCGCGAGCTGGGTGCGCATCAACGACGACCAGCACCAGTACGCCTGGACAGGCGATGCCATCACCGGCGACCCGCGCATCTATGGCCGGGTCTACCTCGGCACCAACGGGCGCGGCATTCTCTACGGCGACTCGCTTGGCGCGGTGGGGTACAAGATATTCCTGCCGCTGGTGCTGAGAAACCATCCCTGAAGATAAGTTGACACTTCCCCCCCTTGTGCTACAATCGCCCCTAATCGCACGTTAATTCAAAAGAGCATACTCTTATCCAGAGAGGCGGAGGGACCGGCCCTGTGAAGCCTCGGCAACCAAGTTTCGCGTATAGCGCGCTCTATGGTGCCAATTCCGGCAGACCCCCAGAGGGTTCTGGAAGATGAGACCATCATAATGATGTGGCTTAAAAGCCTCCTCAGCCAGGATACCTGCTGAGGAGGCTTTTTTGTTGCCTGGAAACAGGAAGTAACGAGTAAGAAGTAATGAGTAATAAGTATTTTCATTCATTACCCATTACTCATTTCTTATTACCAAAAAGGAAACATAATGTCACAAAATCCATCTACCCAGGCCGTTCACGCCGGGGAGGAACAGCGCAAACCGTCCGGCGCGCTGACCACCCCGATCTATCAGACCTCGACGTATACGTTTGCGGATACGGCGGACGTGCTGGCCTTTATGGAGCGCAAAGCGGAGCGCACAGCGGCCCGCGCGGATGGCGGCGACCTGACGCTGCGCGACGAATACGGGCGATACAGTAATCCCACGCTGGCCGCCGTCGAGGGCAAGCTGGCGGCGCTCGAGGGGGGCGACCGCGCGGTGCTCTTCGCTTCGGGGATGAACGCCATCACCAGCACACTGTTGACGCTGCTCTCGTCCGGCGACCACGTCATTTTCTTCCGCGAGGCGTACCGCCGCACGCGCGAGTTCGCTGAGAAGTTCTTGCAGCGGTGGGGCGTCACTACCACGCTCGTCTCGATGGACGATCAAGATGCTATCGCCGACGCGATTCGCCCCAACACCCGCGCGCTCTTCGTCGAGACGCCCACCAATCCCCACTTGCGCGTGGCCGACCTGGAACGGCTGGCCGAGACTGCCCGCCAGCATCACGTCTACACCCTCGTGGACAGCACCTTCGCCACCCCGCTCAACCTGCGCCCCTTAACCCTGGGCATTGATCTGGTCGTCCACAGCGCCACCAAATACCTCGGCGGCCACAACGACCTGCTGGCCGGCGTCGTGGTGGGATCGCACGCACTGATGAACGCCATCGAGGCCACGCGTGGACTGCTCGGGGGCGTCGGCGGGCCAAACGATGCGTACCTGCTCCTGCGCGGCCTCAAGACGCTGGCCTTGCGCGTCCAACGCCAAAACGAGAACGCGCTGCGTGTGGCGCAGTTCCTCGAAAGCCACCCGGCCATCGCGCGCGTCTACTATCCCGCCCTGCCGAGCCATCCCGACCACGCCATCGCCCAACGGCTGATGACGGGGTGCGGCGGCGTGGTCAGCTTCGAGGTGGCCGGCGGCAAAGAGGCCGCGAGCCGTTTCGTGGATCGCCTGGAACTGCCCGCCATCGGCCCCACCCTCGGCGGCGTGGAAAGCATCGTCCAGCAACAGGCGCTCTTCATCTCCCTTGACCCCGCCGAGCGCGCCGCCGCCGGCATCAGCGACAGCCTCGTCCGCTACGCGGTGGGCATCGAAGACGCGGACGACCTCATCGCCGATCTGGCGCAAGCACTCAAGTAGACGGTAGACAGTAGACAGGAGACGGCCCTGTCTACCGTCTACCGTCTACCGTCTACCGAACAAAGGAGCCTATCGTTATGCTCATCATCCACAAATTTGGCGGCACGTCCGTGGGCAGCGCGGAGCGGTTGGCGGCAGCGGCGGATATTGTGCTGGCGGCGGAACACCAGCCCGTCGTGGTCGTCTCGGCCATGAGCAAAGTGACCAATCAGTTGATTGCCGGGGCGCGGGCGGCAGCGGAAGGGCGCGACACGATCTACCGCGAGATCAAGGCGGCGCTGCTGGCGCGCCATCTGGCGGTAGTGGACGCGCTGCTCACCCGCAGCCGCGCGCGGTTGGACGTGGGCGGCTTCGTCGAAGATCGCCTGCACGAATTGGAACAGCTCTACCGCAGCATCGCCGTGCTGGGCGAGGTGACGGTGCGCGGGCTGGACGCGGTCGCCGCATTTGGGGAGCAGCTTTCGGCGCACATCCTGGCGGCGACGTTGCGCGAGCGCGGCGCGCGGGCCGAGGCGCTCAGCGCCACCGAGCTGATTGTCACCGACGACGCTTTTGGCGCGGCGCATCCGCTGCCAGGGCCGACCCGCGAGCGGCTCCAGGCGCGCGTCAAGCCGCTGGTGGAGCGCGGCGCGATCCCCGTCATCACCGGCTACATCGCGGCGACGGAGGCGGGCGTCACGACGACGCTCGGGCGCAGCGGCAGCGATTTCACGGCGGCGCTCGTCGGCGCGGGGCTGGACGCGGATGAGGTGTGGATTTGGAGCGACGTGGACGGCATCCTCACCGCCGACCCCAGCCTCGTGCCGGAGGCGCGCACGCTGCCGGAACTGTCGTACAGCGAGGCGGCGGACCTGGCCTACTATGGCGCCGAAGTCCTGCATCCCAAGACGGTTGGGCCGGTGGTGGCTGCCGGCATCCCCCTGCGATTGCGCAACAGCTTCAATCCGCAGCATCCCGGCACCCTGGTGGTCAAGTCGCCGCGTCCCGACCGGGAACGGCTGCCCGCTATCATCTCCACTACCGGCCTGACGCTGCTGGCCGTCGGCAGCCGCGACGACGCCTGGCATCTGGCGCTGACGGCGCGCGCGCTGCACTGCCTCAGCGCCGCCAGCGTGGACGTGCCGATGTTTTCGCAATCATTCTCCGAGCACACGCTCAACCTGGTGCTGCGCGAGCAGGATCAGGCGCACGCCCTCAAGACGTTGCAAGGGGAATTTGCCGGACTCAGCGCCGATAACTTCGCGTTGGGCGTCAAGGAAAAAGTCGCGACCGTGTCCGTCGTTGGTGTGCCGGGATGGAACGACAAGGGGATCGTTTCGCACACCTTCGCCGCCCTAGGGCAGCACGGCACGCGGGTCATCGCCGTGGCGCAGGCCGCCACCGAGCACAACGTCTCCTTCTGCATCCCGGAGGAACAGGTGGGGGATACCGTGCGGTTTTTGCATCAGGAGTTAGGGTTAGGAGTGGCGAGTTAGGAGTTAGGAATGAGGAGTGAGGAATGACGAATGCCTCACTCCTCACTCGCAACTCCTCACCTTACTTACAAGACTTTGCCCAACGCCTTTTCAAGCAGGCCGGGCGGAAGTTCGCCGCGCACTTTACCATGTTGGCCGTTGATGACGGCCAGATAGACTTTGCCTTTGTAGCGGTAGTTACCGATCCAGAAGGGCAGCAGCGCCAGCTTGTAGGAGAGCACCGAGACTTTGGGCGGGGCGATCTTTACGTCGCTAAAGCGGTTGCCGGCGCTGACCGAGGGCGTCAGTTTTTCCGCGCTTTGATACGCCTTGCGGCGCGCGACCAATGACGCCTCCGCTAAGGTGAGGGTGTGCAGCGCCGCCGGATGGTTCGCCAGGCAGGCGTCATCGTAAATCGTGAGCGCGGTCAGGTTGAAGTCCTCAAATGCGGGCAATAGCGCGAAGGGCAGCCGGTGAGTCGCCGGGACGACAATATCATCTTGAAAATCGGACTCAGATCCTTCATACGTGGTCATGGTTGGGGTCATACCGGGGACTTGGGAGGAATCCAAATTCATCACGCGCCAGGGCCGCTCGGTGACGATGTCGAACGTCCAGGCCGGGAGATAGACGGCCCGCACGCGGCTGGTCTGGTAGGCGGAGCCGATGACTTTGGAATCCACCCAGGCTTGCAGCGCGCGGCGCGCATCCTGCGCCACTACTGTGAACAAGATCATCACCTGGGGCGGCGCGATGGTGGGCGCGGGCACGTCCATCACGTGGTGCGAGCCACAGTAGGGACAGGTCAAACTGTGCTGGCGGCTCACCAGGACGGCCTGACA
>JAKQHY010000138.1 GCA_029555965.1 Chloroflexota bacterium | reverse complement strand
TCGCCGCCGACATCGTCGCCAAAGCCCAGGCGTGGGGTGTGACCGACTGCATCTGCCGCACTCAACAGGCCCTCATCGGCAAGCCGTGCGGGCACCCGCTGGACGTGTGCATGATCCTGAGCGACCGCCCCGGCGCCTTCGCCGGCTCCGCCGTCATCCGCGCGCTGACGCAAGCGGAGGCGCTGGCGACGCTGCGCCGCGCCGCCGAGGCCGGGCTGGTTCACTCGGTGAGCAACAGCCGAGAGGGGTTGTGGTACATCTGCAACTGCTGCACCTGCGCGTGTGGGATTTTGCGCGGCATGGCCGAGTTGGGCATCGCCAACGTCGTCGCCCGCTCCAGCTTCGTCAACCAGGTGGATGAGAGCTTGTGCATCGGCTGCGGTGCGTGCGTCGAGGCATGCCAATTCGGGGCGATGTCCGTGGGCGACGTGGCGACGGTGGACACGGTGCGCTGCGTGGGCTGCGGCGTCTGCACGCTGGCGTGTCCGCAGGGCGCGTTGAGCCTCGTCCGCCGCCCCGACGCCGAAATCCTGGCCCCGCCGGCCGATGAGCAAGAATGGCGTCAAGAGCGCGCTGTCACGCGGGGGATTGATTTGAACGCAGTGCTCTGAAACGTGAAATGTAAAACAAAACGTGAGGCTTTCATAACGAGAGCCTCACGTTTTACGAATTACGAATTGCGAATTACGAATTACGAATTGCGAATTACGAATTGCGTTCTCCTGAGGTGAACCATTTGCCAGGCGCAGCGACGGGAACGTAAGCATCCAGGTAGGCAAATACGCCTGCCACGTCCGGCGCGAGGTAGTAGAGGTCGCGGACGGGTTTGGCAAAACGCGCGCGGTAGAAGTGCTCAAACACGGCCATCAGGGGGTCGTAGAAGCCCTGAACGTTGAGCAGCACGATGGGCTTGGTGTGCGTTTGGAGTTGCCGCAGCGTGAGAACTTCCAGCAACTCTTCGAGCGTGCCAAAGCCGCCGGGCAACGCGATAAAAGCATCCGCACGCGCCTCCATGATGGCCTTCCGCTCCCGCAAATCGCTGGTGACGATAAGTTCGTCCGCCGCGTCATACGCAATGCCGCGATCGCGCAACGCTGCCGGGATGACGCCGACGACCCGCCCGCCCCCACCCTGAACCGCCCGCGCAAGCGTCCCCATCAACCCCCGGCGCGCGCCCCCATACACCAATGCGCAGCCGCAAGCCGCGATAAATGCGCCCAGCTCACGGGCAACCTCGAAGTAGGCCGTGTCCACCGCATCGCTGGATGAACAGTACACGCAGATTGACTTCATTGGCATCCCCTACAGACTCAGGCAGGCCTCTGCCGCCAACCAGAACAGCTTCTCGCGCACAGACGCGCGTTTCTCCCAATCGCGCCCATCCCACTCGGCGCCGCTGAGGTCGTCGCCGCCGTAGAGAAGCTGGCCGAACACCGCGCCCCGGAAACGCGCGACGGCAAAGAAGGCTGCCGCTTCCATTTCCACCGTCAGGCAGCCCTCGTCGCGGCGCAATTGCACTTTGTCTGGCGTCTCGCGATAAAAAGCGTCCGTCGTCCACGTTTTGCCGATCACATAAGGGATCTGATGGCGTTCCAACGTTCGCTCGATGGCGGCAACGGCCTCCGGCAAGGCGTGGACTTCGCGGGCAGGCGGCAGGTAGTGGTAGGACACGCCCTCGTCGCGCACGGCGGCAATGGGGACGACGATGTGGCCCACGGCGATGTCCTTGTTCAACACTCCCGCGCCGCCGCAGGCGATGAATTTGCGGCACCCGCGCGCGAAGTGTTCCTCCAACAGCGCCGACGCCAAGGGCGCGCCGACGCCAGGATGGAACAACGCCAGCCGGCGACCGTCCACATCCAGTTCGTACAGGGGATGAATGCCCATCTCCGATGTAGAGCGGGCGATCTCTTTCGCCCGACCAGCTTCCACCAGGCTGGCGATCACGTCCTGGAAAAAGCAGATGACGCAGGCTTCGGGAACGTCTTCCGGCCGGATGAGCTTGCCTGGTTCGATAAATGACTCCAGGGCAGTGTCATATTCCAAAATAGGGAAGTCTTTAGGTTGCATACTCTCTCCACAGGTTTTAATGTTCGCGCATAGTCAGGGGCAGATAAACCGTATAAGGCGATCGTTTGTAGAGCGGCCCGCTATCCACCGACGCGTAACCAAAGTAAACGGGTTCCAACCGCCGATTCTCCACTACCGGTCGCAACACGCCGCCATTGCCCCCAATAGCAGCCAGGAGATCAGTTTCGGGAATGGCGAATATCAGATACAGTCCCTCGCCCAGCGCCTCCAGACTGGCATCGCCGTTCAAATCCACCGGGTAGGCGACAAAGTCGGTGTAGACCGTGGTGACTTCCGGCAAATGCAGGGCAACGTCGCCCGGCGCAAAGGAAGCAGCGCCGGGGCTGTACAGGGTGATGCCGGTGCCCGGCTCATTGAATTTGTTCTGGCGCATTTGCGACACCCAGGCAGAGGACAGCGGCATGGCAAGTTCGGCGGCAGCCTTGCCGGGAATTTCCACGTCGCGCGCGACGGCATGATGCATCCCTGGCCCGGTGACGAACATGATCAGTTGAGAATGGGCGCCCAATTGTCCGGCGCTCAAGACCGCGCGCAGTCCCGCCAACGAGGCCGGCTGGTCCCAACCCGTGGCGCCGTCGCCGCCCATGGCCGTGACCGTCGTATTCAGCGCGCCGCTGAAGTTGGTGCGAATAACATCACGTTGTACACTTTCCCACCCCCCTGACACGTCCGGGAATCCGGCATAGATCAAGACCTGCCGTTGTTGGATGTCCCCGGCAGCCGCCGTGGGCGCTAAGGAAACGGGTATCCCACCCTGCTGCGGCGTCTCACGCTCACTTTGACCAGCGACCCCAGCCTGATGGACATCATCACTGGTGCGGCCCGCCGCCGGGAAGAGTGCGGCTGCGGCAGATTGGTCGTACCCGGCGTAACAGGGTCGCAAGCCGGGCGCGGTCGCCGCCAAAACCGCCGTCTGGGGACGGGTGGTCAATCCATCCCATAGATCGCTGCCGTAAGGCTGTGTCAGGATGAAGAGACGATTGTCAACACCGGCGGCATACTGATCGAGCAAGGATTGCAACATAAAGTTGGTGATGGAGGGGCCATCAACGGTGGGCAATCCGGTGTAAGGCCCAATCGGCATTTTGGCGCGCGGGGCGCGGAGCAACACGGTAGCCGTCGCAGGGACGCTGTGGTAGGGCGTCCATCCCGTTTCGGAGCTGCTAAAGTCGCCCAACAGGGAAACGGTATTGGTCAATGTCGTTTCAGGGAGTGCAGACGCGGTCACATCCATTTCCAGGTTGATCAGGTGTACCTGCCCAGGCAACAAGGCGCCTAATGTGCGGCTCAGCGCGGTGCGGGGCAGCAGTTCGGCAGGTGGCGCATCCTGGAACCAGGCATGGTAGATTGAAGTCAGGCCAGTGTTCACCAGGCCAATGCGCCAAACTACACTTTTGTCGGTGTAGACGGCGGCGGGGACGGCGGCCTTGGCGAGGGCCAGGGATGGCGCCCGGATCACCGGCGTGCGCGCGGCGCGATAGGCCAGATCCGTAGGGAGAGGAATCGGCGGAGTGTCCGGATTGGCATCAGCATCCACCACACCGTCCACCCAGGCCACGATCTCGGTGTCTGCGGCGCCAATCGGGCCGACGCCGCAAAGGGTCGCCTTCATCCAGCCGTCCGCCGGCAGACCAGCGGGGATGGCGATGACCGGGAAACTGGCAATGTCCACGCTCAAGGTTAACGGCTCGAACGTCACCGCCGCCACGCTGCCGGTCCAACCTGGCGGCAGCGTCTCGGTCAGCACCAGGGCACCCAACGGTTGGGCAAGCGGGTTGGCCGCGAAGAGGGTCCAACAATAGGGGGCCGCCACCTGGAAGGCATCTTGCGCCAGCACCAGCGGCTCCATGAGGGGAGCTTGCGTCACGACAGGTGCAGCGCCCGACGGTATGGCGCGCGCCGGCGGTCGCCCTACCTGCACCGTATCCAGCACTTGCACGGATGCTCCGGCAAAGCTGTATATGGGGACAAGGCCATTCTGCTGGCGCAACGCTTGCCATTGCGTCTCCCATGTGAGGTTTTCCAACACAGCGGGGGCGCTTCCCGCGGCCAATCCTCCTGGCGCTCCGCTCGCGCCGAGCTTCAGCTTATATTCATAGTGGCGATTATAGCCGCCGGCCGGGACGCCGGCGCCCGCCGCGCCACGCGACGGCCCCCAACCGGCCGCCGCCTGGAAACCATAAGGGGCGTCGTAGTCATTGGCGGGATCATCCACCCGAACGCCGTTGATGTGAACGCGGAAGCCAACATCGCGGGCGGCCGGTTCAAAGGAAGGATTGGGGATCTCGACAGGGACCGTCGCGCTGTTACCCTCAGCGTAAACCCACAGTTCAACGTAGACACGGTTGTGGATATCTTCGCCGGGATTGTATTGTCCGTTAAAAGCAATTTCAAAGTCATCATAGGCCAGGAACGTATTCGCAGCGTAGATGTCCTCGCCAGGGTCGTAACGGCCGTTCAGGGCGATTTCGCCATCGTCGTAGCCGAAGTGTAGGGCGCCGGGGGAGAGGCGCGCGCCCCGCGCGCCGTTGGGCATAGCGCCGCGCACCAGCGTCCAGTCCTCCAACGGATTGAAGGCGTCATTATGATTGATGTCCAACCACAGACCATCGCCGGCGCTCCAAAAGCGCTGTCCGGCGCCGGGGGCATCGTACCAGAGAACGTTGTCTTCCAGACTGAAGGGGGTCTGCCCACGCCGCGGCAGGTATTCGCCGCCGGCTCCATCGGTGGTGTAGCCATCGCCATCCACGAATTGCACCCACAACAAGCGCCCCATCAGCCCATCGGCAACAGGCCCACTCGCCGCCAGGAGTTGATCGGCAGCGGCGGTGTATATACCATCGCCGCTGGCGTCAATCCAGAGGGCGTCGCCCTCGTCCCACTCGGAGTCGTTATCCGCGTCGTAATGGAAGATGCGGTCACCGGCCTGGAACCAGGTGTTGCCGGTCACGCCCGTTGGGTTTTCGTCGCCGCTGCCCGGCGTCAGATCGCCATCGCCATCCACCAGCCAGGCCCAGCGATCCAAAAAGTAGGCCCAGTCATAAAGCGTGTCGCCATCAAAGGTGCTGATGTCTTCGCCATCATCCCAGGCGCTATTGTGATTTTCGTCATTGTAAACCAGGCTGTAGATAGGCTCAGCGCCTTCAGTATTCAATAGACGGCCGCCGTCTTCAGACGAGAATTCAGCGCCGTCGTAGATTAAACTATCCACTGTAAAGTTATAAACGCCGTCCCCATCCCGATCCAACCATAAGGCATCGCCGTAAGGATTCCATGTTTCCCACTGCTGGTCGGTGGCATACCAATAGATGTTATCGGTTGCTTCGAACCACTTGCCGAAAAAGTCTACCGACAGTGTTGGGCTAACCATGTTTGTGATGGGGGAGAAACCAAGGGTGGTGCGCTCACCGCTGCCGAGACTGAGGGTGCCATCGCTGTCAATCCAGATAGCTTCAGCGTCAACCAAAAAATCGTTGTGGACGAAAACAGTATCAGCGTCACTGACTACATAAAGATGCGCCAATACCCGTCGCTCCCCAGGATAGCGGGGATCGTACACAATGCGCTCGGTGGCTCCCTGGAATTCGTCGCTGGCAACTAGATAGATGTCTTCGCCATCATCGTAGGCATTGTTTTGGTTAATTTCCGCATCGTTGTAGGCAATCGCTATTTCACCTCGCAAGGCCGAAACGCGGATGCCCTTGGCGGGACGCGGCAAGGGGACGCCAAGAACCACCCGATCCGCAGAGCCTACATCAAAATAACCATTATCGGTGCTGTCAATCCAAAAGGCGTCGCCAACATCCAGCCGCTCTGTTTGATTGCTATCCTGGTAATAAAAATGGTCAACATCATCAAAGAGCTTCAACTCGACAAAGCCGACCGCGATGGTACTGGCATCTCCCACCTCATTCGAAAGGGAGCCGTCACTATCTAACAGGCTGCCAGTAAAAATGCCGTCAATGACAATCATGTCGGCCGGGGGGAAAGGCGCCGCCCCTACGCCGACTGCCAGCGCCAGCGCCGCTATACCGGCCAACAAATTCGCCGCCCCCCCATGCCACACACGCCAACCCAACAAGAATTTATTCATCCACATAATTACCCTCCCTGCTAAGCAACTTCCTAGTTTTTACTGAAAGCATTGGCCCGCAGGCCAGTGGCCGCTTGAAAACACAAGGTCATTTCACGCAAAGTAAAAAAAACAGACACTTGGCGGCTTTGCGTGAGATTTTCATCCAACCGCCGGTGAGCGCCAGTCTGGGCAATTCCTGGGACGCAGCCGGGTGCGATTGGGAAGGAGGCTGTTTAGTCCCCGCTAATCCGACAGTAACTTTCATAGTATAAAGTAAATGAGGATAGAGAACAAGCGCATGGGGGGACATTCCAGGCTTCCAGTCTTTTCTGGGGAATATAGGGGCAAATACAAACGTCCGGGAACTTCTCCCGGACGTTTTGGGCAAAGACGGCAGTGTGAACGCAGGTGTTATTGGGATGTCCCGGTCGCCGCCGGCAATTCAATGGTAAAGGTGCTGCCGACATTTTCCACGCTGGCAACCTTAATCTCGCCATCCATTGAGGCGATCAACGAGCGCGCAATCACCAGCCCCAGGCCGGTCCCCTGTTGTTCCATTTTTGCCCGGTTGATCTGGCGGAAGCGTTCAAACAGCTTGGATAATTCTGACGCCTCGATACCCACACCCTCATCCGTGATGGCAATCTGCACCAGGTTATCCTGGGTCGTGACTTTTACCTGGATGCGCTTGCCCTTCTTGCGCGAGAATTTGATGGCATTGTCCAGCAGGCGGCTGAGCGCATCCGTCAGAAAATGCTCGTAGATGCGCACCGGAGGTAAATTCGGCTGAATATCCAGTTCGAGTTCGATCCCTCGCGCGTCCATCGCCGCCTTATGCAAACGGGCGCTCTGTTCGACCACATCGCCAATGTTAGGATAGGTGGTGCCCAACAGCCGGAACTCCCGCTCCAATTGGCCGGTGTCCATCCGCACCACCATCAACAGGTCTTCAACCAGGTTGGTTAGTCGGTCGGCGCCCTTCTTGATGCCAACCAGGAATTGCTGGAAATCGCCCGCCGGCAGGGAAGAGGCTTCCTCCAGGGCCAGTTCGGTATAACCGTACACGCTGGTCAACGGCGTCCGCAATTCGTGGCTTAACAGTGTGATGATTTGTTGTTTCAGTTCTTCAAACTCAGTCTCGGTAGCCTGACGAATTGCCTTGGCCCGTCCAATTCGCGAACTGACCACCACCACCAATTCCTGAGGATCGAAGGGCTTGGTGATGTAATCCTCAGCACCCAGGGCCTTGCCCCGCAAGCGATCCTCACGCTCCGCGCGCGCTGTCAGGAAAATAAAGGGGATCGGCACCCACTCAGGATGTTCGCGCACGTGCTCGAAAAATTGGTAGCCATCCATGCGCGGCATGGAGATGTCGGCAACGATCAAGTCAGGGGTAAAAGTCTCCATCACTTCCAGCCCTGCCACGCCATCCGTGGCTGTGACCACTTCGTAGCCTTCCACTTCGAGAATATCCCGAATGGCCAGCAATAACAGGTCATGATCCTCCACAACGAGAATGCGTTTTTTATCCATGTTGACCCCTTTCTGTACAAAGATTCATCGTAGCTGCCCTAATCAGAATTTTTCAAAGGTAGCCACACAGTAAATATTGACCCCACGCCCACCTCACTTTTGACAGTGACCGTGCCCCCGTGCATGTCCAAAATCTCTTTCACAATAGCCAGTCCCAGGCCGGTACCTTGAATTTGTTGTTGGCGTGGCCCTTCGCCTCGGAAGAATCTATCAAAGATATATTGTACTTCATCTTCAGAAATACCCATACCGGTATCGGCCACTGTCACCGTCACCCACTTTCTCCCATCACGCGACTGCTGTTGGGTGGATACCTGGATATGGCCCCCCGCGGGCGTGTAGTTAATGGCGTTCTCGATCAGATTATTGAGCACCTGGGAAAATTTATCCAGGTCCACCTCGACCTGGGACGTATGGGCATTAGCATGGTAGGTTAAGTTAAGTCCCTTGGATTCGGCCAGCACCATGTGCGAGGCAATGGTCGTCTCGGCCAGAACGTTAATGTCGGTCGGCTGCAAATTGATGTCTAACCGGCCCGATTCAATCCGCGAAAGTTGGAGGATATCGGCCACGAGACGCGCCAGCCGATCAGCTTCCCGATCCAATGCCAGCAAATACTGATCCAACTTTTCTTCAGGAGCGGTTCGCACCAGGGACGTGTACAGGCGAATCGAGGCCAGTGGGGTACGCAATTCATGAGAGACATCTGAAACGAAGCGAGATTTCATGCGATCCAGAGCCTTCAGGTAACTGATATCGTGGACGGCCACCACCACCGCCGGGCCGCCGGCATCCGAATCCGCAATCGGCGCCGCGTTGAGCTGCAAATCCAGGCCGGGCAGTTCCAGGAGTTGTTCCGCGCGTTCCTCGGCGCGTCGCGCTACCCGGCGCACCGTGTCGCACAAACGTTTCGCGCTTTCGGAGGAAAGGGTTCGCTTCAACCAGGTATCCACCACGGTATTTTGCTGCACAATCTCGCCCGCGCTGTCGGTTACGATAATGCCGTCGGTCGTGCTGCGGAGAATGGCCTCCAGCCAGGCGTTTTTCGCTTCCAGTTCGGCAGTGCGTTTGCGCACTTCCTGTTCGAGCTGATCCGCATAGTGGCGTTGCTGCTGATACAAGTTGGCATTCTGGATAGCAATGGCAGCATGATCAGCGAAGACTTTCAAACGTAGTGCATCCTGGAAGGTGAACTGGTTGGGGCGCGTGCCGTTCACGTTCAAAAAGCCCACCGTCTTTTCCGCGATCCGGATGGGCGCAGCAACGTAAGAGCGCAAATAGCGCCGATATGGATTGGTCAACACCCAGTCGGTGCTTTGAAAAATATCTCCCACCAACACCGGTTGGCCTGACTCGATCATCTCCACGAGTTTGGGGTACTCGGACACCGGTACGTCGAACGCGGCGATCTCGCTGCCGGAAATCGCATAATTTTCGTAGCCCCGCCAGCGCACCATACGGCTTTTATCCCCTTTGATCAACATGATGTTAAAGATGTCGCCATTGACCACCCGCGCCGTTTGTTCTAAAATCCGATCCAGCACCTGTTCCAGATCGAGGGTGTTGCCCACCACGGCCGCAGCGGTAGCCAACGCCTCAGCTAACGCGCGCTCGGCGCGTTGTTTTTCAAAGAGGCGCGCATTTTGGATGGCGATAGCCGCCTGTTGCGCAAACGCCTGAACAATGCGGATTTCTTCCGGCGTGTAAGATTTTGCGGCGCCACAGTCAATCGTCAATGCCCCGATCACGCGCTCCCGTACCCACAGCGGCACGCCAATGTTGGAACGGGTGCTCGTCACTTCGTTATAGGCCACCACCCCATCCGCTTTATCATGAATGTCGGTCAAGAGCACAGATTCGCCAGCGGCCAGACGCCGGTGGTAAGGATACTCATTTAGGAGATAACGACGCCCAATCACATCCGAAGCCAGGTTCCGCACCGCGACCACCCGCATCGCGTCATCCTCAAGGATCTGAATACTGCCGCTTTCATAGGGAAAGACATGCCCCAGTTGATTCAGAATCAGCGCCAAAACTTCTTTCAGCTCCAGGCTGCTATTGACCAGCAACGCCGTTTCCTGGAGCCGCTCGGCAATTTCGCGCTGGCGATGTTCGGCCTGGAAGAGCCGCGCACTTTCAACAGCGTTGACGGATTGCTGCGCCAATGCCTGGAGAAAGGCGGTCTCTTCCACAGAGAAGTAACGGGGTTGGCGCTGCGCCAATCCAATCCCCCCCACAACCTCCTCGCCACTGTACATCGGCACCACTAACACGGTCTGAAGACCCTCCTCCGCGCACAACCGCTGCGTCAACTTGTCGTTATAGACCGAAAGGTCCGTCACCTGCCGAGGGTGGCGCGTGTGGATGGCCTCTGCAAAGACCCCCTTGCGCAACAATGCCGGGCTGTGCATTTGGAAGATGTCCAACCAAGCCGGCGCCAGCCCCTGAAGGGCCGCCACAATACTACCATCAGGGATCAATGCAAATACCCCGCTGACATCGGCCTGAGAGACCTCCGCGACATAATGGGTGATGGCATCCAACACTTCGGGCAAGTTATGGAGGGCGGCAATTTGTCGGCTAATACGGGTCAACAGCGCCAACTCCTCAGCCCGCCGCCGCAAATCGGCATTAAGAAATACCTGCGCGACCAACGCTGCAATCTGGCTGGCAAAGGTTACTTCATCAGGATACCAGGCGCGTGGGCCGCCGACATGGTCAAAACTCACCGCCCCCACCATCTGCCCGTGTAAACGAATGGGCGCGGTTAACACGGAGGTGATACCCAACTGTTCCCAATACAAGGCAGATAGGGATTTGGTGCGCGGGTCGGCGCCCACGTTAGCGACATCCAACACCAATCCCCCACGCATAGCGGTAAAGTACTCAGGGTAACGAAAAACCTCGATGACCTGCTCTCCCTTGCGCGGCGCCCCGCCTGGCTCAATTGTAGCAACACACCGACACAATTCACCATCAGAACTTAAACGCCAGATGTTCACCCAGGACACCTGAATTGCGCCGGCCGCGGCGCTCACAATAGTCCACAGCGCCGGCTCCAGGTCGCCTTCGGCCACCGCCGGGTGGGTCGTAAGGTGAATCATGGTGCGTCGCTGCTGTTGCAGGCGCTTCTGTTGTTCCTGTTGGGCAATCCTGGCCGATCCGTCATCTGGGGAGGCGCTCACAGAAACAGTGGGACTGGGGTCATTGATAATGGCCGCATCGTCACACGCTGCTTCTTGATAGCCTGGCGCGTCGGAGAAGTCTCTCATGACTACCTACACTGCTTCAGCAATTAACCCACAGTTTATGATAAAGAAATGCAACTGAATTTTAAGTTCAGTGTAGCACAGCCTGTATGGAAATCAACACAATCCGCGTTAAAATATGATAACAGTTGCGCAGCCTAACGCGCCATGCCCGAGGCTTCAATTCCCCCCTACGCTACCCACGCTTGCGCCTCCGCCTCAGTCACCGGCGCGCGAGCGGCAATTTTCTTTTCCAACTCCTTTGCCAGAACTTTGTCATTGATAACGATGCAGCCCACAATGATCCCCTCACGCAACACCACCTTCTTATACGTCCCGGCGTCTTTATCCAGTCTGTGAAATTCGCGGTAGTCCGCCTCTTCAGGATTCACGATACCCACGGAACTAACGTCAATCCCCACTACCTTGAGTGTGGTCGAAGGCACGACGACATCGTAAGCCATGGCTTCTCCACCCATATTGACCGCCGCGACGCGCGCCTGGGCCTGCGCGATGGGCGCGATGGCCCACGAGTAGCCCTTGTACACGGCCACATCGCCGGCGGCATAGACATCGGGCGCGCTCGTCGCCATGAACTCGTCCACGATGACGCCGCGCGCGACCTGGAGACCAGCCTGCTGCGCCAGCGCCGCCTCCGGGCGCACCCCCGCTGCGACGAGGACGGTCCACGCGGGAAATTCGCGTCCATCCTGGAGGCGCACGCCGCTGACACGGTCGTTGCCCAAAATAGCCTCCGTTTTAGCGTCTACGATCACCCGGATGCCCAGCGATTCCACGAAAGCCTGCAACAACGCCGCGCCCGCCACGTCCAGTTGGCGCGGGAGCAGGCGCGGGAAAAATTCCAACACGGTGACATGAGGGCAGAAGCCCAACAAGCCGCGCGCAGCCTCCAGACCCAGCAGCCCGCCGCCGATGATAAGGGTCTGGCTACATGCCACCGCCGCTTTCTCGATCTCCAATGAATCGCCCAGGGTGCGCCAGGTGAAGACGCCCGGCTTATCGCAGCCGGGAATGGGCGGCAAAGAGGGCCGGCTGCCCATCGCCAGCAAAAGTTTATCGTAGGGAACCGTCGCCGCGCCCTTGACGGTCACGGTTTTGGCCGCAGTGTCAAGCTGCGTCACGGGGCTGTTCAGGTGGATGTGGATCCCGCGCTCCTCGTACCAGTCCAGCTTGCGACGGAAGAGCTTGTCCAGCGTCAGCTCGCCCGCAAGGAACTCCGTCAGTTGCGGGCGGTAGTAATAGGGGTACTCTTCGTCAGAGTAGACATCAATCTCGCCAACATTGCGCCGGGAAAGTTCCAGGGCGGCAGTAATCCCGGCCACACCGCCGCCGATGATGATTGCGTGCATGGGTTGTCTCCTTTTTAGCATAATTGGGTGAGCCAAAACTCCCAACTGGAGGGATGGTGCAACATTCTTGATCCATTGTACGTTAACCCAGGGATAATGCCAAAAGATAAGGCGGATTATTGGGAAATAATCCGCCTTATGTCTTGCCGCTACCCTGCGACTGCAGGGCCTTATCATTCTCCAGCCGGATGATGCGCCGCGCCATAGGAGACGGCTAAAGCCGTGATTCTTAAAGGGGTTTTGCGGTGACGGGCTACCGCCCGTCACCGCAAAACCGCCTTCTTACCGGCGGCTTCAGCCGCAAAATCTCTTCGACAGGTTGTACCTGCCGAGAATGAT
>JAKQHY010000082.1 GCA_029555965.1 Chloroflexota bacterium | reverse complement strand
GCAACGATGGCCGCCGCCGGCATGGAACACCACACGCCGTTTCACACGATTTTGGGCATCACGCTGGCGATGTTCAATCACGAAGGCCCGCTGACGGATGCCGCCCAACGCCAGGCCTTGATCAACGCAGTGGCGGGTGGCAACTTCACCACCCTGGAGCATCTGGCGAACCTGTATCTGAATGATCCAGACTGGCGGGCGGCGCAAATCGCCTTCATGAAGTCAGAAGCATTCGTCGCAGTAGCCGGAGAAATGGGCTGGGACGGGCAGGTGGAAAGCAGTCTACTGTTCCCCAAAGGAACGGCGCGGGAATACGCCCACCTGATGGCGCAAATCGCCGGCGGGCGGTTGATTTCGCCCGCAGTCAGCGCGCGCATTCAGCAAAAACTCGAAAGCGCGCCGGCCGACGATCCCATGCGCCTCTTGTTTCACCAACGCTACGGAGCCAAAGACGGGGTGACGGCGGGTGTGTTGACCCTGGTCTCCTACGCGGTCCCGAAACGGGGAGCGCTGGCCGGGCAAACCCGCGTGGTGGTGATCCTGACGAACGGCATGCCCTACGCGACGTGGTCAAAACTGGCGCAGTACCAGAGTCTCTACCTCTTGCAGGCCGATCTGGCAAAGGAAGCGCAGTCTTTCGCGAAGGCGATGGCCGCCCAATAGAAGAGGCATCGGGGGCGAAACAGTCTACAACAGCCCCAACTCGCGGGCGCGGGCGACGGCTTCGGTGCGCCGCTGAACCTGGAGCTTGTCGAAGATAATCCGGGTGTGTCCCTTGACCGTGCTCAAAGCAAGGAAAAGCCGCTCGCTAATCTCCCGGTTGGAGAGTCCCTGAGCAATCAGCCGCAGTACCTCCAGCTCGCGTTGGCTCAACGGTTCGATCATTTTGGATTTTGGATTTTGGATTTTGGATTGGCCTGATGCCATCGCGTCAGGAAATGCGGCAAGAATCCTGCCGATGTAGTCCGGCGCAATGCCGCGAGCGATTGCTTCGGACAGCAATTGCGCCATCGCGACGCCCTCGTCCACAAAAATGCGGATGAAGCCGCCCGGCTCGGCCAGCGCCAACGTCTCACCGAGCGTCTGCAGCGCCGCTTCCTCTTCGCCGCGCGCTCGAAACGCGAGAGCCTGCAAAACCAGCGCCTTGAGCCGTTCATCTTGCCAACCTTTCGCTTCCAGCTGTTGGCGCGATGCGGAAAGCAATGTCAACGCGGCGGCGGCATCACCTTGAGCCAGGAGGATTCGGGCGCGACTGAAGGGAAGTTCGTGCTTCTGCGCGAGATGCGCGGCTGCGGCCACGTCGCCCTGGCGCAACAGGACGTCCACTTGCGCAGCCGCGATCTCCGGCAGCCGGTGGACGAAATGACGCTGGCGCGCGGATTGTTCGATCTGCGCTACCTGTGCGGCGGCGCCGGCCACATCGCCTCGGGCCAGTTGAAGACGGGTCAGGAACACTTCGCTGACAATGAAACGATCAATCGCGCGGTCGAACTGCCGCGCCAGTTGTAGACTCTGCTGCGCGTATTGTTCGGCGGCGTCCAGGTCGTTCCACTCATAGTGGATGCGCGCCAGGCCCAGATACGTTTCAGCGACGTTCGGCTGCGGATACTCGCCGGCAAGCTGTAGCACGCGCCGGTAAGTTTCCGCCGCCGGGTAAAGCTGATTGTCCAACTCCTGGATCTGTCCCAGATCGCCGGTCGCCAGAATCATCGAAAAACTATCGCCGGATTTCTGGCTGATGACGACGCCCTCCCGGCAGGCGCGAGCCGCGGTAGCGCGATCGCCATGCAAGAGGCTGGCCGAGGCCAGCGCCCAATTGGCCGTGAAGCGAAACGGCAAATTGTCGGGATGGACGTATTCCAGGGCGCGGCGCGCCTGGACGAGCATCGTTTCGGGATCGTAGCGGGTGAGCGCCAGCGTGGCCCGCGCGCAGGCGATTTGTCCGATCAGGTCGCGGATTCTGTCGTCGGGCTCGACGTGTTGCAGGGCTTTCTCGGCGGCCTGTAGCTTCTCCTCCACCCCGGTCGTCTGGCCGTTCATCAACAACAACGTGGCCCACCGCACCCATAAGAAAGGACGGGCATCCAGCGCCGCCGCCGGCAGCGAGGCCAACCAATCCAGCACCCCCGCCGCCACGCTATGAAAATGCAGGGGCATCCCCTTTCCCTTGATCAGACGCACGGCGCGGTCAATATCGCCAGCGGCCGTCGCATGGCGAAACGCTTCAAGCGCCAGGTCATTGTCTTCGTGCCACCGGCTGGCGCGGACGTGCAAGGCGGCAACCTCGCCCGGCGGGAGAGTCTGCCCCAACCGCTGCCGCAGAAAAGTGCCGAAAAGATGGTGATAGCGATACCAGAGCCGGTCGTTGTCCAATGGGACAATGAATAAATTGGCGCGTTCGAGAGTGTCAAGGATGAAGGATGAACCTTTCCCTTCATCCCCACTCAAAACGGCGTCGCAGAGCGGGCCGCACAGGCGATCCAGGATAGAGGTGCGCAACAAGAATGTCTGGATGTCTTCGGGCTGGCGGCGCAGGACTTCTTCGACCAGGTAATCCAACACGAAATGATGGCTGCCGGTGAAGGAGCGGATGAAGCCGGCGACGTCCGGCTGGCCCTGCATGGAGAGGGCGGCCAGTTGTAGGCCGGCGATCCAGCCCTCGGTGCGGGCTTCCAACGCGGCGACATCCTCCCCGGAAAGGCTCAGGCCCATCACCCGGTTGAGGAAATCGGCGGCCTCGGCGGGGGTGAAGCGCAAGTCGGCGGCGCGCAACTCGGCGAGCTGGCCGCGCGCCCGCAGCCGCGCCAGGGGCAGTTGCGGGTCCTCGCGGCTGGCGATGACCAGATGCAGCGGCGACGGCAGGTGCTCCAACAGAAACGCGAGGGCCGCGTCCACCGTGGATGACTCGATCACGTGATAGTCGTCCAGGACGAGGACAAAACGCTCCGGGATGGCGGCGATTTCGTTGAGCAGATTCGTCAGAAGCAACTCGATGGGCGGCGGCTGCGGGGATTGGAGCGCGTCGGCGACACCGGCGCCGACGTCGGGGATAACCGTCTGCAAAGCCGCGATGAAGTATGTCCAAAAGCGTGTGGGGTTGCTATCCGCATCATCCAACGACAACCACGCAACGGGCTGTTCACCTGCTGATTCGCCGATTCGCTGACTCGCCCACTCGCTGAGCAACGTGGTTTTGCCGAAGCCGGCCGGGGCGGAGATGAGCGTGAGCTTGCTACCTGCCGCCAGTCCCGCGTTGAGACGCGCGAACAGGCGCGGGCGTGTTACCAAAGCCGGCCGGGGCGGCGGGAGATAGAGTTTGGTGGTTAAGATCGACGTTGCCATAGGTCCATTATACACTACCTGCGAAACCGGTTAGCGCATTCGTGATGGAATCCCTCGTAGATTACCTTGCTTCTGAGATGGAGAGCGCCTGCACAACAGCCTGCGAATAGCTTCACGCCTGATTTGACAAAGCTCGATGTGGTGCTTCAATGCGTTGAAGTGAAGTAATGCTTCTGGGGTTCTGCTCCAGATGTTGAGGTAAAATATGGGCCTCTTAACGCTCGCTGACGGCGGAGATTCTACCCCGGATGAACCTGACCACTCAGAACGCCACCGACCGGCTTATACTTGACGGAGGAATCAATCAATGAATACTAAAACGCTCTGGAAAATCCTCACGGTAATCGAACTTGTCGCCGCGGCGGCAGTCATCCTGTTCGACGTGCTTCTCCCAACCCTGGTTCTCCTGGGAATGCTGGGCGTCTCGCTGCTCATCCGGCGCGAGCCGGTCGCCGCAGTGGGCTTCAAGCGCCCCTCATCCTGGCCGAAGGTGGCCGGATTCGCCTTGCTTGGCGCCGTCTGCCTGCAACTGTTCGATGTGGGCGTGCTGATGCCCATTCTGAACCGCGTGACAGGCACGACCATAGACTACAGCGGGTTTGCCCATCTCCAGGGCAACCTGGGGCAACTGCTCCTCTTACTGGTGCTTTCGTGGACGCTGGCCGCACTGGGCGAGGAAATTGCGTATCGTGGTTACTTGCAAAAACTGCTCACCGATCTGTTTGGGGACGGCCCGACTGGCGTGTGGCTGACCATCGGCCTTTCCAGCCTGTTGTTTGGCCTGGCGCACACCGAGCAGGGCCTCATCGGCGTCGTCGTGACCACCGTTGACGCGCTGTTCTACAGTTGGCTGAAACGGAAGTTTGACGGCAATCTGTGGGCGACCATCCTGGCGCACGGGTTCTACAACTCCGTCGGCATGATCGTCTTTTATTTCGTCGGACCCATCTACGGACTCTGGTGAGCGGTTCAAACGGCCATTTTCGATGGAGTGACAGATGAAACCCTTACGCTTATTGATTTTCCTGATCTTGGCAGTGCTGTTGCTCGCGCCTGGCGCCGGATGGATGGCGCCAGGCAGCGCCGCGCTTGACTTTGCCGCGCTAGATGCCACCATCACGGCGCAGATGGCGAAACACGGCCTCAAAGGTGTATCGCTCGCCATCACCCAGGGCGAAGAGACTCTGTACCTCAAAGGCTACGGGACGGCGGGGCAGGGTCGCCCGCTGACGCCGCAGACGCCGATGTTCATTGGCTCGCAGAGCAAGTCGTTCACCGCGCTGGCGATTGCGCAACTGGCCGAACAGGGATTGGTGGACGTCAACGCGCCGGTGCGCACGTACCTCCCCTGGTTCGCCGTAGCGGATGAAGCAGCCTCGGCGCAAATCACCGTCGCGCACCTGCTGCATCACACCAGCGGCCTATCCGACGCCGGATTCCTGACCATCCTGCCCGAAGACGCCAGCATTGAAGACGCCGTGCGCGCGCTCAAAACGGCGCAACTGACTGCGCCGCTCGGCGCGCGCCAGCAGTATTTCAACCTCGGCTACGTGGTGCTGGCCGGTATCGTGGAGACGGTCAGCGGGCAGTCCTACGCCGACTATATCCAGCAACACATCTTCGATCCGCTGCAAATGACGCACACCTACACCGACCCGGCGCTGGCAAAGCAGAATGGCCTCTCTCAAGGCTACAGCTGCTTCTTCGGCTTCACGGTGGCCGCGCGGCAACCTGCGCCCACCTACGAACTGGCGGCCGGCTATATCATTTCCACCGCCGAAGACATGGCGCACTTTGCCATCGCCATGAACAATAACGGCGTCTACGCCGGGACGCGGGTGCTGTCAGTGCAGTGGATGCGCGAGTTATTCAAACCGGTGTTGGGGTACGGGATGGGCTGGTTTGTGACGCCGGGCCACATCTACCATGGTGGCGCGAATGATACGTTCAAGACCTTCGTGGATTTGTATCCCGACCGGGGCTTGGGGATCGTTCTGCTCATTAACGAAGGCTATATGATCGATCATTTCATCTCCGCCGGGCAGCTATTCGCGGGCGTTGAGGCGCTGGTGTTGGGCAACCCGCCGCCGGACGTGTCGGCGGGCCTATCGGTGCGGGTCATCGGCTGGGGACTGCTGGCCCTCGTGCTGGCGCTGTGTACGCTGCACGCCTGGAACATTTCCCGTCTGCGCGGCTGGCGCGAGCGCGCCCGGCAGTGGTCGCCGCTCAAGCGGGCGTGGGACGTGGCGATCAGCTTCATCATCCCCACCGTGATTCTGATGGTGGTCTTCACCCAGATCAAAGCCTTCTGGGGCGACCGCTTCAACCTGACTTACCAGCTCCCATACTACATTTGTAATGATCCCGGCTGCTTGTGAGGTGGTTATGTCTTCAGACACGATCCGCGTGGTGGTAGTGGACGATCATCCCCTGGTGCGCACCGGTCTGTGTACAGTGCTGGGCGCGACCGCCGATATTGTCGTGGCGGCCACGGGCGCCAACGGCGCCGATGCGCTGCGTCTCGTAGA
>JAKQHY010000078.1 GCA_029555965.1 Chloroflexota bacterium | reverse complement strand
CAGTTTACAGCGCGGCACCTGGTATGGGTTGGGGCTGGCGTTGGGCAGCAATGAAGTCTCCCTTATCGACATGGTGACCGCCTATCACACCATTGCCAATGGCGGCGCCTATATTCCGCCTGAAGTGGCCTTGACCATCCTAGACAGCCAAAGCCAACTGATCAAGCCGCTGCCGCCGGTTGAACCGGTGCAAGCCATCTCCCCGGCTGCGGCTTTTTTGACGACCGACATTCTCAGCGATAACAATGCGCGTACACCCATGTTTGGCGCCAACAGCCCGCTCAAACTGAGCCGGCCCGCCGCGGCCAAGACCGGCACCACCACCGATTTTCGCGACAATTGGACGTTGGGCTTTACACGCCAACTGGTGGTAGGGGTGTGGACCGGCAACGCCGACGGCAAGGTCATGCGGGATGTGACCGGCGTCACCGGCGCCGCGCCGATCTGGCATAATTTTATGGAAGCTGTCCTGGCCGACCCCGTGTTGGCCCAGAGCCTGGGGACGCCAAGCGATGAAAATGGTGCTGAAAAAAGCACGGAAGCCGATTGGGAGTTTCACCCGCCGGCGGATGTGACGCTGCTGCCTGAGTGTCCATTGCGCGCCGGCTGTCGGCGGGACGGGAGTGAATACTTTAGCAAAGCGTGGCTCACCCTGGCCGGTGACGGTGGTCCTCTGGCCGATAGTTTTGAGCGCCAACCGGTGGTCCCTGTACAGACAAACCGCTATGGCGGCTACTGGCCGATCTTTTGCAGCAATGGCGAAGGGGAGGTGCGCAATGCGTTGCGCCTCTCCAACCATTTAGGGCTGCCCGGTGTGCGACCACCTTCGGTGGATGCGGCAAGCGTCGAAACGGCGGACAGCATTGAGGGCAAGAGTTTACCCTTGATCAATTCGATCTCCGCCGTGCGCACCGCCGATAATCGCTATGTGGTGACCTTTTACCCGGAGAATGAACTAGAGCGCATCCGCAAGCTGCGCTGGGGGCGTCATTATGGACTATCGGTCAGCGTTGGCCCCTGTGACACTTTACAGTTCTATAGTGTGCAGCCGGGCGACTACTGGACCCGACTTGCCAGCCGTTACAGCGTGACCTTGACCGAGTTACAGGCCGCCAACCCCCATGCCATGCGCGAGGGTGGCATTCTGCTGGTCGGTGATCGCCTGTTGGTGCCGTCCGGCATCAATCTGGAAGTGGGCGACCGCGGCCGCTTCTACACCGTCCAGGCCGGCGATTCGTGGATGAAGATCGCTACTGAATTTAATTTGCCCCTCAAGTTATTGCAGCTCATCAACCCCGACATGATGCGCCCCAATTTTATTTTGCAACCCGGAGATGAACTCTTTATTCCAGCCGGCGTGCCGGCGTTGCGGTGATGCTTGATCGCTATGGATGCTTCGTTACTGTACGCCAAAGAACTGATTGCGATCATAGTCGGCTATGTACTCGGTTGTTTCTCGACAGGGTATTACTTGGTTCGGCTGCGCACCGGCCAGGACATCCGGCAACTGGGTAGTGGCAGCACGGGCGCCACCAATGTTGGTCGAGTACTCGGCAAACCGGGGTTCGCACTAACCATGCTGGGAGATACGCTTAAGGGTTCCATAGCTGTATGGATCGCCTTGTATCTTGGCGCCAGGTCATGGTCCCTGCTGTTTGTCATTCTCGCGATGGTGGTAGGGCACATCTTCCCAGCCCAGTTAGGATGGCGTGGCGGCAAAGGGTTGTCGCCTGCCTTGGGTGCTCTGCTCGTGTTTGATTATCGAATA
>JAKQHY010000076.1 GCA_029555965.1 Chloroflexota bacterium | reverse complement strand
GCCCCGGCGCAGGGATGCGGTGATGTTTAATGTCCGGCGGGACGTGCTTGTGATGAGGGTGCGTGGGCGCTAAGGTGGAGTCGTTGGGATGTTCTTGGGAATCATACCAGTACAGTTTATCGTTGCCACACCACACTTCGTAGCCGTAACGTTCCAAGACCAAAACGCCGGTGTCGAGCGTCAGACGCTCTTTGACTACCAGGCGATAATCGCGCGCGAAGTGGATTTCACCGGTCAGGGTAGCCATACGCGCGCCGCGTTGCGCTACCACCAGGGTTGCCTGCACAATGACCGGAAAACTCTGGGGCAGCGTATAGACAAAGGTTTCGTAATCACGCAGGGAGCGGAAGGGGTTCACGATGTGCCATCCGTGCTATGACGTTAGCCAGAGAGGTTTGTTGTTTCAAGGCGTCAATGGCTTGTTGGTACTGGTGGCGGCGCCGCAGCCAAATCTCATAGGCCCCGGCCCAATCGCTCCAATCCAGCACCCAGGCGTCATCAGCCGGCTCCTCCCCATTGCGATAGGATTCATAAAAAGTCTCCGAAAGGATGCCGTATTTCCGTTCATACATCAGCAAATCCTCTTCGCAGGCGTGTATATCCTGGATGATTTCCGCAAGCGTCATGGCCATCTCCTTTCTATGAAGATACTTTCATTATACGGCGTTCACCCTCTCGGTCAACGCCAGAAAATCCCAGGGAGGGCAACCCACAGATCAACGATTCCCTCATAAGCATTCATAACGCCCGGCGGTATCAAAGACTGAAAATCCCTGTGTCCTGAGTTCAATTCTCAGTCTCGGCACTGTCTGGATAGGGAGCGCATATCAGTTTTGGACTGAGTGCGCTCCTTTAATTTGAACTGCCAGATGCCCTCGTTTGTCTGTCGGGTCTTTGTATTCCTTACACTCCTGAAAGCGACCGGTTTCCTTAAATCCTCAATGCCCGCCATCTTGTCTGTGTCCCCTGTTGAGGCTCCATTTTGTGCTTCCCTATCAAAACCATTTAGCGTCTATCCGAAAACTCGTTTTGACCCGCGATGTGCGCCTAAAGGCGCGATTTTGGGGATGTTTTTCTGGAGGTAGATGGAAAAAGAGGCCCCAGAACCTACGAGGATGAGAAGCCGGTATGCCGCCGTAGACATAGGATACTGGATATGGCATAGAGGCGTGGATGGTATAATATACAGCCGTTGGGTTCACAAATCTTATGTTCTGAAAGAGGTTGAAAGGTCATGCTTAAAATAAATTGGTTGAATGTACTCGTAGTCACACTGTTGTTGTTGGCCGCTTTGTCATCCGTGACGCTGGCCGCCCCACCGAAGCCCCCCGACGAATTGCCCCTGGAGCAGGTTGCCCAGGTCGTGCTGCCGGGGGTGGATCGCGCGGGGCGTCTAAACGAGACGGAGATGCGGTTAGCGCAGGGGCAACCCCTTCGCTTTGCCGTAGCTTTCCCCGTGGCTATTTCTCCGGCAACGCACGGAACATGGGAGACACTGGCCGACGGCAAGCGGCAATGGCGGTTGCGCCTGGTCGCGCCGGAGGCCGAATCCCTTAACCTGGGTTTTTCTCGTTACGTGATGCCTGCTGGCGGTGAGCTATGGATTACAGGGTTGGAGAGCACTGACAGTTTCGGTCCATTTACAGCGGCTGACAATGATGCGCACAAGCAGTTGTGGACGCCGCTGGTGCGCGGCGCGGAACTTGTCATCATCGTCAAACTTCCGGCGGAGGCGGCGTCCGCCTTAGAACTTGAATTGGCCGTTGTAAATCATGGTTATCTCGATCCCTTCAACCCGGTGCATATCCTCTCCGGCTCCTGCAATGTGGACGTCGCTTGTGGCACAGAGGATGGCTACCCTGAAATTGACGCCTGGCGCGAGCAGATTCGCTCAGTCGGCGCGTACAGCGTCAACGGAGTGGATACATGCAGCGGCGCGCTCATCAACAATACGGCGCAGGACCTGACCCCCTACTTCCTCACTGCCGATCATTGCAGCGTCAGCAGTAGCAATGCCGCCAGCGTTGTCGTCTACTGGAACTACGAAAACTCCTACTGTCGGGCCCCCGGCAGTGGATCAAGTGGAAACCCTGGTGATGGCTCGCGGGCGCAGTTCAACAGCGGCGCTATCTTCCGCGCTGACTACGTCGCCTCTGACTTCACGTTGTTGGAACTGGACGATCCTATTGACCCGGCCTTCAACCTACACTGGGCCGGATGGGATCGTAGGGATGCCGCGACTACCTCCGCCGTCGCTATTCATCATCCTGGCGTTGAGGAGAAACGCATTAGCTTTGAGAACAATGCGACCAGCATCACTTCTTACTATGGTACACCTGTCCCTGGCAACAGTACGCATATCCGCGTGACGGATTGGGACCTGGGAACGACGGAAGGCGGCTCTTCCGGCTCGCCGCTTTTCACGCCGGAACACCGCATCTTTGGGCAATTACACGGCGGGGATGCAGCCTGTGGCAACAATAGTTCCGACTGGTACGGACGTTTCTTTACCTCCTGGACCGGCGGCGGCACCAATGCCACTCGTTTGAGTAACTGGCTCGATCCGCTCGGAACTGGGGCGGTCACACTTGATGGGCGGGACACCGCTGTGATCTTCACCGGGATACTGCAAGGCGTTGTCAGCAGCGCTGGCTCCGGTACGCCCATCGCCGGCGCCGCCGTGCTGGCCGCCGGCGACTATCCCACTCAGACCGGCAGCATTGACTCACTGGCCGATGGCAGTTACGCGCTCGAACTCCCCGTCGGCAGGTACTCGGTGGCCGTTTCGGCTTATGGGTATCAACCGGCGTCTATCGGCAATGTGGATGTTCTCTCCGGCGCAACTACGACGCAGGATTTTATCCTCGCCGATGCGCCGGAATATCGGCTCACCGGCGTGGTGACAGACGAAAATATGGGGTGGGCGCTCTATGCCCGCGTGGAGGCGACGCCTCTGGGACAACCGGCGCAAGCCGTATGGACAGATCCGTGGACGGGAGCCTACAGCCTCACAATCCCCGGCGGATTCAGTCATACCCTCACTGTTGAAACCTGGGAGGGTCTCCCCGGTTATCTTCCACAGAGCCGCGAGATCAATCTGAGCGGGGCCGCTGTGGAAGACTTCGCTTTGGCGGTGGACATTATCTCCTGCGCTGCGCCGGGATACAGCGGCGGTGGTCTGAGTGAGGGTTTTGAAGGGACGTTCCCACCGGCAGGGTGGAGCGTTTACGAGACGGGGAATACAAGCGGCCCCGGCTGGCAACAAGGCGCCACCGGCTCTAGTGGTTCTCACGGCGTTCCCTATAGCGGCAACTCCTATGCGTGGAACAATGACGATGACCTCGCATCGGCGGCGATCAATTGGTTGGTGTTGCCGCAGTTCACGGTTCCGGTCGGCGGCGCGGCCTTAACGTTCTGGCAGCGTGATTATTACGCAACTTACTACGAACATCATGGGGTGTGGGTCACGACCGGCGCCAATCCGAATCCCGCTGCCTCCACTTACGTCGAACTCTGGTCCGGCGATGTTGACGACAGCTGGACGCAACAGTCAGTTGATTTGACCGCGTATGCCGGACAGACTGTCTATCTTGCCTTCCGTTACACCGGGGATTATATGGATGAATGGTACCTTGACGATGTGCTGATTTCCGTTCCCTGCACTCTCCCTGCGGGCGGCGGCTTGCTCGCGGGCAGCGTCTATGATGCCAATCTTCTGCCCCTGCCCGGCGCGCAGATCAGAAATGGCCTGGGCGAGACGGTAACAGCGCAGGGAACCCCCGAGGATGCCGCCATCAGTGAGGCCTTTTATGCCAGCTACGCGCCTGCCGGGACCCAAACCTTCACCGCCACGCTGTCCGGTTACGTGGATACTGTTATCAGCGGCTATTGGGTGCAGAATGGTGTTACACAGGCGCATGACTTCTTCCTGGCAACCAGGAACTACACTTCTGTCGCCGACGGCAACTGGAGCGCTGTGGACAGTTGGGCGGGGGGGCCGGCCACGCCTCCCGCCGCCGGTGATAATGTCGTTATCGCTGCCGGGACGGAAATCACAGTCAACACGCCTGCGGAATGTCTCAACCTCACCGTTGAACCCGGCGCGCGGCTCAACCTCGTCAGTTCCCTGCGCGTTCACGGCCACGTTATCAATGGCGGACAACTTCACCAGGAAGCTCTTGTGGATGGCGTCGGCGCGGTGGATTTCGGGATGTTGCATGACGGCGCGGGCAATGCGAAGTATTACGGCGTCACCCTGGAGGCTGCCGGCGTCAATCTGGGCTTGACCCGCGTGGACATCTACGGCGCCATCCTTGAAGGCTCTGGCAATCTTGCGCAGACCGTGGGGACTTGGTTCGACATCACCCCGCAGAACCCCATCGCCTCTCCCACAGTCGTTTCCGCCACCTTCTGGTATCCTGCCGACGCACTTAATGGCAACGATCCCGGCGCAGCCGCCGTGTACCACTATCACAACGGCGTGTGGGAGTTGCTGCCCCAGTTCGGCGGTGGCGTAGACGGCCGCTGGCATTGGCTGGAAGTTGGCGCGACCGGTTTCTCGCCCTTTGTCATCAAGGACGATGCTCCCACACCTGTGACTCTGCGCGGCCTTACGCGGAGTCTTGGGGGAATTCTAACCCTTGTTGGCGGGTTACTGGCGGTCGGCGTCGTGTGCGTCACCCACAAGCGCCGCGCCTGACCTCCTGCTGCTTCTCTCACTTTTCCGCCTCTGGCCTATGGGCCAGAGGCGGATTTTATTGTGGGTTAGATCTCCTGAAATTTGTATTACCGTCCGCCGCCCGCGCAGGCGCAGGCGCAGGCGCACCCGGCGCAGGCGCAACTGCGCCCGCCGCCGCCGCCGCTGCCGCTGCTGGCCGAGGCTTTCGCCATTGCTTCGAAGATGTCGCCGGTGATGCGGTCCGCGCCGCTGAGGTCTATGAAGCCGCCTTTGCCGCCGGGGAGGTTCATCGAGCCGGGCAGCAACGCACCCGCCAGCCCGCCCATTGTGTTTTCTGCCCAGCCCGCGAAGGAGCCGGCGACGTCGCCCGCCGTGGTGCGCCCGCCTACCGCCGGACGTGAACTGCTCCCGCTCGGCCGCGACGCGCTCAAGCCCCCGTGGATGTGGCGCGGGTGCGACCATCGCGGCCAATAATGATAGCTGTGATGGGTCATCACGGTGGGATAGGAGTCATTCAGCATGACCCAGGGCAGGTACTTGTCCAGGTATTGTTCGCGCTGTTCGATCTCACCAATGGCCTGCGCCTGTTCCATCGCGCGCGTCATGACCCGCCGATAGTAATCCTGCGTGTCCGACAGGTCAAAGCCCTTCATCTTGGCGACCGTGATCTCGATCAGCGCCTTCATTGGGCCGCTGAAATTGAGGCTTTTGATCGGCGCGTCGGGATGTTTTTCCAGCTCGTGGAGAAAGCCCTCCTCATACGCGTGGATGACCGTGCCCTTGCGCTGCGCTACGTCACGCCAGAAATCACGGCGCTCTTTGGGGGTGGTGATATTAGGATTGCCTATCGTGCGGAACTCTTCGACCACTTCGACTTTCAAGGGGGCCTCCTGCACCTGGCGCAGCAGCCCCTTTTCCAACATCCCGAAGATGACCAGGGTCAGCACTTTGTTCAGGGGCATCTCCAACAACACTGCGGCTTCCGGCGCGGTCAACCCGCGCTTGATGCCGCCGCCTTCCACCTGGGCGACTGCCGGTAGGTAAGTCTTGCGGCGTTTCTTCAGCGACGTTTCATTGATGATGATCAAAACGACAAACGCCGGCAGCGCCAGCAAGAGCAGGAAGGGCGCCGCAAAAGTTATGAGGCCGGCCACACCGAGTAAGATCACGAACAGTGAAATGCCGGTGCCGCCGGTGAAGCGGAAGAACAGGAAGCCAAACAGGAGCACGCCGCCCATCCCGAGGAAAAAGAGCATCACCGGATTTTCAATCAGCCATTTGTTCGCCAATTCAAACAGGGACATCCGCATGACTTGCTGCATCCCCTGCTTGGGGAAGGAGACGCCCACCAGGTGGGCGCTGGTAGCTTTCTTATCGGTCCACTGCCAGAGCGCCGCCGCCCGACCTTGATACATTGCCTTGTTGGTGAATGGTTCTTTTTGGTAAAGCATATCATCAGGGCTGATGCCTTCCAGCATGTAGATGGCGATCTGAATCTTCCCGGTTCCTTGCACCGAGTTGGCATCGAACCACGTCGGCGTGATTTGCAGCGAGGCATACTCCTTGCGCGTCGTGTCCTGATACACCAGGTTGGGCATCGTACACTCGAAATGCAGCGTGCCGCGTCCGCCGCGCGGGATGGATTGGCTGCCCAGGTGAACTTCCACGCCGATGTCTATGTATTCCGATTTGTAAATCTGGCCCAGGTTCACGCCGTTGATGGACGCCTTCATGGTGCTGATACGGTAGTCCTTGTGCGGCAGGCCGATGTCCACGACATCAATCGTGCTGCCGTAGTTCTCAAACGTGATGTCGTAGACGATTTTGACCGACGCATCCGGCTGGACGTAAACCTGCATGTTAAGCTCCGGCACGGCGAAGCGGTAACTCTGCGCCGCCGCCAGATGGTTGGACGTCAGCAACCCCATCAACAAAATAACCCAAGCGATAAGACGTAACCCACGTTTCGTTTTCATTGAGAACACCTCCTACTTTTTTTTGTCAGCAGATTTAGCAGATTTAGCAGATTGTAGGTTGTAGACCAATCAAATCTGCTTAATCCGCTTAATCCGCTGACAAAAATATCACGTTACCCCCTATCACCGCCCGCCACCGGCGCAGGCGCAGGCGCAGGCGCACCCGGCGCAGGCGCAGGCGCAACTGCGGTGATAGCTCCCGCCGCTGCTGCGATAGCCGGATGACGATCGGCTGACCGGCGCCGGTTTCTTCAAGCTGCTCGGCATGATCGCGCCGGCCATACCGCCCATGGTCGTTTCCGCCCATCCGGCAAACGAAGCGGCCACGTCGCCAAAGGTGGGGTTGATGCGGCTTTTGGCGGTGCTGACGGCGGGCGCTTTCGGCGCGGCGCCGGCGGCGCTCACGCCTTTTGCCACACCGCCGCCGGCGTGAATCGTGCGCGCCCAACGCGGCCAGTAATGATGGTTTCCCACCATCAGGACGGAGCGGTACTCTTTATCCAACATCACCCAGGGCAAATGCTTGTCCAGGTATTGCTCGCGCATCTCCAGTTCGCCGATGGCGGCGGCCTGCTCCATCGCTCGCGCCACGACGCGGCGGTAGTAGTCCTGCGTGTCGGAGAGGTCAAAGCCCTGGAGCTTTTCCGCCGTATCCTTGACCAGCGCCTCCATCGGCTTGACGACTTCCAGTTTGTTCAAAGGCTTGTCGGGATTGGCCTCAATCAAATCGAGAAAGGCGTCTTCGTACTTGTGGATGACGACGCCTTTTTGCTGGGCCGCCTCGCGGCGTAGTTTGCGCCGCGCCGCGCCGTCTTCCTTCTCGGCTGTATTTCCTCGGAATTCTTCGACAACTTCTACCGTCATCGGGGTGTCGTCCGTCTGCCGGATGAGGCCCTTTTCCAGCATCCCAAAAATGACGAAGGTGAATACCTTGTTTAACGGCAATTCCAGAACGACGGCAGCCTCTGGCGCGGTCAGCCCACGTTTGATGCCGCCGCCCTCCACCTGAGCGATGGGCGGCAGATAGTTGGGTTTGGGCGGTTTCGCCATTTGAATGAAGACCCACATCATTCCCAGGATCATGACGAAGGGGATGAGGATGGGCAGGCAAGTGGTCAAAAAGCCGAAGACGACCGCCAGCGCGCCGATGAGCCACTTTCCCAGGAGGTCCCAAAAGGTAATTTCCACCAGCTTCACGCCGCGTTTGGGGAAGGAGACGCCTACCTTGTGCGCCTCCGTAGCGCGCTCGTTGAGGTATTCCCAGAGTGCGACCACGCGCCCGTTTTCTTCAAACTTATCGCTGAACGGCATGTTCTGATAGAACACTTCATCGGCCAACACGCCCTCCGGCAGGATCACGCGAATTTCGATAGTGGAGTTCCCCTGCACCGCATTGGCGTCAAACCAGGTCGGCGTGATTTGCAGCGAGGCCTTCTCTTTGTTGGTGGTGTCCGCGTAGACCATGTCGGGCATTACACACTCGAAGTGCAGCGTGCCCTGTTGGTTGATGGGAATGGCGTATGTATCGAGATGCACTTCGACGCCCGTATCAATGTACGTGGACTTGCGGATGTCGGTGAGCGGCTGTCCATCCACCGACGCGCGCATCGTCTGGATGTCGTAATCGTCGTGCGGCAGTCCGATGTCCACCACGTCAATAGCGTGACCGTAGTTTTCAAAGGTGATGTCGTACACAATCCGCGCCGATCCATCTGGCTGCACGTAGACCTGCATTTTGAGTTCCGGCACACCAAACCTGTAGCTCTGCGCCTGAACCATCACCGGCAGCCACAACAGGCTGATGACCAAAAACAACAGCGCAACCTTACACATTCGCGTCTTCATAGGGTCCTCTGTGAGTAGCCACAGAGTCACAGAAGTCACAGAGAAAAAAAGAAATCCCTGCGCGCTCCGCGCACTCTGCGGTGAAAAGAGCTACATCTGCGCCCATCCCGTCGGTTCGCGGGGACAGTCGGCGGCGCAGATGGTCAGGCCGGGGCAGGCGTCGCAGTGCGTTGGCGTCTCCACGCGCTCGCGATAGCGGCGGAAGACGGGCGCGTCCCAGATTTGCTCCCACGGATCGTGCAGCAAGTCGCCCGCGCTTTGGTGCGGTCCCCGTGGCGGGATGACGTGCGCCCGGCCCGCGCCATCTGACTCAACCCGCACGGCGACGTCCCCGCAGCAGCGCGGCCCGGCTTGAATCTGCGCGCTCAGTGGCGCGTCGGGATTGCGCTGCACTGGCGGATTCCAGATGAAGCGCGCGTTGGCGGTTTCCGTCGCCTCTTCGACGATGGTCGCCACTTGCGTCATAGCCTCCGCCGTGAAGATGCCGTCGCGCGCGGCCAGGCCTGCGTCCGTCGTGACATAGGCGACGAAGGAGAGGTTGTCGGCGCCCAGCGGCAGCAGCGTTGCCACCGTTTCTTCCAATGTATACAGATTGGCTTGTACCAGCGGGACTTCGGCCACGGCGCACACCTGGTTTTCCTCCAACCACGTCAGTACGTCCAGAGCGGCGGCGTGCTCCCCCGCGCCGCAGAGCCGGTCGTGCAGCGCGGCGTCAGGCGCGGCGTAGAGGAACGTGACGTGATCCAGCCCCGCCAACCGCAAATCGGCCAACAACGTTCCGCCGCGCAAGTCGCTGGCGCGCCCGCGCACTCCCGCGATCATCCCCAAATCCTCGGCGCGCTCCACGGCGCGGATGAGGTGCGCCGGCTCCGGATGTTCCGGCGCGAGCAGGGTGACGTGCGGAATCCCCACGGCCCACAGCCGATCCAGGATGGGCACGAGCAGCTCCGGCGGCGCGAGCGGCACGGACGCCTGAAGCGGGGCGATCAATTCGGCGCTATACGGCGAAAGGGCCGCGTCTTCCAGGTTGTAGACGGGATACTCGTCGTTGGGGGTGGTGACTTCGTTGATGAGCGCGTGAACCTGTGCGATATCCTGCCGCATCACATCTTTGGAAGCTCCGCTGAATCGGGCGCTCAGATCGGCCACAATCGCGGCCTCATCCTTGCCGTCCAACAGCCCCTTGGCAATCACTACGCCCGATGGGGTGAGCCGGGCGGCGGCGCGGGCGTTGGCGATCAACATCCCCGTGTGATCGCGCTCCACCCGCAGGTGAAAGCGCACGTAGCGGCCCTCGGCCTCTTGCAGTGCGTGATATAGTCCCGGCGGCACCGGCGCCGGCGCGTCACCACGCTTAATCGTGAATAACTTTTTAAGCCAATTGGTAGCCATGGTTACCTCCTCCAAAAATAACAGGATTTACGGAATGATAGGATCAACAATCCGTTTCAAATAGCGTTGAGCATTAGGAAATGTTCCTCACTCGCCACTCCTCACTCCTCACTCCTAACTCGCATATTTCCGTTCAAACAACGTCGAGTCATAAGGCGCGCGGCGACCAGGGCAGGTTTCGCGCGGGCAGAGCTGGCAGCTTTCGAAGCTCTCCTCGGTGGGGAAGCGGATGCCGGAGACACTCTTGTTGGGGATCATCAAGAAGCTGTCGGTCAGCGCCACGCCAATCGCGGCCTCTGGGTCGCCGAGCAGCGTAAACAGCGGGCGCTGCTCCTGGATGGGCCAGTCGGCCAGCGAGCCGGGACTCATCATCGCCGTGCGTCCCAGTGAATAGCAGTCGTTCAGGTGTTGGGTCAATGCCTGGATGGCCGTTCGCAAGGCCATCTCTTTGATGGCGTCGGCCCAAAAACGATGCACGATGTCGTCAAACGCCTGCGCCCAGTCGTCCAATTCCCGTCCGCAGGTGATGATGTAGGCAAACACGCGATGCGCCACGTCCAGATTGACGCGCAGCACGCGGCTGGTGAACCGCACACCTTCAATGACCACCGCATCCTCGGCCTTGGCCTCAATGAAAGCGAGCTTGTACAATGCTTTGGGCCGGGCGACGGTTTCCGCCTCGGCGGCCAGGCGCGCGAGTTCCGCCACATGCCGGCTGCCCTCCCTGATGCGCAGGCGCGTCTGTAGGGCCGGCAAGTCGGGGACAAACGGGATAGAATCCAGGATGAAAGACTGGGTAGGATCGGTTGAGTTCATGGATTTAAGCCTCGATACTCCTTAATCACGTTGAGAAAGACTATGACATCGAAAACTAAGACAAATAGGCACAAAATCAAACCAATCGCGGCAAATCCCCGACGTTGTTTGCTTCGAACTCCCAATAAACCAAAAATGATACCGGCCAGGCACAGAAACGGCGCACACAAGGGGAGCAGGAAAGTGCTGATGGCCGCCAAAACCCCCAAAACAAACGCTGTTGTGGATATCCAGGCGCTTTGACGCTTTACGGGAGGCGCCACGGGCGGGGGCGAGGTCACCACTACGGCGCCGTTATAAGCGGGCGGCATCCCCGAGGGAGACGCCGCCATGGATAGGACTTCCGTAGCGACCGGCGGCGCAGAAGGGGGAGGCGGCGCGGCAGTCACCGGTGTAGGGCGTGCGGGCGCGGCGGCGGCAGATGGTTGCCTGGACGCAGTCGTCCACGGTTCTGCCGTCCGTAACACCGCCGCCATTTCCCGCGCGCTCTGGAAGCGGTCAATCGGACGCAGTTCTAAAGCGCGCATCAAAGCCTGTTCCACCTGTGGGCTGATGCGGGGATCGAAGACGCGCACCGGCGTCAAAGCCTGCGGATTTACAATGCGCGTCGTGGCCGTCGGCGGCGTCTTGCCGGACAGCGCGTGATAGAGCGTCGCGCCCAGGCTATAGATGTCGCTGCGCGCGTCGGTGTGACCGGCGTCGGCGTCATACTGCTCCGGCGGCGCGTATTCCGGCGT
>JAKQHY010000019.1 GCA_029555965.1 Chloroflexota bacterium | reverse complement strand
TTAGCGCCTATCGCCCTCGGAAGCCAGCGTTAAGAATCTATCCGAAAATTCGTTTTGGCCCACGATTTGCGCCTAAAGGCGCGGTTTGAAGGGTATTTTTTCGTGGGCGGGCGTAGCCCGCCCACGAAAAAATACCTTCCTGAAAGCGGCTTTAGCCGCAAGACCCGGCGCAGCGGCACAACGCCGCTATAATTTTCGGATAGGTTCTAAGCCTGGAGGAAGTGTTTTTAAAAGTGTTTGGCGGTAATGTCACTGCCAAACACCTTTTTTACCGAGTTCAACCGGGGAAACTCTTTACAGATTCACCGGATATGATAGAATGAACTCCAGCTTGTTTCTGGGGCGGAATAGCCAAGGCGCCAGGGCAAAGGATTCTTGCACTTCCTGGGAAAGAAGGAGATACACAGTTGGGATAAAATAGTCAACTCTTCCCATCGTGTTGCTTGCGTTCGTACCATTTTCCTAGATTTAAGGAGATTTGCATGTTAAAGAAATTGCTTTTCCAATCCCTATGGATTATCCTCATCACCGCATTGGTAATCCCTATGGCGCCGGCCCAGGCCCAGGGTATCAGCGGCAACTTATTGCGCAACGGCGATTTTGAAGAAGGCGACTACCTGAGCGGATGGGCCTTCCAGGATAACATCCCCGAAGTCCAGGTAGCTCCCGGTTGGCGTGCTTTTTATCTGGACGTGCCGCCTGCCTATGCGACCAAGCCGGCACGCTGTAGCGAGGAAGGGGCAGGCTGTTACTGGGCCAGACCAGAATTCCGGGATAACAAGGCGGCGGAGTTTGCTTATCGTGTACAGTCTGGACTGAAATCGCAAAAATATTTCACCTTCGGGCGACAACACGAAGCAGGTCTGATGCAACAAGTCACCGGTATTCAGCCGGGTACGAAACTCCACTTCCAAGTGTTTGTGTTGTTGTGGTCGTGTATGGCCGGTGCACAATGGAGCATCTGCCCAACGACACCTTACTCGAACTCGCCGGCCCCGATGCACGCGCGGGTGGGGATTGATCCCACCGGCGGCACCAATCCCTGGGCAGGAACGGTGATCTGGGCCGGGGAAAACAACACAGTGGACACCTGGCTACAACTACAGGTGGAGGCCGTGGCGCAGGCCGACAAGGTCACGGTGTTCGTCCACACACGGGCCGATTGGACCGATATGATCCCGCGTATTCACAATGATGTCTATGTTGACAACGCCAGTTTGGTCTCGACCGGCATAGCCCCGAGCGCCACAACGTCACCATCCCCCAAGGAGACGATCACCACACCCGCGAAGACAACCGCCACCGCCACAACAAAGGGAAAATTCACGCCCGCCCCAATTCCGGCAGGCGCGGAAGTCTATGTAGTGGTTGCCGGCGACTCGCTTTCCAAGATCGCCAAAAAATCCGGTATTACGCTCGCAAAATTGCGCGAGTTGAATGTGGGACGCATCCGACCTAACGACCTCATCATAGTCGGCGACAAACTTGTTGTAGGCGGCGTCATTCCCACCCGCGCAACCACTCCCCCGCCCGCTGCCACGACGGTCGCCGCCACAGCGACGCCAGCCGCCGCCACGACGCCCCCCGCCACTGAATCGGGCGCAAAATTCAAGCCCGCGCCGATTCCGGCAGGTTCCACCGTCTACGTAGCCACCGCCGGCGACACGCTCTCCGCGATTGCCAAGAAATTCGGACTCACGTTAACCCGCTTGCGCGAGCTAAACGTGGGACGCATCCGTCCTAACGACAGCATCTGGGTGGGCGATCAACTTGTTGTAGGGCCTTAACCCTTGATACGGACGCTGTCGCTGATGACGGAAGTATGACCTGGCGCGTGAGAGCTGCGCCGACATCCAGCAATAAAAAGAGCGCCACACTTCAGAAAGTGTGGCGCTCTCGCATGTGTACTGGTAGCACGTAAAAAACACTACGGCATCGTGGTGAACCGCTTGGCGTTCGACACCCAGGTCACGCACTGGTCGCCCACCAACCCCCGCGAGATTGCGATGTACTCATAAGTACGACCTGGGAGCAGCCCTGTGATGTGGACAGTGTGGGAGCCAGCCGGCGTCTTGTTCAAGGAGCTGGCGACCCAATCCCTCGCCGGCGTTCCGCCCGTCACCAACGGTAGATATACCTTGTGTGGGTAAGTGGGCACAGGTCCCGACTGCGGTAGCAGGCGATAATACACCTGGCTCACCGCCGGCTGGGCCGAGTTCCACGAGACCAGCACCCAATCCTGCGAGGCAATGTGTGTGGGATCGGTCAGACCGCCAGGCGCAGGCAGCGCCGCCGGATCGTGAATCATCGCCGGCGTAACCTCCGCCAGCGACGCCGAATCCCACACAAGCGGATGGCTGTACCCGCCGTGCGCATAGGCGTAGGTGAAGACGGTGATTTTACTACTGCGCGCTTCCGCCGTCGCCGTCAACAGACCAAAATTGGGATATTTGTAATCATGCGCCTCGCCCCACACAATTGTGGCGGGATAGTAGCCGGGGAAGGCCGGGTCGCTGGCCGTGTCAGGATGCCAACCGGTCGAACCAATCCCCGCCTTCAGCACAGCGGCTCGATCTGTGACATTGGCATACGGATAAGATAGCGCGTAGATCTGGAAGTTGTAGAACAAACACGGCGTCACCCCATCCACAATCTGGTAGAAGCCTCCTTCCAAGAGGTTCCCGTTGTACGAACGGATGCCCAGCGATTCTACCTCTTTCACAATCGTATTTTCGGCGAAGGACTTGATGAGCGGTGTATCGCGCATATACCACAAGCGCCAGTCTTGCGGGCCATGCGCCACATCGTCATCTGGCATATAGGACCCTGATAGCCAGGTGCCATACCGTCCATTGAATTCATACCAAATGTGATTGTCAAACCCGCCGTTGTGCAACGTGCCATCCCCGGTCGGCGCGCCTGGCGCCGCCGCTGCCTGCCGGGATGCGCCCGCACGGCCAAGGCTGAGGAGAATCCCCAACAACGCCAGCCACCGGATGATCCGCCCCCCACCCGACCCCAAGCCTGTCCTGTCCACTGAATGACTTACCATTGTTACCTCCTGAACTCGAAATGGTTTCACTATACCGAAAGCGCGTCTGATGTCAAGACATGCCCTCGATATGGTATAATGCGCTTATTCCAATTCCACCTATAAGGAGATGCTGTTTATGAAATTCAAAGGTTTGTTTTTTATTGTTCTTAGCATCAGTTTATGGGGCTTCGCCGCCGTCGGTCACGATACCCTAGCCCAAGTATCACCGGCCCCGATCACTCCACCAACGCCATACTACCAATTTCCAGCCCAGCAACAGCGCTTCCCCAATATCGCAAGCGCCCCCGGCGATTTACTCGCCAACGGGGATATGGACGATCCTAACCACCGCTTTTACTGGCGACCCACCAATCACTATGTTGCCGGGATGTGGTACGAGTGGTGGATCGGCGACGTCATCCCGGAATTTCTCGACGGCGGCGTCCCTTACCACAACATCTGCTACCCGGTTCCACCCGATGGAAAATGCTATAACAAACCGTATTACAATTTATCGCAGGGATATATCCTCTACAATATGAACCGATATACCGCCGGGGTTTATCAAATCGTCAATGATCTGACGCCCTGCACGTTATACAGCCTCACGGCCTATAACTCCAACGAGGGAGCGGGCTACACCTCCAAAGTCGGCCTGGAACCTACCGGCTGGAGTCTGCCTATTCCCAGTTGGGCCAACCCCCCCGACAACTGCCCCCCCACCGGCAGCTCCAAATGCCCGGATCCACGCATTGACAGCGAAGCCAGCTTCCCAACCACGATGGTCTGGTCTGACGTTTCCTACCTTAAAGAGTGGCACGCCCTCAATGTCACCGCCGAAGCTGTCAACCCCACCATGACTGCGTGGCTCTATGCCGCCGTCCCCGCCGGCCAAATCTCGCAATCTTCGTATTGGGACTATGCGTCACTTGTCAAAACGCCTTTCCCCGACAACCGCTTGCCCGCGCCCAATTCGTGGGAACCCTCCGGCTTCATTCAAAACCTGACCACACAATGGCTGCTGGACAAAGTCAAGATTACCTGGACTACGCCCGAACCGGCCTCCACCCAGGTGTGGTACACCATCAACCCGGAAGCGAACGCCACGACCTACGCGGCAATGACGCCGGCGGATACCACACCGACGACGTATCATGAAGTTATCATCGAGGGCCTGACCGCCAGCGGGGATGTTCTCAGCTTCGCGGCGCTTTCCCGCCGCCCACAAAGCACCGCCTGCACCACCGAAGCGCGCACCGAAACCTTCGTGACGCCGGAACGTGTGCCCGCCCCGGCTTCCCGGATACCCGCGAAGGCCATTCAAAACATCTCCATCATCACCGGAACGGACCGAATCCAACTCACCTGGGAAACCACGCTTTCGACAACCACACAGGCCTGGTACGCAGTGATCCCAGCGCCTGCTCCACGCCCCTCCAGCACCCTCATGCTGGGGAACACCATTTACCTGCCCCTCGCCATCCACACCAACTTTAACCTGCCCGCTCACACCCCGCTGTCCGTAATCCCCAAAACTCAGCACAGCGCGGTCATCACCGATTTGCAGGAAGGGGAAACCGTCAGTCTGGCTATCGTTGCCAGCTACGTCAACGAAAATCAAACCATCACCACCCTCGTTTCCAAAATCTACAACGTCGGCCCCTTCCAGGGCGCGCGCCAAAAGCTGGTGACTTTCCGGGAACGCAGTCTGCCTCAATGAACTTACACAAAGCTCCCAACACGCGCTTTCTCCTGATCCTCCTGCCAGTGTTTGGGAGCTTTGTGCTCTTTTACAGCCTCGCCACCCCGCTCTTTGAGGCGCCCGACGAGGTCTGGCACTACGCCTACGTCCGCTGGCTGGCCGAAGGTCACGGCCTGCCCGCCCTGGACGACGCCGCCGCCAGCGGCGCGAACCAGGAAGTGGCGCAACCCCCGCTGTACTACGGCGTCGCCGCCCTCTTCAGCGCACCCTTTGCTGACGACGATTTGTCCGATCTGTTCTGGCACAATCCTAACTTCGGATATCAGGCGCCCACAGACCGGCCCGACAACAAAAACATGCTCATCCACACCGTCCGTGAGGCATGGCCCTGGCGCGGCGCGGTCCTGGCCGTGCGGATGACGCGCCTAGCCTCCCTGTTCTTTGGGATGTTGGCCGTCGTGGCGGCCTACGGCCTGGCCCTGGAAACATTGTCTTCACCGCGCGCTGCGTGCTGGGCCGCCCTCCTCGTCGCGCTCACCCCGCAGTTTCTCTTCATCAGCGGCGTGGTGAGCAACGACAGCGCCGCCGCCGCCCTGGCGACGGCCACCCTCTGGGCGCTGGCCCGCGCCCTCAAGCGCGGCTTCACCGTGCGGCGCAGCCTCCTCGTGGGTGCGCTCATCGGAGTAGCCGCGCTCGCTAAAGTCAGCAACCTGGCCCTGGGAGGGCTGGCCGTCCTGGCCCTGCTTTATGCGGATGTGTCTGCGCGCCGCACAACCACACCCCGTCTCACCGAACGGCTCGACCCGCGCCGCTTCCGCCTCCTCAAGCCCCTGCTCGCGCTCGGCCTCGCGGCCCTGCTCACCGGCGGCTGGTGGTACGCGCGCAACCTGCTCCTCTACGCTGACCCGCTGGCGCTGCACTCCCACACCGCTCAACCCTGGGCGCGGCCCGAACCGGCGTCCCTGGCCCTGCTCCTGGCGGAACTGCCCACCGTCTACCGCTCCTTCTGGGGCGCGTTTGGGTGGGGGCACGTGGAATTTGCGCCCTGGATTTACTGGCTTCTGGCGCTGCTGCCCTTGACCAGCCTCGCCGGCTGGCTGTGGACGCTCAAAACCCGCCGCGCCCCCGGCAATCCCCCTCTCCTGGGGTTGGCCGCAATGTGGTGCGCCCTGGTCGGCGGCGCCTTCCTCGTCTGGCTGCGCACCCTCGGCGCGGCCCACGGACGCCTCCTCTTCCCCGCCCTCGGCGCCCTGGCCGTCCTGCTCGTCGCCGGATGGGAAGGGCTGCGAACAAGCGAGAAAGCGAACAAGCGAGAAAACGGATCAGCGGATCAGCGAAT
>JAKQHY010000009.1 GCA_029555965.1 Chloroflexota bacterium | reverse complement strand
TGTCCCCTTGTCTCCCCCTCGCCCCATCTCCCCCTCACCCCCGCGCGTCTCCCGGAACCGCTTCTCCAGGTCAATCAAGTAATGCGGCCCCTGCGCGATCAACGCAAACAGACGCGGGTAGTACTGCTGGATGATGACGATCTTCGCCAGGCGCACCGGCTGGATGGCGGCATGCAGCTCTTCGCGGTTCTGCGCCAGCCGCCACAGCAGCAAGAACACGTTGAGCGTGCGCTTGATGCGCCGGGGATTCGGCTCCAGGCCCACGCCGAAGACCGTCTCGCAGCGCGGGTCGGGCAGCGTGCCCGCCGTCTCGTTGTGGATGTAATCCGTCAGCGCGTGGGCGTCAATGGGCGGCAGATTGAAGGGCAGTTGGATGATCTTTTCGAGATAGCGCGCGCCCTCGATCTGTGTCGCGTACTCTTTGTAGCGCACGCGGATGCCTTCCTCGATCACCGCGCGATCCAGGCCCAGGACGAAGATGAAGCCGGGCGCGTCCAGGAACAGCTTGATCGCTTCCAGCACTTCCACCGCCTTGTCGGGCAGGCAGCGATCCAGGTCGTCCACGAAGACCACCAGCCGCCCGTGCGGCGCGACGCACGTTTTGCTCAGGGACTCGAACTCGTCGCGGAAGTCGTCCAGCGCCACGAGGCGGGCGCGCTGCGTCAGGGCGTAGCTGGCCTCCACGTCGGCGATGAGTTCCTCCACCCGCTGCACGCGGGCCGGGGCCGTTTCCTGGCGCAGCGCCTGCCGCCGCCACAGTTCCAGCCCGGCGCGGGCCGGCAGAGATGCGGACGGTAGTTCCGGGATCACGTCGGGGGGCAGCGTCAGGGCGCCGTTTTCCACCTCGGCGGCCTGGTAGAGGCGGCTTTCCAGGCGTTCCAACTGGGTCAGTTGCGCGGCGGCCAGCGTCAAGAACTGCCGCGCACCCGCCAGCACGCGGGCAATCAACGCGCGCCACAAGGCCTGCTCGCGGCTGTACAGCCAGGCGTTGAACCACACCGCCTGCACCGGGAAGTCCGTGCCTTCCGTGGCGCGCAGGCGTTTGCGCACCATCTGCATCAGGCTGGTCTTGCCGTAGCCCCAGTCGCCAAACACGCCGATGGTCAACGGCGTGCGCGTGGTCGGGTCGCTGACGATCTCAGCCAGGGTTTTGGCGTAGGGGTCAAAATTCAGCCGGTCGTCCTCCGCCGGTTGGTCGGATAGCATGGGCAAGAGAGGGTTCATTTCGGTCATACTCCTCTGAAAATAACTGAGTGACACAAACTTCAGTTTGCTCTGTTGGTAAAGCAAAAACAAACTAAAGTTTGTGCTACATTTTCATCCCACCGCTGGTGAACGCCAGGCGTTAATGGGTAATTCCCTTGAAAATAGCCACAGAGGACACAGAGTTCACAGAGAAAAAAGGAAATCTCTGCGCCTCTGCGTTGAAAAATTTTCATCCAACCGCTGGTGAACGCCAGTTAATGAGAAATTCCTATGCAATGCCAACCGGCTCCAACGCAATCAAATCCTCAAAGTCCTGCGGATGTAGACTCTCATATTCCGGCTGGTGGATGATCTTGAAATCCCACGGCGTGCCGGTGAGCATGGTGGCGTTCTCACACCAGAGGTACGCGGCGCGATTTTTGTGGGCTACGTCCACGTCTACCCGGCCTTTGGTTTCGATGAGGTGATGGACGCCATCCCCGGTGACGGCTACGAAGTCCGGTTCGTAGTAGCGCAGATTGGCCGCTGTGTCCGTGTAGGGGATGCTGAACCCGAAATTGGCGGGGAGTTTGGCGAAGCGGGTCACGTCGGGGGCTTTTTCCAGAAACAGGGCAAAGGCTTTCTCGAATTCGTTGTCGGCGGCAACGAGGTTGAAGACGGTCTTGGTCGCCTGAGCCGTAGGCCGTGACCAGGGGAAGCCCGGCGTGAGGGAGAGGGGGCGTCCGCTGTGTTCCAGCATGGGCGTCTGTTCTTCGATGATGGCCTCCCGCAAGGCCGCCAGGAACGCTTTCAAAGTGACGTGCTGCGCCACCGGATGCGCGATGGCCTTGACGATGGCCGGATCGTCCAGGGCGACCCGCTCGCCAAAGGCGTAGTGTTCCAGGAACTCGCGGACTTTGGGGACGAGGGGGGCAAAGTGCGTCGGCAACTTGAGGTCGTTGGCGATGCGCTTGGCGTAGTACGAGATGACTTCCTGCGCCGTTTGCACATCGGGGATGGTGTACTCGCGCTCGATCTTCCTCTCCAAAGTGATGATGTCGTACCCCTCGTAGGTGAAGTCCTCGGCGCTGGCGTCGCCCTGTTTCTTGGGTAGTTTGGGCGTCTTGAAAGCGGCCACGTTCAGGGCGGCAATTTCCTCCGTCATTGTGCGTTTGCGGGCCAGATGCGGACTGAGCACGGGCAAGGTGATGTCATACGCAATCTTCGCCGGATCGGGGAAGATGGTTTCGATGACGACGTGATCCTTGTCCAGGTCAAAGGTCTCAAAGGCCATCTCCTCGTCGCGTTCCAATTGCTCCACGAATTCAATGAACGCCTCGTTGCCGATCACGTCCACCGTCTCCCGGAATAGCGCGTTGCCGGGCGTGTTGCCCCGGAACATCAGCCGCAGGCCGCGCCCCACGGTCTGCTCCGGCAAAATGTTGGCTTTGGCGCTGTAGGGGCGCAGGCCAACAATGACGGTGACGCTCTGCACGTCCCATCCCTCGCGCAGCATCAGCACACTGACGATGGCGTTGATGGGACTCTTGGCGGCGTCAATCTCCTGGGCAGCTTTCCGGGCGGCGGCTTCGTCTTTGATCGCAATGTCGCCGCTGCGATTGGTATGGATGACGAGCAGTTGGTCGCCTGCAAAGTCGCCGGGGTATTTGGTGCGCAAGTAATCGGCCACGTCGTCGGCTTCGGCGGTACTGCTCATCATCACGAACAAGACGGGTTTCCGGTCGAGCTTTGTCAGTTGGTCGCGGTACTCGCGCCAGCGTTCCACACCCGCCGTGAGGTAGGCTTGATAGCGCGTGCTGGCAATGTCGGAGGGTTTCTCGCGGATGCGCTTGGTGACACCTTTAAGGGGCCGCTTGACGATGGCATCCAGGATGGCTTGCTTGAGAGGGTAGTCGAAGACCGTCCAGGTGAACAGGGAGCCTTTGCTGTAACGCGGCGTGGCCGACATATCCAGTTGGATATTGACGCCGCCCGCCGTGTGCAGACGCCGGATAGTCTTGCTCCACTCGTTCTCCTCATCGTGGGTGTGATGGGCTTCGTCGTTGGCGATGAATAGGGGGCCGCCCCGCGCCAGGATGCGCGGCGCGAAGTCTTCCACTTCCTGAGTCTGCGCCGGAGGTTTGGGGCCGAGCATCTGCGTCATAATTTCCACTTCGTCGGCGGCAGCGTCCGCTCGCTCGTAAAGCTGCTGGATGTTGGTGAGGTACAACGCCCCCTCGGAATGGGCGCGCTCGGCGTCTCCCCGCATATAACAGGCCATATCCCAATAGAGCGTCAATTCGGGCGGGATCACCGGGTCTACTTTGAAGATGCGCCCGCCCGCGAAGTCCGTTTTGAGCCGCTCAAAGACGATGACGTTAGGGGCAATCAACAGGCTGGTTTTGGCGTACACGGCGGCGTCTTCCAACACCGCATTGAAGTATTGCCACGCTACGGCCAGGGCGATGACTTTGGTTTTGCCGCTGCCGGTCGCCATTTTGAGGCAGTAGCGGGCAAAGTCATCGTACTGCAAGAGCCGCAATTGCCCGCCCACGGCCTGGGCATAAGTTTCAATGAGCGTCTTGTAGCGGCGGGTTTGCGCCACTTCGTAGAGGAAGATCAGCGTCTCCACGGCCTCGCGCTGGAAAGGGTAATAGGTGAACTTGAGGCCGTTGGGCAAGCGGTGATCGGTGCGGAACCAATAGGCCAGCAGGGTTTTGGTGGTGGCTGTCGCACCCTTGTAATGCGCCTCGCGCCAGTCGCGCACAGCCTGCCGGATGGCCGGGACGCACGGCGCAGTCTTGAGGGTAAGTTCCAATAGCGAGATTTGATCGGCGTCGGATTTCTGTTTGCGCGGCATGTCACCCCCTAATTTTCGTGAATCGCCTCGTAGCCTAGGGCCTTGTGCCCGTCGTGTGCCCGTCGTGTGCTCGTCCCCAAAAACGCCCACAAGGGGCTAGGCTACGGGTCTATTGGGTGGATTTGTCCGCGCCAGGGCCATTCCCCATCGGGTGGAATCAATTGTTTGCGGACGGGATTTTCCCAAATATAGTTCGCTATGCGCTGGAGGCTCTCCTCCGTGCGGACGACGTGATCGTAATAGCGCGGTTGCCAGAGTTTCCCACGCCAGCCCAATTTCCAACTACGGTTGGTCGTTTTTCCTTTGTACTGATCGGTGAATTTCAGGGTCGAAATCCCATCCATACGCGGGCTGACCAAAAAGTGTAAATGATCGGGCATCAGGCAGTAAGTGTAGACCCAGCATGGTTGACGCTCCGCCTCTTCCGCCAGAGCATCAACCACCATCTGATTGAGCGCCGGAGAAACGAAAGGTGATTGATGTTCATAAGCGCGGACGGTGATAAAGACGATATTGCCCGGCTGTGCATACACAGCCGGATCAAGTCGTTGATTGGCTGCCGGTTGATACGGTTTATTCCACGGCATTGGCTTCCCCCATAATGTGCATATCGTATCGTAGCCTAGCCCCTTGTGGGCGTTTGTAACGGGCGCAAGCAAAACGGGCGCAAGCAAAACGGGCGCAAGGCCCTAGACTACGATTTTGATGGTTTTGGTGGTGTCATTCCCCAAAATATCAATCACTTTGACCATGACGCGGTATTCCCCCGGCGCGTCATACGTGTGCGCCGCTTCCAGAGATAGCGTTTTGTCTTTGCGCGTGCGGTACGTCTGCCACATGTTGTGGAACGTGTCGTCGTGGTTGTCCCAATCCACCGCCCAATAATCAATCCACTGTGACCAGTGGGTGATGGCGGCCTGGACATCGGCAGGTACGTCGTCCGGGGGGATGACGAAATCGGTCAATCGTAGCGTAACCCCTCGTGGGCGTCGCTGCGCCACATCCACCGCCAGAGCTGCCAGCTCAAAAAACTTGATGTCGCCCTGTTCGACGGCTTTCTTTTCCAACACTTCGCGGGGGATGCGCACAAAGCGCACGTTCAAATTTGCCAGCGTCGCCTGTTGTTTGGCGACCTCGTTGAGTTCAAAGGCGAAGTCCCAGCCCAGGATGTCCACGGCGTTGACGGTGGGCGCGTCCTGACCGCTGCCCACGGCCTTGCGGAATTCCAACGCGATCTGCGTCACGTCGCCGGGGCTGATGGGGGCGTCCACCGCGCCGACATGCACCATCCGCCCATTCCTGACCCCGTGCAGCCACACATACCCCGTGAGCGGCCGCGCGTGGTAGAGCGACAAGATGAAATGGATGTAGGCCTGGTGAATAGTGAATTGCGAATTACGAATTACGGACGATTCAGCTTCGCTATTCGCTATTCGTAATTCGCTATTCGCAAACTCGGCTTTTTGCCACGCCTGCCGCTCGTACTTGCCGAGGTTTTGGACGACAAAGGGTTTGACGTTGGGGATGGCGAGGAGCCGTTTGCGGGTGGTGTGAATGGCGAACCGCCCCAGGTCGCAGGTGATCCAGCGGCGGCCAAGTTTCTCGGCGACGGCGGCGGTGGTGCCGCTGCCGCAGAAGCAGTCGAGAACGAGGTCGCCTTCGTTGGATGAGGCGCGAATGACACGCTCAAGGAGGGCTTCGGGCTTTTGAGTATCGTAACCAAGTCTCTCTTGGCTCATATTGTGGATAGCTCGAATGTCTACCCAAATATCTTGTAAAGGCATACCAGGTAAATCTTCTTCATAAACTACCAATCTTGGCATACCTCCTTCTTTTTCCGGCCAATAAATTCGTCCCTGTTTATCTAAATCTTCTAAAGTGCTGACTTTGTATTTCCAATGTAATCCTTTTGCCGTTATATCTATTCCTCTAAAAGGTTGCCCTGTTTCGCCGTTTCGAGTTCCTTTTGCAGTCAATGGAACCCTCATAAACCTACGCCCGGCTGAATCTTCACGGTCTACAAAGGTCTTAAGATAATCTTCTCGGTATTCTGTCCTAATATCGTTATATTTAGGTTTGCCGGACTTAGCATAATAGTAAATTGTATCGTGAATTGGACCAAAACGGTCAAGACTGGCGTGAGCGTTGGTTCGTTGCCATATCACTTCATTCCGCATATTTTCTATGCCGAAAACTTCATCAAGAATGGCCTTGCTATAATGTCCAACGTGATAATCCAAATGCACATACAAACTCCCCGTCTCGTGCAACAACTCCCGCAACAGCGTCACCGTCTCATAGAACCACTGCAAGTACGAATCCAGCCCCCGGCCCCAGGTGTCGCGGTAGGCTTTCTGTTCCAGAATGCTCGGCTCTTTGACAAAGCTCCTCGCCGGGGTGTCCTCGTCGTCGGGGGATTCGGGGATGGACGTGGTGAACGAGAAGTCCGCGCCGACGTTAAAGGGCGGGTCAATGTAGATGAGATTAACTTCCCCGCCAAACTCGTCGAGCAGAGCGGGCAGCACGTACTTCTTGTCGCCCCAGATCAGGCGATTGCGCCATTCGGTGGGGCCGCCCGTCGTGAACATATCGAGCGCCATCTGCCGCTCCTGCGCGCTCTCGTTCACCGTCTCCACCGTCTGAAAGGGGAGCTTGAGGCGCAGCGGCGCTACTTTCTTGCCGTTGGCGTCGTATTTGCCGTCCCAAGTGAGTTCGACCATAGAGGCTCCTTGTGTGCTTTTTCTGTTGCAGTCACGTCAAGTATAGCGTGATTGAGGGCGGGGGGCAAGCGACCGGTGAGGAATCGGGAAGACTCTGGAATAGCGTCGTTAACATAAGCAGACAGCTCAAGCGTCTGGCAAATGGGCAGGCCATTGACTTGCCCCCTAAGCTATCCTCGCTTTTTTACCGAAAATACCACCAACCTTTGTTGTATAGTCGCGTTTCTTGTGCTATACTTAATAGTGTATTCGCGGTCACAATCCTGGAGGGACGTGATGGTACAAGACCCCTGGATTGGGCAGATAGTAGACAAGTACGAAATCCTCAGTCTGATTGGGCATGGCGGGATGGGCAGCGTGTACCGCGCGCGGCATACCCTGTTGCCCCAACGCGAAGTCGCCATCAAATTCCTGCGCGCTGATTTAACCGCCGACCCCACCCTCCGCGAACGCTTCCGGCGTGAAGCGGCGGCCATCGCCGAATTGCGTCATCCACACATCGTGCAACTCTATGACGTGGGCGACTACCCCGACGGTTACTACATGGTCCTGGAATTGATCCAGGGATGCAGTTTGAGAGAGCGATTGGCGCAGTCACCGACGCGACTGCCCCTCCCCCTGGTGCAGCAGATCATGGATCAGACGCTCGACGCCCTGAGCCACGTTCATGTACACGGCATTGTCCACCGCGACCTCAAACCGGATAACCTGTTGTTGGATGCAGCCGATACCGTCTTCCTGACCGACTTCGGAATTGCGCGTCGGCCGGTAGAAATGGGAGTAACGAGCGCGGGATTGACCGTGGGAACGCCGTGGTATATGGCGCCCGAACAGATGTGTCATTCCACCGTGGATTGTCGCGCCGATCTGTACAGTGCGGGCGTGATATTGTACGAGTTGTTGACCGGCGAACTGCCCTTCACGGCCGCTGATCTAGCCGGACTATCTCAAAAACAACGCATGGGCGCGCGCTCGCCCCGGGAATGGGTGCCTGAGATTTCCGCCGCCGTGGCGACCGCTACGTTGAAAGCATTGATCCTCACACCGGACCACCGATACCAGAATGCGGCCGAATTCAGGCAAGCGCTGGCGCAGGCGTGGAATGTACTGGCCCTATTGCCCGATGATGGCGGCACGCATGTCATTCAAGAACCGGTAGCGCATCGTGAAGTGGAGGGGGTGCCTCCCTCCCTACATCAACGGATGCGGCAGGCGTTGGCCCGCTGCTCCGAGTTTGAGAGCTACGCCGGCTTGCGCGCCCTGTTTGTAGATCAACGCATCGCGCGCTGGCGGGACGCTGTGCCGGAGGCACATAATCTGGCCGATCGCATATCTCAGGTAATAGCATGGTTATACCCCTTGCAAAACGTCGGCCCATCCCCGGAGAACGGCTTAGTATTACTCCTGCATGTGTTGGCTGACCAGAATGTTGCCGACGATGCACGTCATCGGGAGTTGATCGAATTGGCGGGTGAATTGGAACATGCTCTGGCGACGGGGACGCCGGTAGCTGAATTGTACTCCCTTGAAGCCGTATTGTATGGTCCCGCCAGCCGTGTGCTGCATCTCCCTGAAAAACTACTGGGCCGGGATGCCTTGTTGCAAGAAATCAGCGACCTACTGCGCCAGAATAAAGGCGTGTTACTGTATGGCATGGGGGGAATTGGCAAAACAGCTTTGGCAGCCAGGGTGGTTAAACAGTACATTGACGCCCAACAATCCGTCCTCTGGCTACAAACCGGCAACGGGGACGCCGACGCAATCTTTGACGCCATTATCAGAAAACTGGCGACCGATCAGGGGAAATCAGGAAGCGCTCCCTCGCGGGGCGATGCGCTGGCAGCGCAAGCTTTGAATTTGCTGACCCGATTTGGGGTGAAATTGCTGGTACTCGACGATATATGGAATCTTACCGGGCTGCACACGGTTTTAGATGCCATCTCGACAAAATTGCCGGTGTTGATGACCTCACGTATCAAATTTCAGACTGACGCTATGATTTCGGTAGATGCTTTGCCTGACGAGGACGCGCTTCATTTGCTCGGCCACTATGCCAGGAATCAGACTTATCCTCAGGATCAGGGCGCTCGCCGGCTATGTCAGGAATTGGGGAATCACACTTACGCCCTGGAAATTGCCGGCGCCCTGTTGGATGTTGACAATATCACGCCGGACGAACTGCTACAGGACATTGCTGGCGCGCCTCACAAGTTATCTGTCGAAGGGCGTGAAAACATCGCCTGGCTGCTTGACCGCAGCGTTTCCGCTTTGCAACCCGAGACGCAGGCCGTGTTCAAGGCGTGGGGCGCCTTTTTTGCATCCAGGGTGACGTCCGATTTGTTGGCGACTTACCTGGGCCAGGCGGAAGCCGATGTCAAGAAGCAACTACGAGAACTGATGCGGCGCAGCCTGGCTAAACATCCCGCCAAGACTCACTATGAGCTGCATGACCTGACCTTTAGCTATGTGCGAGGAATGTTCAAAGCGAGCCGGCAGGGGTACGCCCCAACGGTCGCCGCCGTTCAACAGTATGTTACCGGGCATATCCAAGACTTTGAGCTACTTTCCATCAATCGCAGCAATATTCTGGGCGCGGCCGGGGAAGCGCTCGGTGCAAACCCGGACGCCCTGGTATCCATTATTAACGCGCTGGCAACGGGCGGCTATCTGGATACGCAGGGTCATACGCCTGAGTTGGCAAAGTTATTGGATGAGACGATCCAGGTGGTTTCTCAACGCGGCTCTGATTATGACGAAATGCGGCATTACCTTCTCAGCAAGCGTGGCAATATCTACGTGGATTTAGGGGACTGGGAAAATGCGCTTGCAGCCTACCAGACGGCGCTGAGTCTGGCGCCCAACGTCAAGCGGCAGGCGATTTTACTGAGCCTGGTAGGAAAAGTGTATTCCGAGTTAAAAGAATACGTCGAAGCCGATGCATCTTTTCAGCAAGGTTGTGAATTGGCCGAATCCCATAGTGAAG
>JAKQHY010000213.1 GCA_029555965.1 Chloroflexota bacterium | reverse complement strand
GGCTTCGGCGTGGGCGCGGTCGGGATGGGGGCCTTCGGCGGCGGGCTGCTGGGCGCTGTCATCAGTGGAACGGTAGGCGGCGGGCTGAGCGGCGGCATCGGCAAAATCGCCTACAGCGCGCTCAACCGCGACCGTTATTGGCTATTGGCGCTGGGACTGCTGGCGGCGTTCGCCCAGTATAGCGGCGTCGGCGCGCAGACGACCATGGGAATGGGGCAAGTGAGAGAACTGACAGACACTGACTGAATAGCATAACGGTGCAATTTACACACAATGATCTCGAACAGTAATCCGCACAAACTGCCCTTCCTGATCCTAATATGGCCTCGTGCCCTATGCCTGGAACGTGTCTGAATTCCCTTTTTCTTTCTCCATAAGCCTCTACCCCTTCTACAGAAGGGGTGAAAATGATGAAACTGAAGCATGACTCCCCTGAAAAAAGGTGGACATATTCATAAAATATAGTACAATTAGCACATTCGTTCAAATTTCAATACAGGAATACACCAATGTTTCGTTGTTTCACTGAACACTTGCAAAACGGCTTATTTGACACCGTGACCAACCTTTCACCTGCACGCCAAGAGCGCCTCGAGACCTCGTGGGCGGGCGAATTCTATCACGAAGTGTTTTGCCGCCTGGATGAAACGCTCTTCGCCCCCTTGTACGCCGATATCCCCTCGCGCCCTAATATCCCGGTCAACCGGTTAGTGGGGATCGAAATCCTCAAAAGCGGCTACGGGTGGTCAGATGAAGAGCTGTTCGATCATCTCAACTTTGATTTGCAAGTGCGCTATGCGCTCGGCGTGCGCGAACTGGAAAGTGAGATCTGCACTTTACGCACAATCTACAACTTCCGTCGGCGGGTCAGTCAGTATATGCAAACCACAGGTAAGGACCCCTTTGCCGCGGTGTTCGCGCAAATCACGGATGAACAACTGGCGGCCTTGCACCTGGATACACGCCAGCAACGCATGGATTCGACCCAGGTCGGTAGCAACATCCGCCAGTACAGCCGGCTGCGCCTGGTGCTCGAAGTCTTGCAGCGGGCCACGCGGATGCTGAGTGCGGCCGACCAAGAACAGTATGCGGCGCTCTTACAGCCCTATGTGCAGAGCAACGCGGGCCAGTACTGCTATCGCGTGGCCGCCGATGCTTATACGGAACATCTGACGCAGCTCGGACAAGTCATCGCGCAATTGCTCACCGCGTGGGCGCCCACCTACGCGGAAGACCCCGCTTACCGTTGTTTGGCACGGGTTTTTGCCGAACACTTCACCGTGGCGGACCCGATGACACCGACCACGCTGACCGTCAAGGCGCCCGCTGAACTCAGCGCGGCGAGTCTACAATCCCCCGATGACCTCGAGGCCACCTACCGCGAGAAGCAGGGGCGCGGCTATCGCGGCTACGTGGTGAATGTCACCGAAACCTGCAGCCCGGATAATCCGCTGCAGTTGATCACCGCTGTGCAGGTCGCGCCCAACAACACCGACGATCAAGACCTCTTAGTCGCGGCCCTACCCGATCTAGACACGCGGATGCCGCTCAACGACTTGCATATCGACGGTGGGTATGTGGGGCCGGCCGCCACGCGCGCGGCCCAGGCCGCCGGGGTCAACTTGCATCCCACGGCGATTCGCGGCGCACAACCGGACCCCGAGCAAGTCAGTTTGGCGCAGTTTACCTGGGAAGGTGCCGCGGATGCTCCGGCCCAAGTCACCTGTCCGCACGACCAAACTGTCCCCCTCACGTCGGGGCGCGTGGCGGGCCGCTACCGCGCGGCCTTCGCCGCCAGCACATGTGCGGACTGCCCACTCCGCGAACGTTGCCCGGCGCAGCCGCGCAAACGCCAGCCAGTGCGTACCTTGTTGGTGACCCAACGGCAGATCGAAGTGGCGCTGTTACGCCAAGCCTGTGCGGCGACAGCGAGTGGCCCCCCGCATCTGCGCCCGCCAGTCGAAGCCACCATGCGCAGTGTCAAACATCCCTTCGGCGATGAACGCACCCAACTTCCGGTACGCGGACAGCGCCGCGTGACGATGCTGTTAACAGGAGTGGCCATGATGATTAATCTGCGTCGCATCTGGCGATATCGAATAACAGAACGTGCCAAAACGATCCAAGAAACCGCTAATCTGGCGGGTGAGACTTTGTTGTCACGTTGGCGGCAACGTTTGCGAAACCTTTGGCGCAGGCTCAATCCGGCGGGTTTCTCCCGCTATGCGCCCACTTGGTGTTAAAGTGCGACTTTTTTCAGGCGAGTCAACATTCGTTTCTTAAATTAGCTATTTGGCTGTCACCAAATATTCATATAAGTCGCCAAAATGGCTGATAACGAGATCGGCCTGGACAACGCCAGTTTCATTCCCATAGAAACAACTGAATAGCCTGGCGGCTTGCCCCGCCAGAATATCAATCTTGCGGTCTCCCACCGTTAAGGTTTCGTCTCGTTCGAGGTGATATATCGCTAATGCCGCTTCGAAAGCTGCCGGGGCAGGCTTTCTGGGATACCCATCGTCTCGCGTGATATAGCCGGCAAAGTACGTATCCAACTTGTGCGTGGTGAGAAGGCCCTGTGTTCCTACCCGTCCACGGTGGGTGACGATGACGTTCCTACCGCCAATCGAACAGATGTATTGGCAAAGCTGTAG
>JAKQHY010000201.1 GCA_029555965.1 Chloroflexota bacterium | reverse complement strand
ACGAGCGATTTGCTCCAAGGTGTCTTCATCCCAGAACCGCGTGAGCAAGTCTGTGATCTGTGGTACGGTGGGGGTCATAGCGCCTCCTGTCTCTCAGCATGGCTGGTCATAAGGCTATGAAACGGCGGAATGCCTCCATGTCAAGCTGCCCCGGACACTACCACCGTATCTGACCCCGCACTTCCTTAATTGTAAACGTACTGTTGGTACAACCTAAATTACCTTGATGCGTATGCCCCCAACCCCCCACCCTAGATTTTTGAGAAGATACGAAAATAGTACCTCAAACCCTACTTTAGTAGCTAGACTTCAATACCGGTTATCCGGTATAGTATCAATCAGTGAGGAAACGGGTCGTAGTGAGCGCTATAGCGGCCTTCGCACAGCTAAAGCCAGTACGATCAACGCAAATCTTTTATTCGCCATAGGATCAAAATTATGTCCAACCATTTCGATTTCGAGATGAACACAGACTTTCCCGTGGTCTACCAACTCAAGCTCCAGGGCCATCTGGGGGCGGAATGGGCGGAATGGTTTGGCGGTCTGACCATCGCGCCGGAAGAGGACGGGATTACGCTTATAACCGGCCCGGTGCGCGATCAGGCTGCGTTGTTTGGGTTGCTCAAGAAAGTAAGGGATTTGGGATTGACGCTGATTTCAGTCAATCCAATCAAAACATCAGAAAGGGAGTGAAAAGTGAAAACGCACAGAGTAAACGCAGTGATCGTAGGCGTGTTGTTCATCGTCGCCACAGCGGCGGGCAGCATCGCAGCAGCTATCGGCAGTCCCATCATGGATGCGCCGGATTATCTGAGCAAAATCGCTGCCCACGAAGGCACGGTGCTTACCGGCGCATTTCTCACCTTTCTGATGTCGGTGGCCTGCGCCGGGGTGGGCCTGGGACTCTATCCCATCATGCGAAAATACAGTGTGGGCCTGGCGATTGGCGCAGCCGGCTTCCGGCTGATCGAAAGCATGACCGAAATTTTGACCGGTATCAGTATTATCAGCCTGCTGGCGCTGAGCCGGGAATACGTTGCTGCCGGCGCGCCGACCGCAGCGTATTTCCAGACCTTCGGCGCTATCATCCGGACCGCAGATGAATGGGTGAGCAATGGTGTGACATTGATCAGTTGGTGCATCGGCGCGTTTATGTACTACGGCGTCTTTTATCGCTACCGGCTCGTGCCGCGCTGGCTTTCCGTTTGGGGTTTGATCGGCATCACCCTGACCATCATCACCAGCACGCTCGTCATGCTCGACGTCATCCCCGGCTTTGGGACAGTTCAGATGATCGCCAATGGACCGATTGCGCTGCAAGAGATGGTGTTCGCCGTGTGGCTGATTGCTAAAGGGGTCGATACAACGGCAGTTGCGGTTGAATAAATTTTTTCCGTCAGCAGATTTAGCAGATTAAGCAGATTTTGAAGCAATTGACAACATATAATCTGCTAAATCCGCTTAATCTATTCCGAAAATAGCTCTCCTGCCGAGCAATTTTCATCTTTGGTGGAGAGCGTAACTCATGTTGTCTGCTGAAAAAAATAGAAACCCAGGAGAGAAATGAACACAGCGAACAAAACTACCAGAATTTTAGGCGTTGCCTTTCTATTTCAATTCGTCACTTCATTCACCGGCGGCGTGTCTCTGAAGCCTGCGTGGTTTGTGGAAGGTGACATCGGGGCCACTATGCTCAAGATCGCACAGAATCCCCTGCTGATGCGGGCCACGATTCTGCTCGATATGCTCACCGCCCTGGGCGTCGCCTTTTTGGGCGTCGTCCTCTACCTCACCTTACGCAAACAGGGCGAAAAAGCGGCGTTGACTGCGCTGGTCTTTTACATCCTGGAAGGCGCGGTGTTGGCGGCCAGTAAATTAGAGACGTTCTCGATCTTGCGCTTCAGCCAGGAATACGTCGTCGCCGGGCAGCCCGCCGAGTTGCTGCGCCTGGCACAGATCGCCGCAGAATCAATGGACTTCGTCGGCGGCACCTTGCACATGCTGGCCTTCTGCGCCGGCGCTATCCCGTTCTATTTCTTGCTTTACCGGTCAGGCGTCGTGCCGCGTTGGTTGTCGCTCTGGGGACTGATCACCGTCTTTCCCCTGCTGGTCGGAACCCTCACGCAGATTTTCGGGTATAACATTCCGTTCGGCTTCTACGTACCTTACGTTCCCTTTGAATTGGTCATCGGCCTGTGGCTGGTGATCAAGGGCCTACCCGAAAGCACTTCATAGTAAAACACAAACCACCAAGCATCGGAGGCAAGATGAAAGCCGCTATTTACGAACAGTACGGCCCGCCCGAAGTCCTCGAAATAAGAGAGGTGGCAAAACCCACGCCCAAAGTTAACGAGGTTCTCATCCGGGTCTGCGCCACCACCGTCACCGCCACGGACTGCCTGATGCGCCGGGGTGAACCCCGTTGGAGCCGGCTCCTTCTCGGCCTCGGTAAGCCGCGCAAGAAAATTTTGGGGATCGAATTCTCCGGGGATGTAGAGGCCGTGGGCCAAAACGTCCAACGCTTCAGGCGGGGCGACCCGGTCTTTGGCGCGGCCATGATCAACATGGCTTGCTGTGCCGAGTATGTCTGCCTGCCGGAAAAGGCGGGGCTGGCGCTCAAACCGGCTCCAATGACCTATCAGGAAGCCGCCGCTTTCCCCGACGGCGCACTCACCGCCCTGACCTTTCTGCGCGATATCGGCAAGATTCAAGCCGGGCAGCAAGTGTTGATCTACGGCGCTTCCGGTTCGGTCGGTTCGTTTGCCGTACAACTGGCGAAGCACTTTGGCGCGCATGTGACCGGGGTGTGTAGCACGTCCAATGTCGCAATGGTCCAATCCCTAGGGGCGGCCCGGGTGATCGATTACACCCAACAGGACTTCACCAGGGAGGCTGAAACCTACGACCTTATTTTTGACGCGGTCGGCAAGACGACGTTCTCCCGCTGCAAAACTGCGCTCAAGCCCGGTGGGGTCTTTTTGGCCTGTGGGATGACAGAGTTTTTATGGCCGGTACTGCCGCAGATGCTGTGGACAGCTTTGACGGGCGGCAAGAAAGTCAAAACTGGATCATCCAATGCCCATCCGGAACGCTTGGATTTTCTCAAGGGACTGGTCGAGGCCGGGGCACTGAAATCTGCCATTGACCGGGTCTATCCGCTGGAACAGATCGTCGAGGCGCATCGCTATGTCGAAACCGGCCACAAAAAGGGCAATGTGGTGCTCACGATAGAACATTCCGATAATATGAGGTGAAAAGATGGATACGCTCAAAAAGAAGGCCCGGCTGGATAGTCCATCTATGAACATCACCACACTATTCTGGGATAGGAACGCAAAAACCTACGAACAGCAAGAGGCGCGGTACCCGCAGATGCACGCCAGGAACATCGAAAATGCTCGAAAATATCTGTGCGCCAACGACCTGGTGCTGGATTTCGGCTGCGCGACCGGGGTAAAAGCCCTTGAGCTTGCCGACGACGTGCGCGAGATTCAGGGCATTGATATATCACCCAAAATGGTGGCGGCGGCGAAGCGGAACGCCGTGGAGTGGAAAGTCCACAACGTCGATTTCGTGCAGGCAACCATTTTTGATCAGCGTTTCGCAGAAGGAGCGTTTGATGTGCTCCTCGCTTTTGGCATTCTACACCTCCTGAAAGACCTGCCGCAGGCACTCCAAAGGATCAACATCCTGTTGAAACCGGGCGGGTGGCTCATCTCTTCGTCAGCCTGTATGGGACAGGATGACACCATCCTCGGCTGGATCAATCGTCTTTTGTCCATTCCAGCCCGAATCGGCCTCTTGCCTACCTTACAGTTCCTGAAGATTCCCGAATTGGAAGCGGCCATCGCCCGCGCCGGATTTGCTATTGTCGAAACCGAAACCATCCCCTTCAACCCTGCCGATGGGGAGCAGTATGTCGTGGGCCGTTTCATCGCAGCACAAAAGGAGCAAAGCAGCTTATGAAAGAAGCCTATGCGGAACTTGAGCACAGCCTCCATACCGCGCTGGAGACCTATTCCAACGTCCATCGGGGCAGTGGACACAACTCGCTGGTGTCCACCCACCTGTACGAACAAGTCCGTGAGATTGTCATCGAACACCTGGGGCTGGATAAAAGCCAGTACACCGTGGTCTTTTGCACGCCCCGGCGGGCGGAGCAACTCAGCGCACAGCTCAAGTCCAAGCGTTGCCATATCCTCTCCAGCCAGGATATCGAACTGCCGCTTGGATTGCGGGCAGTGGCGGTGCCGCGCGCGGTTTTGCCCGGCGGCGCGCCCTTCCAGCCCGGCGGCGGGACGGCCCGGCTGGTTTTCCCCAACTACGTCATCTGGGCCAGGGGCGCGGATAAATACGAGGCCGGCACGCCCGCCATTGTCAATGTCGTCGCCTTGGCCCGGGCGCTGCGGCTAATCCGGCAGTTCGGGCCGGACGCTTTCCAAAACGCTGAGGCCGACACGCTATCGGCAGCAGACATCCTGTATCACGATGCGTTGGAGCCATACGCCGGGCGGGAACTGCTCGAAAAGCTCCGCCACACCCTGATCGGCCAGCGAGTTCCCGTCCCCACCCTCACAGGCGACAAGCCTTACATCAACCTCGACAACGCCGCCAGCACGCCCACCTTCGCGCCCATCTGGCAAGCCGTTTGCCAGGCGTGGCGGCGACCCCAGGCAGTGCAGCGGGCAATCGTGCCGGAGGTCAAATCCATTTGCGCCGCGATGTTGAACGCACCGCCAGCCGCCTACGACGTGATTTTCACCACCAACACCACCGAAGCCATCAACCTGGTTACTGATAGCCTGCGCCGGGAAACGCGGCGCGGTCCTAAGCCGCTGGTGATCAACACCATCCTCGAACACAACTCGAACGAACTGCCCTGGCGCAGTCTGCCCGGCGCGACGCTCATCCGCCTGCCGGTGGATGCCGAAGGCTTCGTGGACTTAAACCAACTGGAGACATACCTGCGCGCTGCTGCCCGCAAGCCACGCCTCAAGCTGGTTGCCATCAGCGGCGCGTCGAACGTCCTCGGCGTGTACAATGACCTGACGGAAATCAGCAACATCGCCCATCGTCACGGGGCGCGCTTGCTGGTAGATGCGGCCCAACTGGTCGCCCACCGTAAGATTGATATGGACGCTTGCGGTGTCGACTATCTCGCCTTCTCCGCCCATAAAGCCTACGCGCCCTTTGGTACGGGCGTTTTGGTGGTACGGAAGGGACTGTTGGCGTTTGATCCCGTGGAACGAGTACAGATTGAGGCATCCGGCGAAGAAAACGTCGGCGGCATCGCGGCGTTGGGCAAGGCGTTGGTGCTGTTGCAGCGTGTCGGCTTGGACGTGATCCAGCAGGAGGAGCAGGCTCTCACCGCGCGGGCGTTACACGGCCTGGCAAGAATCCCCGGCCTGACGATCTTCGGCCTCACCCCTGACTCGCCCCGCTTCGACCGCAAAGGCGCCGTCATCGTCTTTCGCATGGTGGGGAAAATGGCGAATCGCGTCGCCCGCGAACTGGCCGAGCGAGGCGGCATTGGCGCGCGCTACGGCTGTCACTGCGCCCACCTGCTGATCAAGAGCCTGCTCCAGATTCCTCCCTGGCAGGCGCTGTTGCAGGGCATGATCGTCAGCCTGTTTCCCCAGGTTTCGCTGCCCGGCCTGACCCGCATCAGCCTGGGGATCCAGAACACCGCCGAGGAGATTGACACGCTGCTGGGCATCCTCGACGCCATTGCGCGCCAGCCCCACGGGGATGATAACCCCTTCGCTTCGGCGCAGACCGACATCCAGCGGAAAATGGCTGACTTCGTCAGGGCCACAGGCTGGCGCGTCTACCCGCAACACTAATACAAGGATGGACAACTGGAAACATCAGACAGAAACAGAAAGCTGAAACCCAGACGTGATTTCTGCGTAATAGACTGAGGAAAGGGTTGGTTTTTACTCCAACCTGAATGGTGGGCTTTTTTATCACAAAATGCATAAACTGAAAGGAGCAATCATGTCAGACAAAATCCTCGTGACGTATGCCACCCGTTATGGTTCCACCCAGGAGGTCGCCGAAAAAGTCGCCGCGACATTGCGCGAGAGCGGCCTGGCGGTGGATGTGCTTCCTACAAAGCAAGTACAGTCATTGGCGGGCTATCATGCCGTGGTGTTGGGCACACCGCTCTACATCGGGAGCTGGCTCAAAGACGCGCAGCGCTTCCTCACGCAGCACCAGGCCGGGCTGGAAAAGCTGCCCGTCGCCATCTTCTCGCTCGGCCCGACGCGCGCCGGTGAAGGGATGGCGGAAGTGCGCGCTTCGCTGGATACCCAGGTAGGCAAGTTCCCCTGGCTCAAACCGGTGGCGGTGGAATTGTTCGGCGGCAAGTACGATCCGGACAAACTACGCTTCCCTGATACGATCCTCAAGATCATCCCCGCCAGCCCGCTCCATGGGCAGCCCGCCAGCGACATCCGCGATTGGGATGCCATCCGCGCCTGGGCCACCTCTGTCGCCACTACCCTACAAAAGCGATAGCCCTATGCCGGTGAAATTCAGTGTTCCCGGAATCTTGCTAGCGCTCACCCGATGAACCTCTCCATCATTTACTTCTCGCAGACCGGCAATACCCGCAAAGTGGCCGAAGCTATGGCGGCGGCGTTCCGGGAGGCCGGCCATACCGTCCGCGCCCTACCGCTGAAAAAAGCGTCTCCCCAAGATGCTATCACGGGCGATCTGTTGGGAATCGGCACCCCCTGCTTCTCCAGCCAGGCGCCCACGCCGGTCAAGGACTTCCTGCGCGCTTTGTCCGCCCTGGATAAGCAGCGCGCCTTTGTCTTTGCGACTGCCGGCGGCGCGCCGGGACGGGTCCTGTACGATCTGACGCGCGGGCTGCAAGCCAAAAACGCCGAGGTCGTCGGCGGGTTCCTGACGCGGGGCGAGTCGCACCATCCCGCGCCGTGTCTGCTTGGACGGACGCCCAACCGCCCCAATGCGGCGGATTTGGCGGACGCGCGCCGCTTCGCAATCGCCCTCTCCGCGCATATCACGAACGGACGGTCCGGCCCGGCGCCGGAAAGCCATCCCGCTACCTTCAAACCCAACGGCTGGTTCTACAACTGGGTCGCGCGGTGCAGCACGGATAGCGTGCTGCGCTGGTTATCGCCGGCCCCCAAAATCAATGCTGCGCGCTGTACGCAATGTCAATGGTGTGTGCGTGAATGTCCGGTGCAGGCCATCACCCTAGCGCCTTATCCAGTGTTGGGGCCTGCGTGTATTCGCTGTTATCGCTGCGTGACCGGCTGCCCTCAAAAAGCCTACACGGCGGACTGGCGGTGGGGCAATCTCATCACCTGGACGCTCTACAACGAGCGGTTTGAACGCTGGTTTGGCGATCTGAAACCGGGCGAGACTCTCTGATGATGGTTCAAAGTGAACGGATGCCCGACACTTTGAGTTTACCGTCATCAAAAAGATCGTGCTTCCCACCATCAACCTGCCGATGTGAGAAATGCCGCGAATGGTTGCGCCTCGGCCCGTTCTCAGTTGAAGCATTTCAACTTACGCGGCGCGCTTAACCCCTCGCGCTGGTAGGGCGGGGCGCTCCCCGACGTCGCCCGCCAGCGCACCAACCCGATTTCCCCGTTCCGAATCTCCAACCCGGTGATCACCCCCGGCGTGACACAGTGCCCGGTGTTAAAATACGGCGTCTCCCCGTAGGCTGCGCCGGTCGCCCGGTGCGTGTGCCCACAAATCAAGACCCGCTGATTGAGCGCCGCCCAACTCAGCAGAAAGCGTTCAAATGGATGCGGGGCGCGTTCTTCCGGGTGTGGACTGGCGACCGGGACCAGACGCCAGACCTGTAACCGTCGCCAGACCCGCCGCACGGCCAGTCGGCTGATCCGGTAGAGTGAGTCGCTGGCCATATCCGCCTGGTGGCCGTGCGTGACAAAGAGCTGTTGTCCCGTCCGGCGGTGCTGGAAAATCAATCCCTCGCGGGCGATCAGGCCATCCTTGTGGACTTCCCGGCGCATTGGGCCGGCTATATCGTGATTCCCCAACAGCAGATGCAGCCGCTGCTGCGCATCGAAACGATGCAGCCAGTCAAACACCTCCCCGTGAGCCGCCCGCACCCGGTGAAAGTGCGGATTCTTCCACAACTCGTCGCCATCGCCGACTTCGATGTAGGTGAATCCTTCTTGATAATAATGGCGCAGAGCGTGCAAGAACAGACCCTCGTTGGGGCTGAAAGCGTCTAGCCGGCTGTTATCCCCCCGGTGACAATCGCTGAAGAAGACCAACCGCGTCGCATCGTCAAAAGCCACGATGGGCGCGGTCTGGAAGGCGGCGTTGAGCCGGTGATGGGCCAGTCTCCGGCGCAAATCGTAAGCATGCAACGCCGGATAAGTTTGTGGTGAACTCCACAAGGTCAGTTGTCGGTCGAATGTGCTCATACCCTCACCTCGTCCAGGATGTGTACTTCCTGAACAGTGTACCGCGCCCAGGTTAACCGGTGATTATGGCCGGCTTAATATCCGGTTAACATTCAATGATCGGCGAGCCGCCGGTTCCCTTTTTACACCCCGTTAGCAAACCCATGACCCACTGTTAACCTCCGGCTAAAACGCCGTTAATGGGCCGGGAGTATCCTGAGAGGGTAGCTTTCATTAGAGTCGAAGGGGGAACCTATGCGCCTTGCGCTTTTTGCCGAAACGTTTTTGCCGAAGTGGGACGGCATCGCCAACACACTCTGTCATTTGCTGGACTATCTGGCCGCGCACGGCCACCCGGCATTGATGTTTGCGCCGGAAGGCGCGCCCGCGCACTATGCCGGGACGCCGATTGTGGGGCTGCCCGCGTTTGCGTTCCCCTTCTACCCCGACTTGCGGCTGGTGCCGCCGATTATGAACGTGGAACGCCGCCTGGCCGAGTTTCAGCCGGACATTGTGCATATTGTCAACCCGGCTTTTCTCGGCCTCACCGGGTTGCGCCACGCGCGCAGCTTGAACGTGCCGGTCGTCGCCTCGTATCACACCGATCTGCCCGGCTATACCGACACTTACCGCCTCGGTTGGTTCCGCGATTCACTGTGGGCCTACTTCCGCTGGCTGCACAACCAGGCCGACTTGAACCTGGCGCCTTCGCACTTCACGCGGCGGGAGTTGGAGGCGCACGGCTTCGAGCGGGTGGGCGTGTGGAGCCGGGGCGTGGATACGGCGCAATTCCATCCCGCGCGCCGTACGGCGGAATGGCGCGCGCGGCTCACCGGCGGGCGCCCGGACGCGCCGCTGCTGCTCTACGTGGGCCGGCTGGCCGTCGAAAAGCGTGTGGAGTGGCTGCGCCCGGTGTTGGACGCGCTGCCGGGCGTCTGCCTGGCGCTGGTGGGGGATGGGCCGCATCGCCCGGTGTTGGAAACGCAGTTCGCCGGGACGCCGACTGTCTTCACCGGCTACTTGCGCGGCGCCGACCTCGCCGCCGCGTATGCCGCCGCCGACCTGTTCACGTTCCCTTCGGCCAATGAGACGTTTGGCAACGTCGTCCTCGAAGCGATGGCCTCTGGCCTGCCGGCAATTGCGCCGCGCGCCGGCGGCCCGGTGGATTTGGTTCAGGATGGCTACAACGGGTTCTTATGCGCCCCGCAGGATCAGGCGGAGTGGGTCGCCCTCATCCGCCGCTGTGTGGAAACTCCGGCGTTGCTCCGGCAGTTGGGGCAGAACGCCCGCGCCTTTGCGGAAAGCCGCCGATGGGAAGCGGTTTTCAACGGATTGCTGGGGGATTACGCAGCCTTGCTCCAGGCGAAAGCCCCGGCAAAAGTGACGGCGCCGGTGTTTCTGCCCGCCCCATCCTCTACAGAATTGCGCCCGCGTCTGTAAATAGGACACGGAAGAACACGGACAAATTCTAAAGGAGGAGATTTTACCGCAGAGTACGCCGAGATCGCAGAGATTTTATCATTTCTCAACGGCCTCTGCGGTGCAAGAAGAGACCCCTTGCGTAAGTCCTGATCTTGTTTCTGTTACCCCTCAAACCGATAGCCGATGCCCCGCACGGTGACGATGCGGGTGGGGTTATCGGGGTCCGGCTCGATTTTGCAGCGCAGCCAGCGGATGTGAACGTCCACCGTGCGGCTATCCACGCTGTACCCCCAGCCCCAGACAATCTGCATCAATTGGTCACGGGAAAGGACGCGCCCCTGATGCTCGGCCAGCGACACCAGCAATTCATACTCTTTGGGCTTTAACGCGAGAAGGTTGCCCTTTAACTGCACCTCACAGCGGTTGCGGTCTATGAGCAGATCGTCAAACTGCAAGAGCGGCTGCGCCGAGGGGGGGGCGGTCGGCGGCAGCGTCTCCCGGGTCAACCGGGCGCGCCGCAGGTGCGCCTTGATGCGCGCCAGCAACTCGCGCATACTGAACGGCTTGGTCACATAGTCGTCGGCGCCGACTTCCAATCCCACCACGCGATCTACCTCGTCGGTGCGCGCCGTAAGCATCACAATCGGAGTGTTCGTTTCCCGGCGCAGGACCCGGCAGACCTCGAAGCCATCTATCCCCGGTAGCATGATGTCCAACAGGATCAGGTCTGGCCGCTCGCGTCGGGCCAGTTCGATGGCGGCGGCGCCATCCAGGGTCGCCAGCACACGGTAGCCCTCTTTTTGCAGGGTGTAGGCCAACGTCTCCCGCAGCGCGAGGTCGTCTTCGACTAACAGCACTTTGAGCGCCGTGGAATATGAGGGCGCGGCGGCGGATTTCTCCGTGCTCTGGCCGGCCAGAGAAGTGTTCACAAGCGGGTGGCCTCTTGCTCAAAGATATCCAACTGCGCTGTTTCCTGACGCAAGCGGGTGGTCAGGGCGGGAACGAAGGCAGCGGCGCTCTCTGCCCCGGCCGCCTGTAAGCGCACGACTTCGGTAACGACGCCATCCATCGCGTTAGCCAACGCCATCAACTGCGCCTCCACCCGATCCAACTGCGTGGCCGCCGCCTGTAGCTTTGCCAACCGTTCCTGGAGCGCCTGGCGCGATTCTTCGTAGTCGCGCCGCACCCGTGAGTCCTCGGTGCGTGCCAGCGCCGCTTCAATGTGCTGCAAGTCGGACGAGAGATCGGTGTGGGATTGGGAAACGACCCGGTAGTTCTCCAAAGCCGTCATCCGTACACACAGGGCGTGGACTTTTTGCGTGAGCGCGTCCACTGCGTCGCGCACTGGCTGCATAATACGGCGCAGCGCCGGCGTAGCGGAGGCCAGGGTGTTGAAAATGCTCACCTGCGCCCGTTCGATGCGGTCGAAGTAGCGCTGGAAACGCGGCGCCAATGGGGCGCGCTGCTGCAGCGTGTAATTGAGCCGCAAGGCCTGATCGCGCGTCACGTTGAACACCATCAGGCCCCACAACAGCATCCCCACCGGGAACAGCCACCACGCCGAAACCAGCCCGGCCAACGCTGCCAGCCCTAGCATGATGAGATTCAGCGAATGAAAAATAGCCGTCAATAACGGTGAACGCATCGTAAACTCCCCTGAAAACAGTCTGATAGTCTTTAGTCCAGTAGTCGGATAGTCATTTTCATCCAACCGCTGGTACACGGCCGGTTAATGAGGCATTCCCTTTCAAATCAGCGGATCAGCGAGTGAGCGAACAAGCAGTTCCTCACTCGCCACTCCTCACTCCTCACTCCTCACTCCTCACTCGCCACCCCTCACTCAGTCCTCAGTCCTCAGCACTCAAAAAAACGTGGCAATCTCGGCGTAAATCTTGTGGATGGTGGCGGGATCGCTGTCGTATTGCTTCGCGCCGGTGGCTTCCGCGATCTGTATCAATACTTTCTTGTCGGCGTTGTTGCCAAAGGCGATGGTGAAGACTTTGGTGGCGCTGCCGCCTTCGCTCAGGTTGCCGACTTTTTGGATGAGCGTGTCCAGAGTCATCGTGGAGGCTGTGTCGTTGCCGTCGGTCAGGGCGACGATGGCGCGGATGTGCGCCGGGTCGCCGTCAGCGCGCAGGGCTTCATACGCCGCGTCCACGGCATCGTAGAGCCGGGTATCGCCGCTTTCGATGATGCCGCCGATGCGCCGCAGCACGTCCGCCCGCTTCTCGCCGAGAGACGAGAGCGGCGTTAACGTCGTCAGCGCGTCGCTGAACAGGATGATTTGCAGGCGGTCGCGGTCGTCCAACAAATTCACGAAGTCCATCAGGCTCTTGCGCGCCGCGTTGATCTTTTCGCCCTGCATACTGCCGGAAACGTCCAGCACCACCACCAGGTCCACCGGCTTCTTGGCCTCGGTGCGCCACAGGTCTTGCACGGCCAGGATGACCTCGGCGGAAGGCACTTCCAACACCGTCTGCGGCTGCCGGGGGTCTACCCCATGTTGCGTATCCAGCGGCGACGAAAGGGGGATGGCTTGATCGGCCGGGCGGAAACCGTACTCCAGCGCTTTGAGCTGCTGCGGCTTATCGAGCAAGAAATCCTGGAAAAGCTGCGCCGCCTCTTGCTGCTCCGCCGTCACCCACGGGGCATTGAGGATGATGTAGGGGTGGTTGCTCCAGAACGTCCCCTCTTTGGGGTAGAGCGCGACCACCGGGATTTGCGAGACCGTGTTATTCAGCACCTTCGTCTGCTGTTCCACGACAAGGTTCTCGTACAGCACCGCCGCGCTGAGGTACGAGGGGCCGCGCTCGAACATCCGCGTGGCGAAGAACCCGGTGCTTTCGCCGTAGTGGATGATACTGCTCTCCACTTCGGCCATAAACTCCTTGACTTGCGGATCGCGGACGTCGTCCAGCGTCAGCCCGCGCTGCTTCCCGGCGCCCGCGTAAGCCTCAGCAATCACCGCGAGAATGCCGCTGTTGCTGAAGTTGGGGTGAGTGTGGCCCAATTTGAAACTTCCCCATTCCGGGAAGCCGTACCCGGCCCAGCCGTCGGGCGCGATCGCCAACTGCGCGATGTCCCCCCAGCCGAGCGGCTTGTCCGGCCAGCCGAGCGCCTCGGCCATCGGCTGCCACATCGCAATCACAATCGGGCTGAGCACCAGGTCTTGGGGGACGCCCGCCGCCAGGTCATCGGCGTGCGTCTGGCGCCACTCGGCGTTGATGACCGGCACGTAGGCGGACGACGCCGGACTCCACACGGTGGGGTTGATGAGACCCTGGACGATCTGTTTGCCAGATTCCAGCGACCCCATCGCGGTGATCTGCACTTCGATGACGGCGCCGCCGGCGGTCTTGTGCTTCTCGCGATTAAACTGCTCTGCCAACGGCTTCAACCACGCCTCTTTCTCTGAACCATATACCATACTGACGACTGCCTTCTTGCCGCCCAGCGAGAATCCGCTACAGGCCGTCAACAGCAGCGCCGCCAGCAGTAGCCCATACGCAAATGATTTGATTTTCATGCTTCTACGCCCTCCTGCGCCACGAATACCTTGACCCGCTCGGCGATCAGATCGCGCACTTCGCGGAATTTCGCCAGCCGCACCGCCGGCGTCCCCTCAAAATCCGCCGGGTCTGCAAAGCCCCAGTATTCGCGGACGCCGCCCCAGGGATAAATGGGACATTTGGCTTCCGCATTGCCGCAGACGGTGATGAGATACCCCAGATGGACTTGTTTATCGAGGTATTCTTCGATCAGGCTCTTGGAGCGGTGGCCTTGCGCCATCAAGTCTATGCCCACTTCCGCCATCACCTGATAGGTGTAGGGGTGGATGAGGGCCGGTTCCAGGCCAGCGCTGTGTACCTCAAAGCGGTCGCCGCCCACCTGTCGCAGAAAGGCTTCCGCCATCTGGCTCCGCGCCGAATTTTGCGTACACAAAAACAAGACGCGCACTTTCTCACTCATGATTTACTCCCAATAGCGAATTACGAATTATGAATGGCGAATTACGAATAGCGAATGGCGAATGGCGAATACGACTCATTACTCATTTCTCATTACCCATTTCCGCTCACCCATTACCAATTTCCGCTCACCTGTCTCCCCTACCGCTGCACATTCCGCTGCCAGAAATCCAGCAACGTCTGCAACACGTCGCCGCGCGGCGTTTCGACGGCCGGCGGCAACTGCACCTGGACGCCGTTGGCAGCATACCGGGCAAACGGGCTGCCGGGTTGCTCCAACGAGATGGCGGAGTCCACCGGACGGAAGCCGTACTTCACCAACGCAAGCTGCTGCATCTCCGGCCCGGTGAGGAAATCCAGGAACGCCTGCGCCGCCTGCGCCTTTTCCAGCGTCACCCAATCGGCTTGCAAGACGCAGAACGGATGGTCGCTCAAGGAGGTGGCCGGCGGGTAGTACACGTGGAGTTCCCCGTAGCGCCCCACCGCGTTCTCCATTTGCTCGATGGCCGTCGCCTCGTACACCGCCACGAAGTCGTACATACTCGGCCCGTAGGCCACGATTTCATTCATATAGGTGCCGGTGCTGTCGCCAAACTTCGAGATCGTACTTTCAAACTCGATCAGCCACTGCTGGTACGCCGGATTCGCCAGAATGTCGGCGGAGGTCAACCCGCGCGTCTTCTCGAAGTAGTTGTACGTCATCAGCAGGAGCGTCTGAAAACCGCTGTTGGACGAAAGCGGGTTAGTGTGGCCGAACTTGATGTAGCCCCATTCCGGGTGGCCGTAGCTCTCCCAGCCTTGGGGATCGATCAACGCGTCGTGCATCCGCCGCCACATATCGCCGTTGGGATGATCGCCCCACAGCACGGCGGCGCGCTCCTGCCAGGCCACCAGCACCAGAGGCGAGGTTAACACCGGGCGGCACGTCGCCTGCTCCTGCCGATTCACCAGCGGCCGTCCGAATTTGCTGGCCGACAGGTCTTCCAGCAACGCGATCTGGAGCATACTCGCCGGGCTGATCAGGTCGGGCTGCGCCTGCCCGTCCAGGACGGCCAGGTACATTTCCCGCGAGCCGGATTTTTCCAGCGTCACTTCAATGGGGCGTCCGGCAATGCGCGTCTTTGTCCTGGCGAACTGCGCCACGGCTTCTTGCATCCACAACTCTTTTTCGGTGGAATACAGCACCGAGATTACAATCGACTCTGGTGGCGGCACGATCCAATCGCGCAGGGGCGCGTAAGCGACGGCGCGCACTTCCGGCGACACAAACGCCGCGACCAGGACACCCAGGCTCAACAGCGCGTACCCGGCCAGCAGAATCCAGTTCATCCGCGGTGTGTTCACAGGATTACCTCGCTTGGTGTTAAAAACAATTCTGTCTTCAGCATACCCCACGATGTTTAACGTCCGTTTACCGCAATATTAACAGTCTGTTAAATCGCCCCCAGGGTGCTACCGATACGCCTGATCCGCGCCTTAGCGCCAGGATTTAACCATATCTTAACAACCGATTAAAGCCGCCTTAATGATCGTATGGCATACTGAAGGCAGTGTGATTTCAAAATCCAGATCATTCTGTAAGCGTGAAACGTGAAACGTGATGATCTCACTGGAAAAGCTTCACGTTTCATTAAATAGCGAGAAGTATTTTGAAAAACCTATGGCTTTCACTCACTAACTTTTTTCGGTTGCGCACACTGCGCGATAAGCTGCGGGTGGTGATCACCCTCTTGATGGTGCTTTCGTTGTTGGGCAGCAGCGCCGCCTTTGTCGTCAGCACGATCCTGACGCAAAACCAACTGCTGCGCCGCCAGACCGAGGCCAGCAGTCAGCAGCTTACGCAAGCTCTGGAGAGTCGCGTGCGCAACCTGGAATCCGCCGCGCAGTTGTTAGCCAATGACCCCGAAGTGGGGCGCGCGTTACAGACTAATAATGAAGACAGCCTCGCTGTGCTCAACAGTCGGGCCGTCGCCGTCCGCGAGCGATTTGAGCTGGGCCTGGTGCAAATCTACAACGCCGACGGCCTCGCGCGCACCAACCTGCTGCTCGCCAGCCTCTACCGCGAGACCGCCCTTTTGGAGCAGTTGCCGCCGGGCAGTTCCGCCGTGCGCGTCGTCAACGATCAGGCGCTCCTGCTCAGCCGCACCGCAATCCCCACAGACCTGGGCGACGTCATTCTCGGCCTGGACTTGCATGAGGAAATTCGGCGGCTGCTCAACCGCTACCGCCTGTCCGCCGAACTCGGCTTGCAGTTCACCACCCCGGCGCTGCCTGACGCGCCGGCGGTGCTGATGCGCATTGCTACCAGCGACGGGTTTCCGTTTGATGCGCCGCTGGGCCGCAGCGCTAACCTGTACAAGCACCACCTGCCCTTTCAACTGGGCGAGACGCCCGTAGACTTACTGTTGACCTACTCCACCACCGACATCCAACACATTGCGACCTCCGGTATTCTCGTCATGCTCCTCAGCACGGCCATCACTACTGCTCTGCTGATTGCCTTGAGTATGCGTCTGCTGCGCATCCTGGTCCAACCGATCCAGCAGATTTCCACTGCGGCGGCGGCGGTCGCCACCGGCGACCTCACGCACCGCATTGCGATCCAGCCCAGCGACTCCTGGCTGCACGTTGGCCAGGGCGACGAGATCGCGTTAGTGGCCGATGCTTTCAACCGCATGGTGAGTGACTTACAGGACTCGTACACCCATCTGGAAACGCGCGTAGCGGCCCGCACCCACGAACTCGCTGTGGCGGCCGAGCTGGCGCGGGACGTTTCCGCCAACCTCGACGCCGGTTGGATTCTGCAAACTGCGGTCCAGACCATCCGCCGCCAACTGGGGTACTACCGGGTCAGCGTCTTTTTACTGGACGCCGCCGCCCGGCAACTGGCGCTGTACGAAGTCAGCGGTGAAACCGGCCCCTATGCTCGCGGCTATACTATCCCGCTCCAACCCGACACTCTCGTTGGCGCAGCGGCGCTGATGCACACCGCCTGCGTCGTCCCGAATGTGACCGCCGAACAGCGCTTCGCGCACGACTGGCTGCCCCAGTCCCGGTCAGGGGTGGCCGTGCCGTTGCTCTTCGGTCAGGAAGTGCTCGGCGTGTTGGAAATCCAGAGCCAGACCGAAAATGACTTCCCAATCGAAACCCTCAACTTGTTGAACACCCTCGCCGACCAGGTGGCGATGGGCCTGCACAACGCGCAACAGTACGCGGCGGAACAAAAACGCCGCCGGCTGGCCGAAATCCTGGAATTGACCGGGCGGGTGTTGGTCGGCAGCTTGAATCTGACGGAATTGCCGGGCCGCGCCCTCTCGGCCCTCAAGGCGCTGCTGCCCCACGACCGCAGTTCCCTGTGGCTGGCCGAGGCTGAATGGCTCAAACCGCTGGCGCAATACGGGTACAGCGACGAACTCCGCCTGGAAGCCAAACGGTTGACCGTGCAGGGCGATCTTTATCAGCACCTCAGCACGGAACGCCAGCCGCTCATCATTGCGGACATCGCTGTCGCCCCACAATGGCAACAGCGTCCCTGGCTCCCTGGCGACCGCGCCTGGCTGGGCGTGCCGATTCTGTCTCATGACAAAGTCGTGGGGATGGTCTGCCTATCCCGCAACGTCCCCGACGCCTTTAGCGCCGAGGACGCTATGTGGGTGCAATCCTTCGCTGCGCAGGTGGGGATTGCTCTGGAGAACGCCGGTCTCTATGCCCGCCTCACCGCCGTCAATGCGCGGCTGACCCAGGCACAAAAGCAGCCCATGGAAGCGGTTTATCCTATGCCCGCAGAATGGATCATGCTCTCAGAAAGGAAAAGATGATGCGTAATAAAGTCAAAAAGTGGCTGATCGTTTTGGGAGGTCTGCTTTTGTGGGGGATGGCGGCGGCCTGTGGCGGAACGCCGCCGGCCCCCACGTCAACGCCGGTGGTGGGGCGGCTCACCTTTGCCGGTAGTACGACGGTTCAACCGCTGGCGGCCAAAATTGGGCAGGCCTTCAACGCGCAATACCCGGCAGTGACGCTGGACATCGCCGCCGGGGGGAGCAGCGTGGGGATCAGCGCCATTCATGATGGCACGGTGGACATCGGCATGGCGTCGCGCGCGCTCAAACCGGAAGAGGCGGAGGGGATTGTGGCTCACCAGATCGCCGTGGATGTGTTAGCCATCATTGTCAACACCGCCAACCCGGTGATCAATCTGAGCACCGCGCAACTTCGGGACATCTATCTGGGCGCCATCACTAATTGGCAAGACGTGGGCGGTCCCGACGCCCCCATCACCGTCGTCATCCGCGAGAAGACCTCCGGCACGCGCGGCGCTTTCGACGAAATTGTGTTAGACAAGGCCGAACCGGTCGGCGCAGACCTGCGCACTGCCATCACCGCCGGCGATATGGCGGCGCTGGTAGCGCAAGAGCCGTATGCCATTGGGTATGTGGGCTTTGGCAACCTCGAAGCGGGTCTCCGGGCGCTCAGCATTGATGGGGTCGCGCCCAGCGAGGCCAACGCCCGCGCCGGCAGCTAT
>JAKQHY010000177.1 GCA_029555965.1 Chloroflexota bacterium | reverse complement strand
CTGGCCGGGAAAATAGGCGCTGTCAACAATGGCAAAATGGACATTCGGGTTGGCGCGCGCCACCTTCGCCGTGGCGTCGCCAAAGCGAAAGCCGACGGTGATGACCAGATTTGATCCATTGGCGGCCATGTTGGCGGTGTTGCGCTCATAATCATCCGGCGTGGCCGAGGCGATATATTCGAAGTCTAGCCCCAGCTCTTCAGCGGCGCTGCGCGCCCCCTGCAAGCTGTACTGATTGAAGGATTTATCATTCTCGCCGCCGGTTTCCAAGACCACACCCACTTTCAGTTGCTCGGGTGCGGCTTCGGGTTCGGACGACCCACAGGCGGCCAAGAGCAACGCGAGGATCAGTAGCATGGATAACAGCGTGTGTCCATGTTTGTTCATGTGTATCTCCTTGAAATGACAGGGAAAGGGCGAAAGTGACCTACGGTTACTTCGGCGACCTTCACGCCAGGGCGGATTGCGCCACGAGAATAAAGATCATCACCCCGGCCACCACGGCCAGATCGATCACCAAAAATCGCGGCCCTTCTTGCTTTGCACTATAGGGCCAGGTGAATAACAAGCCAGCTGCCAATCTCTCTGCGCCAAACTCCCGCCAGCCGACCAACAACAGCGTGAGCAAGAGCGCCCGGCTGATCATGCGCGGCCACAGTTGCGCATTCACTAGTTGCTGGCGCGCCTTGTTGCGATAGGTCAACACCCGCTCGGTGACAAACCAGGCGTGGGTCACTAACACGTAACCGCTGGCATAGATGACCCAGGCTGCCGGAACAGCGAACATCGCGGCGGGAGCGAACCAGGCGGCCACCAGCAACAGCGAAGCCACGTGCAACACCTGGTCCTGTAGATAGCCGCCGATCACCCACTGCGGCTTGAACCGGGATAACACGTTTTTCCAGGCATCGATAGCAAAGTGGAGTGCTGTTACCGCCAATATCGCCGGCAACGTGGTGTGCCATGTCATCCCCACCACGCCCCACACAATGACCAACAGCATGATCAGATGTACGGCGACATGAAACGTCAAGCCCGGCAAACGCTTCTTCGCCTGCACCATGGCATCGGTCTGCAACGGGTAGTCAGCGATCAGATGGCAGAGCAGTAATGTCCAGAACATAAATCTCTTTCCGCCTATGGAATGACGAACGACCAACGACCACCAGCCAACCGCTAGCAGCCATCAACCACCAGCCAAATCCTATTTTTCCGTCATCACCGTTACGCCCGTCCACCCCGGCGGGACGCCTTGATCCGCCAACTGGGTGGCTTTAACCAAATGATGCCAGGCCACCTTGTCGCGCGGATTGCGTTGCAAAATCTGGAAGAGCTTGGCTTGAGCAGCATCGAATTCGCGGGCATAGAAGAGGCGCAACGCCTCCTCATAGTCGTTCTGCGTTTCCTGCTTGAGTTGACGCATCAGTGGGAGATCAGCGTCGTAGGCCTCATAGAGATCGAGCGCATTCTTGCGCCCTTTGACCTGCACCTTATCCAGAAAGCGAATGTGATAGCGCCCGGGATCGGCCAGCCGTTGATAGGTGGCGGCCGAGATGATAAAGGAGATGTGATAGAACTTAG
>JAKQHY010000162.1 GCA_029555965.1 Chloroflexota bacterium | reverse complement strand
TTGATCTGGTGGAAGAACCGGCGGAGGCCTGCAAGGGTATTTTGCGTGACATTTTTGACTTTCATCCCCTTGCCGTGGATGACGCGCTGGAAGAAACCCACACGCCCAAGGTGGACGACTGGGAAACTTATCTCTATCTCGTGTTGCACGCCGTTGTGTTGAATCATACGGAAAGCGAGGAACTTGACACGTTGGAACTGGACAGCTTCCTCGGCCCAAATTATCTGGTGACGTACCAATCGCGCGCGATCAATGTGGTAAGCCGGATATGGGAAACGGCGCAGCGCGATACCCGCTTGTTGCATCGTGGGCCTACGTATTTGTTCTACGCAGTGAGTGATGCGATAGTGGCCGATTACATGAAGACCATCGAGACGTTGGACGAGCAAATAGATGCGGCGGAAGACCAAACCTTCAGCGATCCCACGCCCGCGTTGCTAGAGCAAATTTTCACCCTCAAGCGCACCTTGCTGCGCCTGCGCCGCATCCTTGGCCCGCAGCGCGAGGTCTTCAACAAACTGGCCCGCGACGAGTACGCCAGCGTAGCCGAAGCCTACCAGATGTATTTCCGTGACGTGTACGATCACTTGGTGCGCCTCTACGACATCAGCGACACCATGCGCGATCTGGTGGGCGGCGTGATGGATATGTACCTGTCGGTCGTCAACAACCGGATGAATGACGTGATGAAGGCCTTGACCATCATCACCACGTTGTTCATGCCGCTCTCATTTCTCGTCGGCTTCTTTGGGATGAACTTCTTCCAACCGGCAACCCCTCTGTTGGCTTGGACCGACAAGTTCGCCTTTGGACTGACCCTGATAGTGATGGTGTTGGCGCCTTTGCTTATGTATGGATGGATGCGTAAGCGTTCCTGGATGTAAAAAGGATTTTGACAATCACTACAATGGCATTATGATTTCTGTAAAGCGGAGAGGATGGTGTTAATAGCATGAATTTCCTTGCCGGTGAGACCCGCCCAGATCATGTGCCTGGTGAATATCTGGCAAAGTGGGCGCAGGACCTGCCCAAAATTTCCCTCCATCGTCACTTGGAAGGTTCTTTACGCCTGCGCACCCTGGCTGAAATCGCCTCCGAATATCATATCACCTTGCCGGTGTACGAAGTCGAAGCCTTGCGCCCCTACGTGCAAATCACCAGCGATCCTCCCAATTTCCACAACTACATCGGCAAATTCTCCCTGCTGCGTCACTTCTACGTTTCCCAAGAAATTATTCAACGGATTGTGTCGGAAGTGATCGCGGACGCCGCGCAGGACAACGTGCGTTATATGGAATTGCGCTTTAACCCGGTGGCGCTCTCGCGCATCCGCAATTTTGCCCTCAGCGATGCCGTGGACTGGGTGGTGGCTGCCGCTGCCAAAGCGCAGGAAACCTATCACTGCCGCACCTGCCTGATTTTGCAAATTCCTCGCGAAGACCCGGTAGCCATCGCCGAAGAAATCGTGGACATTGCCATCGCCCACCTCGGCCCCCAGGTCCGGGCCATTGACCTGGCCGGCGATGAAGTTCACCATCCACCCCAACTTTTTGCCGTGCCTTTCCGGCGGGCAAAACAAGCCGGATTGCACATCGTCGGCCATGCCGGTGAAGCGATGGGCGCGGAGAGCGTCCGCAATGCCCTGACCTATCTGGATGCCGAGCGCATCGGGCACGGCATCCGCTCCATTGAGGACCCGGCGGTGCTTCAGATGCTCCGTGATCGCGGCACCACGTTGGAAGTCTGCCCCACCAGCAACTTCCAAACCGGCGCGGCGCCCAATCCTCCGGATCATCCCCTCTACGACCTCTATCACCTGGGAATCCGGGTGACGGTCAACACCGACAACCCTAGCATCAGCGCCACCTCGCTGTCCAACGAGTACGTCGTCTCCGTGCGCGACATCGGTTTGAAACCTGGCGCGATCTACCGCACGCTGCGCAATGCCGTGGATGCAGCTTTCATCCCAGACGACGAGTGCGACTGGCTGTGGGATACTATCTACGACGGCCTGGCCCCGTATCCCGGCGCGCGAGAAATCTTCAGCGCCCCTCGCTGATCAGTGGGAAAAACGCGCCGCCGAGTGCAACTCGGCGGCGCGTTTTTCCCACTTCTTAACCGACCTTTAGGCTGCCCCTCTTATTCCACCGTCACACTCTTTGCCAGATTGCGCGGCTGATCCACATCCGCGCCGCGCCGCACGGCCACCGCATAGGCCAGCCATTGCAGCGGGATGATGTTGAGCACCGGCGAAAGGTACGGCGGCGCGACCGGCACCTCCAACACGTAGTCCGCTTTGCTGCGCGCCACCTCGTCGCCGGCTTGCAACAGTCCGATGACCGTGCCGCCGCGCGCCTTCACCTGTTCCATCTGGCTGATCATCTTGTCGTATACAGCGTCGCGCGGCGCGATGGTGACGACGGGCATTGTCGCGTCAATCAGCGCGATAGGCCCGTGCTTCATCTCGCCGGCCGGATAACCCTCAGCGTGAATGTACGAGATTTCCTTGAGTTTGAGCGCCCCTTCCAGCGCGATAGGATAGTTGATCCCCCGCCCCAGGAACAGAAAGTGTTCCCGTCGGAAGAAAATCTCCGCCAATTCCTCATAGAACGGCGTCTGTTCCGAGACTTGCCCGACCAGATCGGGCAAGCGGGCCAGATCGTTGACGGCCTGCCGCAGCGCGTCCCCCGTCAGGACGCCGCGCAGTTCGCCAAGGTAAAGCGCCAACATGTACAGATCTACGACACTAGCTGTGAAAGCCTTTGAGGTTGCCACCCCAATCTCCATCCCGGCCTGCATAAAGATGTGCCCGTCGGCCAGCCGGTGCGCCTGGCTGCCGATCACGTTCACGATGGACCAGAGCCGCGCGCCTTTCGTGCGGCCTTCTTCCATCGCGGCCAGCGTGTCCACCGTCTCGCCAGACTGTGTGATCGCCAGCACCGCCGTCTGCGGCGTGATCAGCGGATCGCGGTACCGGAACTCGGAGCCGTAGTCCACTTCCACCGGCACGCGCGCGAGCGTTTCCAGCATAAACTTCCCCACCAGCCCGGCATGATACGACGAGCCGCACGCCGCAATGATGATGCGATCCAACTTCTGCGCTTCGGCCGGCGTCAGCGGCACCGTATCCAACGCCACCCGCCCCCGGTGGAAGTCCGCCCGCCCCCGGATGGTGTCGGTGATGGCGCGCGGCTGCTCGGAAATTTCCTTCTGCATAAAGTGGCGGTAGGGACCTTTTTCGGCGGAGATGGGATCCCACGGGATAAGATGGGTGGCGGGGGAGATGGGCGTCCCGTCCAGCTTGAAAATCTCCGCCCCCTGCGGCGTTATCCGCGCCATCTGCCGGTTTTCCAGGAAGATCACGTTGCGCGTGTATTCCAGGATTGCCGGGATGTCGGAGGCGATGAACGTTTCTCCCTCTCCGATGCCGATCACGATGCCGCCCGCGTTGCCAAGCCGGGCGACGATCAGTGTGTCCGGCGCCTCCGGGCTGAGGAACACGAACGCGCTGGCGCCCTGGATGGCCGGGAGGGCGCGCTGTACCGCCGTACACAAGTCCGCGCCGCCCGCCAGATACCCGTCTACCAGGTGCGCGGCCACCTCGGTATCGGTTTCCGATGTGAAGGAGATACCCTCGTCCGTCATCTCCCGGCGCAGCTCAGCGTAGTTTTCGATGATGCCATTGTGGACGACGGCCACGCGCCCGTTCATCCCGATGTGCGGATGCGCATTGGTCTCGGTCACGCCGCCGTGCGTCGCCCAGCGCGTGTGTCCAATGCCGATAGTGCCTTCCAGGGGATGTCCCCACAGCCGTTCCTGGAGATTGTTCAACTTACCGACCGCCCGTTCTACCACGATCCCACCGTTTTGATGCAACACGGCGATCCCGGCGGAATCATACCCACGATATTCCAACCGCTTTAGCCCGGCCAACACGATGGGCGCCGCCTGCCGCGGCCCCACATATCCAACGATGCCACACATAGGTTGCCTCCTGAATTTGATTGTTTTGGATATTCCAAGCGCACACGCTTCCCATTTTTCGTCAGCGGATTTAGCAGATTAAGCAGATTTTTTGATCCATCGCATGTAATCTGCTAAATCCGCTTAGAACCTATCCGAAAATTATAGCGGCGTTGCGCCGCTGCGCCGGGTCTTACGGCTAAAGCCGCTTTCAGGAAGGTATTTTTTCGTGGGCGGGCGTAGCCCGCCCACGAAAAAATACCCTTCAAACCGCGCCTTTAGGCGCAAATCGTAGACCAAAACGAATTTTCGGATAGATTCTTAATCTCCTGATAGAAATAGAGAAATTTTACCAAGCGCCTGATATAGCGAAACATGAGCCGTGATTGGACGCACACGTCTCTAACGTTTTCGTCTTTCTGAACTGAAAACAAAGGGAAAGATGGCTGCCGGAGAGGGCAGCCGCCCGGCCATCCTGTTTGTCGTGCCGGTTGCCCGGCAGTTTTGTAGGATAGCTTTCTCATTGTGAGGGGAGCGAGAGGGGAGGGCAATCCCCTGGCGGCTTCCGCCGAAGCTCTGATCTAGTCAGAGGTGTTCGATAAACCGCCTCCTCGTCACCCGGCCTGACGCCGGGTCTGGCGCTAGAGTCCCCGCAATCTTTAGGTTATTGGCTCAGAGGTCCCTCCTTTTCTCACGCTCAGACACAAGGGCGCGAGGAATCGAAACACTTAACTCGTTTTGATTATACTCGGAAATGGGCAGATGGAAACCGGAAAGCGGTGACAGCTTGCCCGTCGCCGCTTTCCGGCGGCGACGCCCTAGGGCGCTGTGTTGGCTAAATGCCGGTCGCAAGCCCTGACCGTCGTTTGTAACTGCGTCTTTATGTTGGCCCCCTTCAAGACTTGGGGGAGCATCGCAAGAATTGCGTCGCGGCATTGATCGTAGCCCGTGACCGGAGCGGCGATGCCATAGTCCAGCGCCATAAAATCAAACGCCTGGGCGTAGGCCGGGTTTTGTCGCAACAGATCGGGCAGCAATTTCCTGGCGCTCTGGCGAACGGGGAAGTCGCCGGTGGCATCGGCCCATCGGGCTTGCTGCTCCGGCTCGCTCATCCAGCGGAGGAACAGCCAGGCCGCCAACTGCTCTTCCGGCGTGCTGACGAAAATGGATTGGAGTGCGCCGGAGAAATTCATACGCGGGGTGGGGGTCGTGTGCGGCAGCGGGCTGACGTTCCACGCGAACTGCGCCCCCCCGCTTACCGCTTTGGCGTAGTCAGACAGTTCGGTGGTGGATCCCACCGTGAACAACGCCCGCCCACTGGCGAAGTCAGATCGGTCGCTGTGCATCGCCGTCGTCTGTGTGGCGCAGCCCTGCACCGTGAGGGTGTGCCAGAGTGTCAGCGCGAGTGTCCCTTCCGCGCCGCCGAAAGCGTATCCCTTCCCATCCGGCTTGAGGATGTCGCTGCCATGGCCGAAAACCAGTCCCGTAAAGTGCGCCATATCCATCGCATACGCATAACCGATGGCCTTGCTTTTGTCCACTGCGCCGGAGAAGGGCTGCGTCATGGTACGGCACGCCATCACGCCGAACGCTTCCCAGGTCTGCGGCGGTTCCGTAAAGCCCATCGCTTTCAACCAGTCTTGGTTGTAATACAACACGTCCATCGCGGTGGAGAGCGACCAGCCGTAGCGCGCCTGGAATTGCGGCAGATACCCCGCTTCCAACGCCGCCGGGAAGAAGTCGGCCAGTTCGGTTTGGTTGTAACCCCAACGGCGGCTGTAGAAGTAAGGCTCGACCGCCAACAGCGCTTTCTGCCCGGCGTAAACGGCGGCTTCATCCGGGTAGGTCATCGCCAGAGAAGGCCAGCGGCGCTCCGCGAGCGCCGCGTTGATGGCTTGTTTCATGGCGGCGTCTCCCCCCTGTGTCTCCGCGATGACCGTGATGCCCCAAATATTGGTGCGGTTGAATTCTTCTACCATTTCTTGCAGCAAGGCGCTCCGCGTATCGGTATAGGGATGCCAGTAGCTGATCTCCTGACCGCTGGGGTCCAGATCGTCCAGCTCGCCGTAGAGCGCTTTGCTATAAGTGATGATCGGCAGCGGTTTGGGAACCGGCGTTGGCTTGGCTGCCGCGCTTGTGAATTCTGCCGGCGCCGCCGCCCACAGAGCCTCGTTGCACAGGTTGAGCGCATCGCTCAACTCCGTCTCAATATCCGCGCCGCCCAGGACATTGGTGAGCATCGTGGCGATGACGCCGCGACACTCATCATACCCCCCCACCGGCGCTTCCACGCCCGCTTCCAGCGTCATAAAGTTGGAGGCAGTGAGATACAGCGGATTTTCGGCCATAGTGTCGCTCATCATAGCAACCGCCGAGCGGCGGGTGGGGAAGAAGCCGGTGCTGCTGGCCCATTGGGCTTGCTGCTCCGGTGCGCTCAGCCAGCGCAAGAACAGCCAGGTCGCCAATTGTTCCTCCGGCGCGTTGGCGAAGATGACCTGGCTGTTGCCGGATATGTTCACCCGTGGACCCGTTCCGGCGGTGGGCAGCGTGCTGATGCCCCAGGCGAAACGCGCGCCTTCATTCACCGCTTTAGCGTAAGAGGGCAGCCATGTGACCGGGGAGAGCGTGAACAGCGCGCGCCCGGCGGCAAAGTCGGCCTGGTCGCCGGTGACCTCCGCTGCCGGCGTCGCGCAGCCCTGCGTCGTGAGACGTTGCCAGAATGTCAGCGTCTCCACACCGGCCTGGGCGTTGAAGGTATAACCGGCCCCATCGGACTTAAGGATGGCCCCGCCCCGGCTGATGACGAAGTCGGCGAAGCGTGTTGCGTCCGCCACGTAGACAAACCCTAGCCCCCTGGCCTTGCCAACAGCCTTGGAGAATGACTTTTTGATGGCCTTGCAGGCTATCTCCTCAAACTGTTCCCAACTCTCCGGCGGACCGGCGTACCCCAATTCCAACAGCCAGTCGGTGTTGTAGTATAACACGTCCATGGTACGGTAATGCGGCCAGCCGTAGCGCGCTTTGAACTGCGGCAGCACGTCCGCCGCCAGCGCGCCAGGGAAGAAGTCCCCCCATTCATCCTGCGTGTACCCCCAACGCGGACTTTCGAGGTACGGCTCCAGCGCCACCAATACCTCCTGCGTTGCGTAAGTAGCGGCGTGATAGGGTGCGGCAACGGCCAACGACGGCAGCGCCTGGGTGGGAATCCCCTCCGCGATTTTTTGTTGGACGGCATCGTAATTCCCCCACGTCTCGCCGACGACGGTGATGCCCCACTCGTTGGCGCGGTTGAACTCGTCAATCATAGCAAGCAGCAATTCTTCCCGCACGCCGGTGTAGGGATACCAGAACAGGACTTCCTGCCCGCTGGGGTCCAGGGCTTCCAGGTAGCCGTACCGGGCGACGTCGTAGGTGGGCGGGGGCAATTCGGCGGTGGGGAGCGCTTCGGTGGCCTGGGTTTCTGGCGTCTTCTGGGGCGCAGCGGTTTCGTCCGGCGCTTGCGTGGCCGTCGCAGCCGGCTTCGCCGGCGTCTTCGTCGGCTTCTCGTCGGATTTCGTACACGCCGTTGCCAGAGACAGCAGTAGCGCTAACAGCACCCACACGACAAAGAATTTACGATTTCTCATCGTCGGCTCCTCAAGAAATAACAGGATTTATGGAATGTTAGGATCAAAAAGTCCGTTTCATCCGTTGAGTAAAAGATTGTCACTGACAACTACGCAGGGTGTTCCGCCCAGCGCTTCCGTCACCATCGTTGGATATTGCCCATCCAATGAACACCCCTCTGGCCCTCGGAACATCTCATCCGGCAGGACGATCACGTCGGCGGGCGGAGCGGCGCGCAGCGCGGCGATCACATCCTCAACGGTGAGCAATCCAGCAACCGTCACCGTCTCCCCAAAGGTGCGGTTAGGGACGGCGATGATGTTGATATTCAGCCCGGTTGCCGCCGCGAACTCCGCTGCCTGTGCGCGCAGCGTCGGCGCGAAGAGCGCGCCCGTCACCCACGTCTGGCGCGGCCCGCCGAGGTCGGCCAGGCGATGCTGCGTGTCAGGCCAGCCGTCCAGGAACAGACGCACCATGCCCACACCGTTTTCTACCAACGCAGGTAGCAGCCCATCGTAGGCTGCCAACGGCGGGATGGGGACGCCGGCCCGCAAGAACCACTCGTCCGACGGGTAGACGAACCCAACGCCCAACTCGGCCCGCAGGCGCGTCTGCCACGCGAGCGTCTGCTGCAATACCGCCGCCGCTTCCGCATCTGTGTAGGGGCGGAGCGTGTCATGGCGCCAGCGTGTGAGTCCCACCGGCACGACGGCGAGCGTCGCCACTGCCGGGTAGCGCGCTGCGAGATCGGCGATGGTGCGATCCAGGTGCGCGCCGTCGTTGCGGCCCGGCGCGAGCACGGCCTGCGTGTGAACGACGATGCCGTCGCCTGCCAGCCGGTCAAGCTGCGCCAGGATGTCCGCCGCGCGCGGATTCCGCATCAAGCCGCCACGTACCTCCGGCTGCGTGGCGTGAACAGACACGTAGAGCGGGCTGAGATACTGCTCCGCAATGCGCTCCCAATCCCCCTCGTCCAGGTTGGTCAGCGTGACGTAATTGCCGTGCAGGAACGACAGCCGGTAGTCGTCGTCCTTCACGTACAATGGCGCGCGCATCCCAGGCGCCATCTGGCTGACAAAGCAGAACTCGCAAGCGTTGCGGCACGCGCGAATCTTGCCGTCAAACAACTCATTCTCAAACGACAATCCCAGCGGCTCCCCGTACCGGCGGCGGCTGCGCAGGGTCAATGGCTGCCCATCGCGCTCAATCTCGAAAACCAACTCCGCCTCGGCAGCATAGATCTGGACATCAATCACATCGCGCAGCGGCTCTCCGTTCAGCTTCAACAGACGGTCATCCTCTTGCAATCCCGCCCGTCCCGCCGCACTCTTCGCCGCGACCTCTGTAATTGTCGCCGGATAAATCCGTTCCAATCCGTTCAATCCGTTGACCTATTCCCACTCAATCGTCGCGGGCGGCTTGCTGCTGACGTCGTAGACCACGCGGTTGACGCCGCGCACTTCGTTGACGATGCGGTTGGCGACGCGGCCCAGCAGGTCGTAGGGCAGATGCGCCCAGTCCGCCGTCATAAAATCGCTGGTGACGACGGCGCGCAGGGCGGCGACGTTGGCGTAGGTACGCCCATCGCCCATCACGCCGACGCTGCGGACGGGCAGCAAGACGACAAACGCCTGCGCCGTCTGCCGGTACTGGCCCGCGGCCCACAGCTCTTCCAGGAAAATCGCATCCGCCGCTTGCAGGGTGGCGACGCGCTCCGGCGTGATTTCGCCCAGGATGCGGACGGCCAGCCCCGGCCCGGGGAAGGGATGCCGCCAGACGAGTTGCTCCGGCAGGCCCAATTCCAGGCCGACCTGGCGCACTTCGTCTTTGAAGAGGTCGCGCAGCGGCTCGACGAGGGCCAGGTGCATGTCCTCCGGCAAGCCGCCGACGTTGTGATGAGACTTGATCTTGTGCGCGGTTGCCGTGCCCGCGCTTTCGATCACGTCGGGATAAATCGTGCCCTGCGCCAGGAAGCGCGCGTCGCCCACGCGGCGGGCCTCTTCCTCGAAGACACGGATGAACTGCTCGCCGATGATGCGCCGCTTCTGTTCCGGGTCGGTGACACCGGACAGCGCGCCGAGGAAGCGTGCGCTGGCGTCCACGCTGACCAGTTTCATCCCCAGCGCCTCGTGGAACGTCGCCGCCACTTGTTGGCCCTCGTCGCGCCGCAGCAGGCCGGTGTCCACGAAGATGCACGTCAACTGGTCGCCGATGGCGCGATGCACCAGCGCCGCCACCACCGCGCTGTCCACGCCGCCGCTGAGGCCGCAGATCACCTGCCCCGCGCCGACCTGCGCCCGGATGCGCGCCACCGTCTCGGTGATGAACGCGCCGGGCGTCCAATCGCCGCGGCAGCCGCACACGCCGTAGAGGAAGTTCCGCAACAGCGCCGCGCCGTTAGGGGTGTGCTGCACTTCGGGATGGAATTGCACAGCGTAGAGCCGCCGCTCCGGGTCGCCCATGGCGGCGAGGATGCCGTCCGTGCTGGTCGCCAGGGCGTGGAAGCCCGGCGGCAGCGCGGCGACTTGATCGCCGTGGCTCATCCACACGGATTGGCGGGCGTCCAGTCCCGCAAAGAGCGACGCAGGCGCGGCAATGTCCACTTCCGCCGGGCCGTATTCCCGCCGCACGCCGGGCGCGACTTGCCCGCCCAGGGTGTGCGCCAGCAGATGCATCCCATAGCAGATGCCCAGCACCGGTAGCCCCAGCGCCGTGACCGCCGCCGACAGCGTCGGCGCGCCTTCGTCGTAGACGCTGTTCGGCCCGCCGGACAAAATCAGCCCCAAAGGAGACAGCGCCGCGATACGTTCCACCGGCGCGTTCCAGGGCAAAATCTCCGTGTAAACGCCCAACTCGCGCACCCGCCGGGCAATCAACTGCGTGTACTGCGAGCCGTAGTCCAGGATAATGATGGTTTCTCGGTTAGCCATAGTTACCTCAAGTTAGGAGTTAGGAGTTAGGAGTTAGGAAATACGGGTTTCCTAACTCCTAACTCCTAACTCCTATTTCCTCACTCCCTGATCACAATCTGCCCATCGTCCCGCATTTCGTCAATGATGATCAGCGATTCGATGGGGACGTCCCAGCCTTGCAGGGCGGCGCGACCACCCTCGAAGGACTTCTCCACGAGGGTGCCGACGCCCACGAGGACGGCGCCCGCGTCCTGCACGATGCGGGCCATCGCGTCAATCGTCTTGCCGGTCGCCAGGAAGTCGTCAATGATCAGGACGCGATCCACCGCCGAGAGGAATTCCGGCGACACCATCAGCGAGACTTCGCCGCCCTTGGTGTGCGACGGCGCGAACTCGACGAAGACCGGTTCCTGCATCGTGATCGGTTTGTGCTTGCGGGCGTAGACCAACGGCAGGCCCAGCGCGTAGGCCGTCGCCATCGCCGGGATGATGCCGGATACTTCCGCCGTCAGGATGCGGGTGGGGTGGGTGTCCGCAAAGCGGCGGGCGAACTCCGCGCCGGCTTCCAACATCAGGGTGGCGTCTACCTGGTGGTTGATGACGCTGTCAATCTTGAGGATGCCGCCGCCCAGGTTTTTGCCTTCCGATAAAATGCGTTCCTTTAAGTGCTCCATAATCTCCTCTCTATAACAGGATTTGCAGAATGATAGGATTAGAGAATTCGTTTCATCCGTTGAATCCGTTGAATCCGTTGAGAAATTAGACTTTGACGCCCAACGCCTGGGCGACGGTGTGCATGTCTTTGTCGCCGCGCCCGCTGACGTTGACGATCATGATCTGCTCCGGCGCCATTTGGGGGGCGCGCTTGAGGGCTTCGGCAACGGCGTGGGCGCTTTCCAACGCGGGGATGATGCCTTCCAGACGGCTCAGGGTTTGCAGGGCGTCCAGCGCCTCGACGTCGGTGGCGTAGACGTATTCGGCGCGGCCCAGGTCGCGCATCCAGGCGTGCTCCGGGCCGACGGCGGCGTAGTCCAGCCCCGCCGAGATGCTGTGCGTCAGCGCGATCTGGCCGTCGGCGTCTTGCAGGACGAAGGAGCGCGTGCCTTGCAGCACGCCCACGCGCCCTAGCGCCGGGTCGGCGAAGCGTGCAGCGTGCCGTCCGCCCGTGATGCCCTCGCCGCCCGCTTCCACGCCGATGAGGGCGACGGTTTCGTCGGCCAGGAAGGGGTGGAAGAGGCCGATGGCGTTGGATCCGCCGCCCACGCAGGCGACGAGCGCGTCGGGCAGGCGGCCTTCGGCGGCGAGGATTTGGGCGCGCGCTTCCTTCCCGATGACGGATTGGAAGTCGCGCACGATGCGGGGATAGGGGTGCGGCCCCAGCGCGGAGCCGAGCAGGTAGTGCGTGTCGCGCACGTTCGTCACCCAGTCGCGGATGGCCTCGTTGATGGCGTCCTTGAGCGTGCGGCTGCCCGCGTCCACTGCGCGCACTTCCGCGCCGAGCAGGTTCATCCGCAGGACGTTGAGCTTCTGCCGTTCGATGTCCACCGTGCCCATATAGACGACGCAGTCCAGCCCCAGGAGCGCGCAGACGGTCGCCGTCGCCACACCATGCTGCCCGGCGCCGGTCTCCGCCACGATGCGCCGCTTGCCCATCCGCTTCGCCAGCAGCGCCTGGCCGAGCGCGTTGTTGATTTTGTGCGCGCCGGTGTGCGCCAGGTCTTCACGCTTGAGGTAGACGCGCGCCCCGCCGAGCGCCGCCGTCAGCCGCCCGGCAGCCGTGAGCGGTGTGGGCCGCCCGGCGTACTCGCGCAGCAAGGCGTCGAATTCGCCCATAAAGGCGGGGTCGGCGATGGCGGTTTCGTAGGCGGCTTCCAGTTCGCGCACGGCAGGCACGAGGACTTCAGGGATAAACGCACCGCCGTAAGGGCCGTAGTAAGGGCCGTTGGAAATGGTCAGGGTTGAATGATTCATCATGCCTCTCAAAGGGATGTTATCATGGCTATGTGTCTATTTTGATCTAATAGGGAGAAACGTCAAGCGGGATCGGATTTTCCGGTGAATTTGTGTGCCGTTGGCTGATACGCAAAGCGGGAGGAAGAAGTGCGTGAAAAGTGGGATGCTCATCCCGAGTGGTTTCTGTTCTTGTTGGGCTGTGGTCTGGTAGTTTTCCTTGTCTCCCATCTGTTAGGGCAGATAGGTGCGTCTATTTGGGAATATCAGGTCAGGCTGACCCCCACATCGGCGCCACATTATCAACCTATGACGGGGACAGCCTACGTGGCTTCAAACACAGACTTGTTGGCAAAACCCGATCTTAGCGCTTGGGCACAGGACTGGGGAGGAAGAGGCAGCAGCGTGGAAATTCTGGAAGCTCAATGGTATTATGTCCGCGGACGATACGGCGAAAGGAGTTGTTATATATATCGCCTCCGCTTGCCTTCTGGCGATGAGAGCAAGTGGCTTGAACAGGATGCACTCACGCAAACTCCAGGCGCTGCTTTACCCCGCGACCAGGTGTGTTACCCAGAAGGGTATCCTGATCATTCCCCTTTGTTGGGAACTGGTTGGGAAGGAACCAACGTGGGTCCCTATCGGAATGAGACGCCTGGTTGGGGGTATGTGAACGTCGGCGAAGGGTATGGCGCGCTCTTCTTTTCAGTCGCAGCTCCCTACGAACATGCCGATGGGCAACCGGTGGTACGGCATGGGGCAGTGGTGGAAGTGCGCGAGGCGCAGTGGTATTTCCAAGCCGATGAGGGTTGCTATCTCTATAATGTCCGTGACCCAGAATCGGGTATGAAAGGCTGGTTGCCTGAAGATGTCCTCAGCCCGGATTTGAGCCAATCCCCGCCACAATACTGTGTGACACTCGTTAGCCGTGATTGGATGGTCAAGCTGTTACCGCCCTCATCTCCAGAGTAGAGGAACTGGTCAACCTTCCCGGAAGCTAAATTTGGGTCAACTACGTGATAGAAAACGAGCAAAAGGGCTTATCTACCAGCTTCCGGGAAGGTTTGGCTGGGCCGTTGCGTGAATCCTATGAGATTTTATACCCCCAATCGCCTTGGGGGGAGTACTATTCTTGCTAGATCACGTGCAGGCCGCTCTTCTTGGCGAGCTGTTCGGCCTTTCCCAACAGGTGGCGTGAGATTACGGTAAACCCGATGGCGAAGACGATGATGATGGCCCACTCCTGCCACACCGGCAGGAGCGTTTGCCAGTTTCCCCCAAAGCTGTAGTAACGGATGAGGTCGTAGCCCCATGTGTGCGGCAGGGGATAGGCCAGGTACTGCACCAGCTTGGGAAAGGCCGCCACGGGCAGGTATGCCCCCCCGATCATCTCGAACAAGACGCCCAACACCTGCGCAATGGAATCCACCTGCCGCCACAGCAAGGCCAGCAGCGCGATCATGACGCCCATCGCCGTCAGCGCAACCAGAATCACCGTGCAGGTTAACAGCACCATCAGCAGGTCGGGCAGACTCGCCCGCGAGTAGATAGCCAGGAAAAGGTAGAGCGGCAGAAACAGCACGGATTCGACGATGACCTTCGCCAGCACACTGCCGACATAGTAGGCGTATCGCGAGCCTGGATTGCTGTACAGGAATTCGAGCGTGCCATTGTACAGGTCATTCCGGATGGTGTTGATCGGCCCCCACAGCGTGACCCCAATGAAGACGGTCAACAATAACCCGCCCTGGAATGAGATGAACAGATCGCGCCCGGCCAGCGGTTCGCCGGACACGCCGATACCCTGGATGGAGATCGCTGACGACAGGAGCAGAAAAAAGACGACTCTGACGGCCTGGTTGACCAGCGACCCGATCAGGTTGGGGATGTAGCGGGTCGTCGTATGCAACTCTTTGCCCACCGTCGCCTGAATGATGCGCCAGGCGGAAACCGGCCTGGATAACGTCTGCACGGCGGCAGATGCACCGATGGATTGGACAGATGCGGGTAACGTCGAAACAGCTTGCATGGGTTTTTCTCCTATTGATCGAACTTCTCACTCAACTCACCGATGTGGTGGACGAAAGCATCCTCCAGCGATACGGTATGATGGCGAAATCGGGCATGGACGTTGTCCTCCCGCAGCACACGAATAATGGCTTCTGCACCCAACATCGCGTTGTTGACGCCAAATGCAACCCAGTGGCCGTTACGTTCTTGCGCGAACTGCACCATTTCCAACTGCTCGATCCGCGCGCGAGTGGCCGGGGGTAGGGCGGCTTTTTCAATCTCGATGGATTCGGCGGCGCCGACGGCGGCCTTGAGATCGTCGGGCGTGCTTGCGGCGGACACTTTGCCGCGATGGATGAGCGCGACGCGGTCGGCCAGTTCGTCCACCTCCGAGAGCACATGAGAGGTGAGCAGGAGCGACTTGCGTTCCTGTTGGACAAACTGCTTGAGGAAGACGCGTATCTTTTTGGCGACAATCGGATCAAGCCCCTTGGTCGGTTCGTCTAGGTAGATCAGCGGCGGATTATGCAGCAGGCCGCGCATGATGACCACCGTCTGCTTCTGCCCGCCGGAAAGCTGCGTGAACTGCTTGCCGAGGGAGTCGTGAAAGTCGAAGTAGGCCGCCAGCTTTTCGATCTGCTGATCGATCTCCCGCTTGCTCATGCCGCGCAGCGCGCCGAAAAA
>JAKQHY010000158.1 GCA_029555965.1 Chloroflexota bacterium | reverse complement strand
CCGCGAACACGACCGACCCCAGAACCGAAGCATACTCCGGCACCCACCGCCCCGGCAGGATCACCCCCACCCCATAGGCACCGGCCAGCAGCAGGTACCACAGGCTGTACCTATGATTCATACCCTCTGTGTTCTTCGCTTCCATCCCAGAGAAAGACTCCTGCCGCGAATGACGCTTCCTCCAGGGGCTACCCTTGTGCTTGCAGTCCAAGGGTCCTCGATGTGCACTGAAAACCGCGGGTCCCGGTTGTCGGTGTCGGGTGCCTGTGTTTGAGGGCTTGCCTGTCGTTCCCGGCATCTTCATTTGCCCCTTGCAGTTCCTTGTCGTGCTACGAAAAGCCTATGTGCCTCACGTCCTCGCGCACCATTGCTATCGTAGATTAGCCCATACGAAATAGACCGCAATATTGGCGATGATCACCCCTCGCCATAACCACCTCCACCATCGTGGAATACCTTCGGTCAATTCTGGAGATTGTGCTACCACGTGATTTCGATAAGCGGTCAAGGCAGTTGCATAAACACCAATAGCAGCAAGAAGTCGCCAGTCTAGTAGAGACGGGGTGGCGAATCCCACGCCAAGCACGACAGACATCCCAAAGCCCACATACATCTCGACGGGCACGATACACCATTGAACGAAGTGCCGCACTCCGGGCAGCGTGTGCAAATCGCGCAGTCGATATAACATTCTCGTTGGCATGCGACGCTCTCTATCTCGTCTTCCTACATTACGTGGTACGGGCCACCAGGATCGTAAGACCCCTCCTTTGGTGGGTTAGGTTGCCTCGGCAACGGCAACGGCCAGACATCCTCATCAACTTCCGCACCTGGCTCAGGCGGATAACCAATTTGTCCATTCTCGTACCAATCTCTTAGAGCTTTGCACCACTCAACTCCTCTTTCATGCCGTCCCTCACATATCAGGGTATAGCTAAACGCACACCACGCCGGAACGACGGGATTCTGCGTGAGACAGCTGATTAAACACAGCAGTGCACCTCGCCTGGCACAATCCCTCCTAGCATTATCGACATTGTCCCGACATTGTTCATAGGCCCTGTCAATCTCTGTCTGTGTCAGCGGTTTCTTGACGACCGGCGCCGGATCTTGCGGCTTACACGGGTCACCGCCTGCTCCAAGCAAAGATGAATAGCCGACACGACCAAGCCCGAGTGGATCAAGCCCCATCACTGGCGTACTCATCAGATATTCGTACAGATTGGCTGAATCGTTGTAGCCGCCCGGGTCGCGCTGAACAAACCGGCCGAGTGTGGGGTCATAGTAGCGGTGGCGATAGTGCATTTGCCGGAGGTTGGCTGCGTCGAGCGTGTCCAGCCGGCGGCCAGTGAAGGTGTAGGGATTGCCGTAGGCGCTGGCGGCGCGGCTGTTCCAGGAGCCATCGAAGACGTGGACGGTGCCGTAGGCGTCGTATTCGTAGCGTTCCAGGACTGCCCCCGTGCCGGTATCCAGCAGGGCCACGGCGCTGTGCAAGTGGTCGTGCAAGTAGTAATACGGGCCCGCCGAGCCGCCGCTGAGGACGACCTCGTCGATATAGTTGCCGTACACGTACAGCCGATC
>JAKQHY010000157.1 GCA_029555965.1 Chloroflexota bacterium | reverse complement strand
GTTGTTCTTTGACCCGCTGGCTCAGGACATCCTGAATCAGGTGGACTACGACTTCACCCGCCTGCACGTCCCTTACAAGACGGTCGTTCTGGTCTGCCAGCGAGCCAAAAAGCTGGACGCCGTCACGCGGGGCTTTCTGTCCAGCCATCCCGACGGCGTGGTGCTGCAACTGGGCTGCGGCCTGGACACCCGCTTCTGGCGCGTGGACAACGACCGCGTCACCTGGTACGACCTGGACATGCCGCCGGTGGCCGACCTGCGCCGCCGCTTCTTCACCGAAACTGAGCGCTACCACCTGATTGCCTCCTCCGTGACCGATCTGGCCTGGATGAACAGCGTCGCGCCGACGACCCAGCCGGTGCTGGTGTTGGCGGAGGGCCTGCTGATGTACCTGGACGAGGCGGACATCCGCCGCCTGGTGCTCCGGCTGCGCGAAACCTTCCCGGGCTGTCGGCTGATCGCGGACGTCTTCAGCCGGATGACGGCGCGCACGGCCACCCGCCATCCCTCGCTCAAATCCACCGGCGCGACCCTCGGCTGGGGCCTGGACGACCCGCATGAAGTCGAGACCTGGGCGCCCGGCGTGCGTCTTTTGGAGGAGTGGTGCTTCTCCCAGGACCCCGACTTGGCGCGTCTCAGTTGGGGGTATCGCCTGGCCTACAAATTGGCGGGCGCCTTCAAGGTGGCGCGGCTGGCGCACCGCATCGTGTATTATCAACTGTGAGTGCGGCTTGCTGTCTTTTGAGGGAGGATTAGCATGAAGAAGAAGGAGAAGGAGAAGAAAAACACCCCCCCGGTGGCGGCGCTTGCGTGTCCGCAGTGCCAACACACGCCGCGTTATATGAAGAATGAGAGAGAAATCGCCCGATTGAAACAGCGTTTGACTGCAATCGCGGGGGAGGGGCATTATTATCGCGGTGAAGAGTGCCAGTTGTCGGAATTTCGGCTGCTCCAATGTCCTGATTGTGGCGTCTATTACGAAGATGGACATCACTACTACTCTGACCCTGAGAGCACAATGGGATTGGCCCGCGACGAAGAGGACTGGTATGCTATGGAAAAACTCGACGCAGACGCGGCCGCAGAAAGATTGCGACAGTTGAGATAAAGCGTGTCCAACCTCCAGCCCTTCTCCCCAAGTCGCCTTATCCCCGCTCTTCAGCGCTTCTACTTGATTTACCTGGGACTCCTCCCGGCCCTTGCGACGTTTGCGTTGTTGGCCGAGTACGGGCATCCTGCGCCGTTTCTGGTTTTCATCGGCGGCGTGGTCGAAGTGAGCGTTTACCTTGCGGTGGTCGCCAACTACGTCCGCACGCCGCCGTCACTGGTGGGCTGCCTGCTGGTTCTGTTGGATGGGCCGGGCTGGGTGCTGTTGTCGCTGGCGCGCGGCGGCCATCCTCTGGCCTATCCGGTCGAGGGCTTTTTGGTGGATGGGATGGCCGTCTGGACGGTGATTCTGTGGCTGGCGTTGACGACCGACCGGATCAAAGGCCGTGAGCGGCTGGCGCCTATCGCCTTCATGTTGTTTGCCATCGGGGCGGCGTTCTCGCTGTTCTGGCCCTACGTGCGCGACGCGGCATGGGGTGACTGGCCGAAGGTGGCAACGTTGTCGCTGGGCGCGATCCAGGCCGCCGGGACGCATTTCTACGTGCTGAAACGCGATGTGCTGGCGCGCGACCCCGACAAAAGCATGGGCTTCATCCTCGTGCTGTTAGGCGTGTGGATTGCGGCGATGTTCGTGGGCAATATCCTGGGTGAGGCGGGTCAGGTTTCTGCCCTCTTCGGTAAATAAACCACGGAGATACGGAGCGCACAGGGAAATACAAAAAAACTCTGTGTCTTTGTGGTGAAATTTCCGCCCGCGGATCAGAGTTGATCGGAGGGAAGATGAAGACACTTGTGAAATCCGTAACGTTGGGGCTTTTGCTGATAGCCTTGCTTCTACTTGGCGCCGGCCTTGTCTCTGCCAACGCCGCCCCGCCGCCGGCCAAGCTGTGGTTCACCTTCGTGTATCCCACAGAGCCGCATCCCCGGCTGGAGGGCGTGCAATGGGTGGGCTGCGCGGATGCGACGTGTGAGCCGCCGACGTTTGTGCAGACGCACGGCGTCTGCGCGTCGCCGGGCTGTGTGTCAGGGGCGGCCTCGCCGCGCGTGACGTTTGCGTGCGCCGGCGACCTGTGTTTGGCGACGATTCCGTACGGGGAAATCGGCGCGGCTTTCCAACTCGTCGCGCAATTTTCTGACGGCGTGCGCGTCAGCGCGCCCATCACCGGTTTGTCGCTGAGCTGGGGCGACGTGAACGCCTGGCAGGTGCAGGTGCAGGGGGCGGAGTTGGTCTTGACGGAGGACCCATCGTTCGTCGCCCCGGAATCTGCACGGGGGAATTTTTTGTCCGGCTTTGCCTTGACCCTGGGGGTGGAATTGCTGGTTGCCGGGCTGGGTCTCTGGTTTTGGAAAAAGGCGGAGCGTGAACTGCTGGCGGGACGATTACTGCTGGCGGGCCTGATCAACCTGCTCTCGTACCCGCTGGTCTGGCTGGTCTTCCCGGCCTGGACGCAATTCCAGCCGCGTTATCTGCGCACGATGAGCGTCTATGTGACCGTGGCGTGGATTATCTACGCGGCGGCCTTGTTGTGGATTTACCTGCCCAAAGACAAATCCATGCGCCGTCTGGCGGTGATGGTGACGTTGGGTTCGCTGCCAGTGATGGCGGCCTGTCTTTTCGTGGTGTTCTTTGTGACAACGTATGGAAATTACGCCGTAGCCGTCCCCGGCTTGTCCTATGGCTGGATGCTGCTGCTGACGGAAATTTTCGTCGTCATTGCGGAAGCGGTGTTGCTCTTTATCCTCAGCCGGAAATCTCTTACTCTGGTTGAGGCAGGCGTCCTGAGTCTGGCCATGAACCTCGCCAGCTTCCTGGTAGGGCAGGTAGTCTTCGCGCCATGAAACGCTGGCCGATGATCGCCCTGCTGATCGTCCAACTGCTGAGCGGCGTGGTTTTCTCGCCGCTCCGCTCTTTTCTGCCGATCTACCTCAACGAACAGTTGGCGTACTCGGCGGCGGCGGCTTCCGTGTGGATCGCGTTGGGGCAGATCGTGGGGATGGCCGCTTCCATGTTGGGCGGCGCGTTGTGCGATAACCTGGGACATAAGCAGACGTTGGCGCTGGGGCTGGTCGGCTTTGTGTTGAGCAGTCTTCTCTACCTTTCCCCCCTACCAGGATGGGTCATGATCTTGTGGATGCTCGGCAGCGCGGGGATGGCGCTGATCACGCTGGGCGGGCAGAGTTATTTGATTGATGTAGCGCCGCCGGCGCGGCTGGGGATGTTGTCGGCTTTCTACAACTGGGGCTTCACGTTGGGCGGCGCGCTGATCGGCCCCCTCGCCGGCTGGCTGTTGGATTTTTGGAATTATGGTATCTTTGGCGGGGCGCTGGCTGGATTTTCCGCGCTGGGGTGCGCCTTTGCCCTGGGGATGCCGGCCTCGCGCGGCGACTTAACCGGGGTCAGGCCGTCTCTCCTGCGCATGTCCGGCGGCTACCGGGACGCTCTGCGCCAGCCGCGCGTCATCGTCCTGGGCCTGCTGCGCTTTCTTCCCACGTGCTACTGGGGCATGGTGATGACGTTGATGCCCCTCCTGATCAAGCGCAGCGCGGGCGACAACACGGCTGTCGGCCTCTACAGCACTGTCAGCCTGATCGCCGCGGCCCTGACGCAGCTTTTCGTCGGGCGGGCCGCCGACCGTTGGGGGCGGCGCATTCCCACGTTGGCGATGCTTGCGGGCGTCGTCACGGCGGCGTTGGGGCTGGCGCTCTCTGCGCCGCGCCTGTGGGGACTTTACGGCTTCGGCATCCTGGGCGCGTGCTCGGCGTGGTCGCTCTCCACCTTGATGCCGAGCCTCGTGGCCGACGCCATTGTCCCCATAGAGCGCAGCCGGGCGCTCGGCTTCGTCCACCTCGCGTGGAACGCCGGGATGATCCTCGGCTCCCTGCTCGGCGGCGCGCTGCTGGACATGGCCGTCGGCCTGCCCTTTTTCATCGTGGCCCTGTTGAATGGGGGCGCGTGGCTACTGGCCTATCGCTTCTTTGGGCGATTCCAGATGCGTGAAACGCGAAATGTAAAATGCGATCACCGGCAAGGATGAGAATTTTCACCGCAGAGACGCAGAGATCGCAGAGATTCTTTTTTTCTCTGTGTTCTCTGTGCCCTCTGTGGCTATTTTCAGAGGAGCGCAAGCAATGACAAAAGACATGGAAAACAAAGTGGCGTTGGTGACAGGCGGCAGTTCTGGCATTGGCCGGGCGACTGCGGTAGCGTTTGCGGCGCGCGGCGCGACGGTGGTCATCGCCAGCCGCGCGCGCGAGCGCGGGGAGCAGGTCGTCGCGGAGATCGAAGCCGCCGGCGGTAAGGCGCTGTGGGTACAGACGGACGTTTCCCAGGCGGCGCAGGTGGCGGCGTTGATTCAGACCATCACCGATACGTATGGGCGGCTGGACTACGCCTTCAACAACGGCGGCAGCGGCGGGAAGGGCGGCTGGATCGCGGACATCCAGGAGGAGGATTGGGACGCGACGATAGACGGCTTCCTCAAGAGCGTGTGGCTGTGCATGAAGCACGAAATCCCGCTGATGCTCAAAGGAGGTGGGGGGGCGATTGTCAACAACTCCTCGGTGGACGGGCTGCGCGCGTTCCCGTGGGACCCGGTCTATTCCGCCGCCAAACACGGCGTCATCGGGCTGACGAAATCGGCGGCGTTGCAATATGCGACGCAGGGCATCCGCATCAACGCCGTGTGTCCGGGGTGGATTCGCACGCCGCCCATCGAGGACCTCTTGCAGCGCGATCCCGGCGCCGACAAGAACCTGCTCCTGCACCAGCCCATCGGCCGGTTTGGGAAGCCGGAAGAAGTGGCCGAAACCGTCGTCTGGCTGTGCTCTGACGCCGCCTCGCTCCTCCTCGGCGTGGCTCTGCCGGTGGATGGTGGCTACACCGCCTTGTGAGATAAATGGGACGCAGATAAACGCAGATGAACGCAGATTTTTAAATAATCTGCGTTCATCTGCGAAAATCAGCGTCCCGAAAAACTTACGAAGTGGCTGCCATTAAGATGATGTGGACAATGTCGGCGGCATCCGCGCCAATGACCTGCACATCGGCAGCGAAGAAGGCGTCCACCTGGGCGCGGAGGGCTGCTGCGGTGAGCGGGACGCCCGTGAGCCGGGCTTCCAGGTCTTCGATAGCCTCTTCGGGATGCATGAAGAAATCGCCGGTGAGGGTGATCGCCTGGATCACGCCCTCAACTATATGCAGCCGCACGCGCAGCAGCTTGCCCCCGGCGACTTTGTAATCAGCGCTTGTAAATCCATTCGCGGTTGGCATACCGTTCCTCTTTTAGCTGCGCCGCCAGGGCTTTCTCCGACGCACTTAGTTCCCCTGGCGTTAATTCGATGTCCAACGCCTCGGTGAACCCGGCGATCATCGCCTGCACAACGGCGGTTCTATCCACCGCCCCCAACTCGCGCCGGATGGAGGTCACGCGCTCCGTGACGCCGGCGATCAGCTTATCCCGTATCTTCTCATTGGGGACTTTGAGCAGGGAAAACATCACCGTCGGATTCACGTCGCACAGGAGCGTGCCGTGTTGGAGGATGCCCCCGAAGCGCCGCGTCTGCGCGTTGCCCGAAATTTTCTTGCCGTTGACCAGGATGTCGTTGATCGGCTGGAACTGCGCCGCCAGCCCCAGGCGCGCAAACCCTAGCACCAGTCCCCGGCACAAGCTCTCGTAGGAGTCCAACACTTTGGTCGGTACGCCGGGGTAACTTTCGGGGAGGGTGAGGGAGTAGGTGATCTCGCCGGCCTGATCGTGGTAGACCGCCCCGCCGCCGGTCAGCCGCCGGACGACGTCCACGCCCTGCGCGTGGCACGCGGCCTCGTCCACTTCCTGCGCCACGCTCTGGAAGTAGCCGAGCGACACCGCCGACGGCGTCCAGCCGTAAAAGCGCAGGGTACACGGCGACCTTCCCTCGACGACGTGCCGCAGGATGGCCTCGTCGGTCGCCATGTTGTCGAAGGCGCTGGCGTCGCCATGGACCAGCAAGCGCCAGGGGATTTGCAATTTGGGACTTGCAATTTGCAATGTCATTGTGGAGGCGAGTGTAGCACGCTTCAGAAGAACGGCAAGCCGTTTGTTGCGTCAGCCGCTCTTCGTGGTATAATTTGACGTGTGGAGAGGTACCGCAGTGGCCGAACGGGGCGGTCTCGAAAACCGTTGTAGTCTTAGGACTACCGTGGGTTCGAATCCCACCCTCTCCGCCAGATAAAACAGCCTGATCACCCGATCAGGCTGTTTTTTTTTCACTCCCTGCATTTGACTATTTGACTACACGACTAACGACTGACAACGCCAGACTGTCTCTTTTGGATTTTGTGACTATACTGAGCGTATGACCAAAAACGAGACGTTGGCCCCTCTACAAATTGAGTTGCGCGAAGCGATGGCGGGGTGGGGCTGCCCCCTCTGCCGCCTGGCCGACCGCGCCGAGCGCAATTTCATTGATTCCCTCAGCTACGAGCGCGTGTTGGACATCAAGACGCGCGCCGCGTTGCAGGCTGCGCGGGGACTGTGCGCCGTTCACAGCCGCCAGTGGCAGAACTTGCAGGGCGGGGCGTTGGGCGTGGCGATTGTGTACCGGGTGGCCGTGCTGGATTTGCTGCGCGAGACGGAGGCGGCCATGCAGCCGTCAGGCGGATTTCTGCGCCGGGGACGCACCGAGGCGGGTCAGCTCGCCCGCGAGCTGGAACCGACCGGCCCGTGTCCTGTCTGTGAGATCGGCCAGGGTACGGCGCAGCGGTTTGCGGAACTGCTGCTTAAAGACATCGCCGCGCCGGAGGTGCAGACGTTGCTGCGAGACTGTGGGGGCTTGTGTCTGCCGCATTTGCGGATGACGCTCTCGCAGCCGGGGGCCGGCAAAGTATCCCGGCTCTTGTTGGAAGCTCAGCGCGCTGCGTGGCAGAGGTTGATCGGGGAAGTGGATGAATTCATCCGCAAAAACGACTACCGCTTCCACCACGAAGCGCTGACCGACCAGGAAGCCGATTCCTGGATTCGCGCCATAGATACACTGGTGGGAAAATCGTAAGTCGTCAGTCGTCAGTCTTTAGTCGTCGGTTGTCAGCCGTCAATCTTAACTTCTAGCGCCTGACTCCTAACTCGCCCCGCGTTCTGCGTTACTCACCGGCAGCAACGCGGTTACTCGCAGGCCCGGATGCTCCGGGTCCGCTGAGATCGGACTTTCCCCAAAAACACGGCCGCCGTGCGCTTCTACGATGGCTCTCACCAGGGCCAACCCCAACCCCGTGCCGCCATAGCGGCGCTTGGCGCTGCCGTCCACCTGGTAAAAACGCTCAAAGATTTTCTCCAGTTTCTCTGGCGGTACCCCGATGCCGGTATCGCTGACCATCAGCGCGGCCTGCTCTCCCCTGATCTCTAGCGACACTTCGATTTTCTCACCCTGGGGTGTGAATTTGAAGGCATTGCCGATCAGGTTATCCAGCACGCGATGGATTTGCAGTGGGATGCCATGGATGATAACCGGTATTCCTGGCGTGACGCCCCGCACTGTGATCCCTTGGGCTTTGGCCTGGTTTTGGAATTCCTGAACGACCGTGTCCACCAATGCGGTCAGGTCGAGAAACTCAAAATCTGTTCTTTCATCTTTCTCTCGATCCAGTTGCCAGAGCAGGGTAATATTTTCGACCAACGTGCGCAGCATTTTACTGCGCCGGGTGATGATATCAATGGCTTCCTCTTGTTCCGGGGCAATTGGCCCAAGCGTGCCGTCCTGAAGCATCACGGCATACCCCATCACCAGCCCCAACGGTGTGCGCAGCTCGTGGGAGATATTCTGGATCAGTTCGTCCTTGATGCGATCTAGCTCTTCCTGCCGCTGTAACGCCTCGGCCATCAATTGGGCTTGATGGGCGGCGGCCTGGTAGAAGCGTGCATTTTGCAGCGCCAGGGCCACCGGCACACTCAAAAACTCGACCAGCCGCCGGTCCTCCTCGCTGAAGGCCGCCGGCTCCCCGCTGAGCAGCGAGAGCACGCCGATCAACTCGCCATGCACTTCCAACGGCACGTTGAGCGCTGAGGCTACCCATTCATCCACGCCGGGAACGCTGATCCAACGGGGATCCTGGTGGACATCCGGGAGCAGCGCCGATTCACGCTGGCGGGCGACCCAATTGGCAAGCCCGGTGTCGTCGCCATCGTGCAAGCCGGCATTGAGTTTGACAATCGCCTCCGGGGTGATCCCCTGCCCGGAGATGACGCTTAACTGCGCTTTCTCCGGGTCCCATTGGCTAATAATCCCTTGAGAGGCATGGAGGATCACGCCGAGATGTTCCAGAGCGCGGGCCGCCACCTCTTCCAGGAGCAAGGTTTCGGAGAGCGATTGCGATAGCCGGTTGAGCATCGAGAGGCGCTGGCGTTCTTCTTCCAACGAAGCGATCAGGCGCAGGTGTTCGATGGTGGCGGCAACGTAGTCCGCGAAACGCTGAAGGTGCTGGGCATCCTCTTCGGCAAACCGGTCAGTCTCCCAACTGTCAATATTGAGAAACCCAATGACTTCTCCGCGCACGATCAATGGCATCGCCAGATAGGCGCTCACAATGTTTTTGTTCGGGTTGGGGGTCCACAAGGCCGAATGGGCCGTGTCATTGATAAGGAGGGGGGCGCGAGTTTCCAACATGTGATGAAACGTTGTGTCCAGGCTGAGTCGCGGGCGCGGGCGCGGGTTTTGCGCATCGTGAGGATAGCCGGCCTCGGCAGCGCGCTGTAGCCAGCTCTCCTTGAGCAAGTAAATATTCGCCGCATCGCCGGGAACGATACGCAGGGCCAGTTGCACTGCTTTTTGCAACGCTTCTTCGGGCGTGCGCACCTGCGACATGGCCAGGCCGGCCTCTGATAATGCTTCAAGTTGCTGCCGGGAATGTTCTCGCTCGGTCACGTCCATCACGGTGGCGATGACCGCCGGACGCCGGGCGTGAATGGTCCGCGCGGCGTGGGCCTCTACATCGAAGCTGCTGCCATCCCGCCGCAGTCCCTTAAAGATGTCGCGCACGGCGCGCTGATTGCCGCGCTGAATTTGCTGGACGGCCTCCACCAGGCCCTGCCGGTGTTCGGGCGCGATCAGGCGGGCGAGATCAAGCTGATCGATCATCGCTTCTGGCGTCTCGTAGCCGAACATTTGCGCGAGAGCCGGGTTGGCGTAACGCACTAACTCCCCCTGGATAAGGACGATGCCCACCAGTGCGTTTTCTGCCAGCCGTTTGAAGCGGCCTTCGGAGATGCGCAGGGCGTCTTCGGCCTCGCGGCGGCGGGTTTCCAGATCCATGCTCTCCAGCGCGAATCCAATATCCACTGCCAATTCTTCGAGCAGCAGGATTTCCTGTGGATCGAACGCCTGCGGCGTAAAAGTGCAGGCATTGAGAATGGCCGAAACCTCGTCATGGACGAAAATCGGCACGGCCGCGTTGAACCACCGCGCGCCGACATTCCCTTTGCTCTCATATTGGCTGACGACGGCTTGCTTCTGCTCGACGGCTTTTTTGGCGGCCGTTGGGTTGAACGGCGCCTGGGTGATCCACGTTTGCAATTGTTGCGGCTGGCCCCCCGGATTGCCACAGGAGATGGATGGATAAAGATCGCCATGCCGGAATTCGCCGATCCACAGCATTTCATAACCGCGTTCCTCAACGATAATCTCGCCGATTTCCTTGAGGAGCTTCTTGCGGTCGGTGCGAATTTGCAGGATGGTGTGATTGACGCGCTGAATCACTTGCAGCGCCGGATTGCAGTGCGGTTGATTCGTCATAACTCCCTCGGTTTACCTCTGCGCCGCTCGCACCAAATCCCGCGCGATGCGATTGTGCCGTTCTATCACCGGCGGCAGGTCCAGGGTCAAAAGCTGCCCTTCCTTGACAATGACGCGCCCGTTGATGATGGACAACGTCACCGATTGTGGCTGGCAAAAGACTGTGGCAGCCAGTGGATCATGGACGGCGCCCCCTGCATAGGCCAACGCGTCCAACCGCAAGCCGATGCAATCCGCTGCCTTGCCGGGCGCCAGTTGGCCGATGTCGGCGCGCCCCAACACCTCCGCGCCGCCGCGCGTGGCGATCCACAACGCTTCCGCTGCGCTTAACCCGGCAGGATTGCCCATCACGCGCTGCAACAGGAGCGCCATGCGCGCCTCTGCCAGCAGATGCGAGCCATCGTTGCTGGCGGAGCCATCCACACCCAGCCCCACCGGCACGCCGGCGTCGAGGTACTGACGCACTGGCGCGATGCCCGACGCCAGCCGCATGTTGCTCGATGGGCAGTGCGCCACGCCTGTGTGCGTTTGCGCCATCTGGCGGATTTCCGCCGGGTTGATGTGGACGCCATGGGCGAACCACACGTCATCGCCTACCCAATCCAGCGACTCGGCGTACCCCACCGGGCGATGTCCGAACTTCTCCAGGCAGAAGGCTTCCTCGTCCTGCGTTTCCGCCAGGTGCGTGTGCAGTTGGACGCCGTAAGCGCGCGCCAGTTTCGCCGACTCGCGCATCAAGTCCTGCGTCACCGAGAATGGCGAGCACGGGGCGACGACGATTCGGGTCATCGCGTAGTCCTTTGGGTCGTGGTAGGTTTCAATGGCGCGTTGCGTGTCCTTGAGGATGAAGTCCTCGTCCTCCACCACGCGGTCTGGCGGCAGCCCGCCCCGGCTTTCGCCCAGGCTCATCGAACCCCGGCTGGCGTGGAAGCGCACGCCGATCTCCTGCGCCGCGCGGATTTCGTCGTCAACGCGGGCGTCATTGGGATAGATGTAGAGGTGGTCGGACGTGGTTGTGCAACCGGAGAGGATGAGTTCCGCCAGCCCGACGAGCGCGCTGACATAGATCGCCTCGCCGGTCAACCCCGCCCAGATGGGGTAGAGGGTTTTAAGCCATTTGAAGAGCACCGCATCCTGCGCCGCCGGCACGGCGCGGGTGAGCGTCTGGCACAGGTGATGGTGGGTATTGATGAGACCCGGCAGCACGACCATTCCGGCGGCATCAATGACCTGATCGGCGGTCGCGGGCAATTCCGCGCTAGGGCCGACGCGCTCAATGACATTGTCGCGGATCCACAGGCCGCCATCAGGAATCTGGCGCCGTTGATCATCCATCGTGACCAGCAGTGTCGCGTTTTTAAGTAATAGTGTGGACATGGTCTCTCTCCTTTGTTGCTACGTTCACCTCTAGTGTATCATAACCCATCTTTAGAGCAATCGCTTCCGATAATGAGACCCTGAGCGCAAGATCGGCTGTGGTGTGCAAACTCAAGTCTATCCCTCCGTTTTTCATAAACCCAAATAATATCAATTTTTGACCATTTTCAGGTTATAATTGAAAGTAAAGGAGTGCGTGTAGTTGAATGAAAATGTAACGCAAACTTTAGAACCTATCCGAAAATTATAGCGGCGTTGCGCCGCTGCGCCGGGTCTTGCGGCTAAAGCCGCTTTCAGGAAGGTATTTTTTCGTGGGCGGACGTAGCCCGCCCACGAAAAATACCCTTAAAACTGCGCTTTCAGGCGCAAATCGTGGGCTAAAACGAATTTTCGGATAGATTCGCAGTTTGTCCGTTGGCAAATCGGTAAACTGAAGTTTGCGTTACTTCGCCATTTGCTATTTGCTATTTTCAAGGGAATTCATTATTAACCGGCGGTTCACCAATGGTTGGATGAAAATTTTCACCACAAAGGACACGAAGGACACAAAAGGTTTTCTCTGTGAACTCTGTGATCTCTGTGGCTATTTTCAGAGGAGCTTGTCTTATGAAGGTGTATCGTGTCTATCTGGCGGTGAGTTTGTTGTTGAGCGTCGCCGTGTTGTCGGCAGCCGTGAGCGCTGCGCCGCCGCCCCCCGATGCGTCGGCGCGCGCTCTGGCTTACCTGCGCGCTGACTTGTCGCCGGATTTGGACATCCACAGCATCCAGGTGGTGGGGGAGACTGTGACTGTGTGCCTTACGGCTGCGCCAGCGGCTCTACTGTCCAATGACGGGATGGGTGTGGAATTGGCGGTAGAGGCGGTGCGCCGCGCCCTGACGCCGCTGAACTGGCGCGAGTTATCCGTGCAGGCCATAGACCCGATGACCGGCGTCTGCCGCCCTGTTTCTGACTTCCTGCCGGGCGACTTCCCGACTGCGCGTTACGGACTACAGGCTACAAATAATGCATTGCGAATGACGAGTTACGCATCAGGCGCACTTGCCGGCAAAACCGTCTACCTCAGCGCCGGGCATGGCTGGCACTGGGGCGAGGATTTTGGCACGGGCCTGGCGCGTTGGTACACGCAGCGTGGTGTCTATCAGGACATCGTCGAGGATCACAACAACGCGGAGGTCGTGAATCAATACCTTATCCCCTATCTGGAGAACGCCGGCGCCACGGTGATCCCTGTGCGCGAGCGCGATTGGAACGCCGCGCGCGTCATCGCCGATAATGACGCCGGCGCGCCCACCTACGTCGAGAGCGGCGTGTGGATTACGAGTGGAACCCCCGGTTATGCCGGCGGGGCCTCCCGTCTGGCGCCAACCGTGGCGGCGCCGGCGACCGCCACCGCGACCTGGACGTTGACGGCGCCGCAGCGCGGCGTCTATGCTCTGTACGCCTGGGTACACTCCGTTCCCAACGGCGTGACCGACGCTCGTTACACCGTGCATCATGCCGGTGGGGCGCAGGAAGTATTCCTGAATCAGACGAACGCGCCGGCGACGTGGCGCTATTTGGGGACGTTCCCCTGTTATGCCGGGCCACTGACGGTCACGCTGGACAACCGCGCGGCGCTGCCGGGTCTGGCGCTCGTGGCCGACGCGCTGCGGCTGGGCGGCGGAGCTTTCGATACCCTGGCCGGCATCGAAACCTTGGCGCCCGTACCGCCGGATAAACCCTGGTGGGAGTCGGCCACGCGCTATTATGCGCAGTGGATGGGTCTGAATCCGGCCGAGTGGTCGAGCTTTAACGACGTTGTCGCGCGCCCAATTTTTGCGCGCTGGCGCCAGGCCGCCGGCCCCACTGATGCCGTTTTCATCTCGTGGCACACCAACGGCTATGACGGAACCGCGCGCGGCACAGAGTCTTATGTGCATAACAGCGACACGTATACGCGCACGGAAGGCAGCCTGGAGTTGCAACAGGCCATCCACGACGAATTGATCCACGATATCCGCGTCGGCTGGGACGCGAACTGGCTCGACCGTGGCAAGAAGTCCGCCAACCTGGGCGAAGTGCGGATGCTGTGGGACGACAATGTCGCCGCGCGCGTGCCGGGGGTGCTGCTGGAGATCGCCTTTCACGACCAGGTGGATGACGCCAACGCCCTCAAAGACCCGCGTTTTGCGCAACTGACGGCGCGCGCGGTCTATCAGGGCCTTGTCCATTACTTTGCGGCGCGCGACGGCGTGGCTCTGACCGAGGCGCCGGAACCGCCGACGCACCTGCGCGTCCAGAACGTCGGCGGCGGCGCGGTGCGCGTCGCGTGGTTGCCCGCGCCAGCCGACGCACTCGGCCTTGGCGGCGACGCGGCCACCGGCTACCGTCTCTACACCAGCCCCGATGGTTTCGCCTGGGGCGCGCCTATCGCCGTGAGCGGAGCCGATGCTTACACGCTGACGAATCTGACGCCGGGAGCGGAAGTCTATGTGTGCGTTACGGCTGTCAACGCGGGCGGCGAGTCGCTACGCACTGAGGTGCTCGGTGCGCGGGTGAGCGCAGCAGACCAGGCCGTGCCGTTGCTGATTGTTAACGGCTTCGACAAAATGACGTATACCGGGTTGCCGTGGGATGATGACGCATGGGTGGGCAGCAGCCAGCGGCTGTGGTTAGCGCGCATCAACCGGCGGGACTACGCGGTGACGCACGGGCAGGCGACGCCCGCGCAGTATGCCTGGGACAGCGCCAGCAACGAGGCCGTGAGCGCGCAACTTATCTCATTGCGCAATTACTCGATGCTGGATTGGATTCTGGGCGAGGAATCGCTCGAAGTCGAAGGCACCCTCAATGCCGCTGAGCGCGCGGCGGTGACGGCGTTTTTGGCGAAAGGCGGCGCGTTGTTTGTCAGCGGCGCGGAGCTGGCATGGGATATGGTGGACTACGGGCGCGATCCGTATTTCTTGCGCCAGATATTGCGCACCGATTACGTCAGCGACACTGCCGGTGTGTATCACGTGACGCCTACCTTTGACAGCGCGCTGGCCGGGCAGCCCACCTTCAGCTTCGATGCGCCGGGCGAGTATGACGCGAACTCCCCTGACGTCCTCGCCCCCGCGTCGGGCGGCGCGGGCCGCGCGGCGTTGACCTACGCCACCGGCGCTGTGGCTGCCGTGCAATATACCCAGGAGTGCGAGCGCGCTATGGTTTGGGGCTTCCCCTTTGAGGTCGTCCGGTCGGAATCGCGCGCGGCGGCAATGGCGGCTGTGTTGGATTTTATGGACGAGTGCGCGCAGCCTCCCGACACTCTCATCATGACGCCGCGCGCCGGCAGCGCTTACAGTGTCACGCCGGAGTTTTCCGGTACAGCGCTAGGGCCGGGCATCACGCAGGTTGAAGTGCAGGTGCAGCGCGCCGACGGCGCTTTCTGGAACGGCGCGGCCTGGGGCGCTGCGGCCTGGCTTACGGCGACAGGGCGTAGCGCCTGGACCTATCCACTGCCCGCGTTGACCGATGCCGTCTACACCCTGACGGCGCGGGCTATCGCGCCGCAACCCGAACTCGCCGCCGCCGCTGCCGCTTTCATCTATGACACCCTCCCGCCGCTCAGCCCGACGCAACTTAGTCCACAAGGGGCATTATTTCGGCTGGTATCCTACCTTCGCTGGACTCCTCCGCCCGACGCTGGTAGTTCTCTAACCTACCAGGTAGACCTCGGCGGGCAGCTATATGCCACGACTCTCCCCCAGTTGGCAATCGCGCTGGGCCTTGGGGAACATCACTGGCGGGTGCGGGCAATAGACGCAGCGGGCAACGTCGGCCCATGGAGTGAGTGGGCTGTGCTCATGATTGAGGCGGAGGGGCACGCGGTTTATCTGCCGTTGGTGTTGCACGCTTATGCCGCTTTGCCGCCGCCCTGCGAACGGTTGCTGGATTCCGGCTTTGAGGCGGCGGAGGGCTGGGGGTATAACGCGCTGGCGGTGCGCGCCGGCGAGATCGTCCACAGCGGCAACTACGCGGCGCGGGTGGGGATTCCGCCCGGCGCGCCCGGCCAAACTCTCTTCTCATCCATCTCGCAGACGGTGTGGCTACCCGCTGACGCGACCCTTACGTTGCGCTTTTGGGCCTATCCCATTGCTGAGGAGTTGGTGGATGATTACCATTATGTCACCCTTTGGGATGCCCAGGGCGGCGTCCATACGCTATCCCGGCAGACCGGCGACGCGCGGGCCTGGGAACTGCGCGCGATAGATTTGAGCAGCTATGCCGGGCAGCGTGTCCAACTCTTCATCGGCGCGCGCAACGATGGCGATGAAGACACGGCCGCGTTGTACGTAGACGATGTGCAGGTAGAAAGTTGTTTACAGCCCGCAGACTAAAAATATACCCCCCCGCCGGCGACTCTTGCGAGTCTCGACGGGGGGGAAGGAGAGGAGGATCCCAACATCGGGTTGCCCAGACCCAATGTTGTCCACAAGGGTAGAGCGCTACATCGGCCGTCAGGCCCACATAGCAATGGGAACCGTGAAGTAGAAAGTGCTGCCTTTGCCCACGGCGCTTTCTACCCAGATGCGGCCGCCGTGCATTTCGATCAAATTCCTGGTGATGGCGAGACCTAGCCCGGTTCCTGGCTGCTCGCGCACCTGCGGGTCGGCGGCGCGGAAGAACTTTGTGAATAGTTGCACTTGATCTTGCGGGCTGATGCCCATGCCGGAATCCGCGATGGCGCACCGGATGAAGTCCGGCTCTTCCGGCGAGAGCCAGACGCGGATGGTAATGTGGCCTTGAGGCGGCGTGTATTTGATGGCGTTGCTGAGCAGGTTGATGAGCGCCTGGGTCAGCCGCGCCTTATCTGCATGGGCAGAGGGCAGCCCCTGCCAAATCTCCAGGGAGAGCGTTTGTTGCTTGGCTTCGGCCAGGTCGCGCACTGTGTCGAGCGCATCCTCCAATGCTTCGTTAAAGGCGATGGGGCGCGGTGAGATGCTGAGTTGGCCGGTCTCGATGCGCGAGATGTCGGTTAAATCGCTGACCAGCAGCTCCATCCGCTGGGTGTTGCGGCGGATGGCCTCCACGAACTCGCGCTGTTGCGTGCCGAGTGCGCCGTGTTTGCCGTTTTTCAACATATCGGCATAGCCCTTGAGGGAGGTCATCGGCACGCGCAGTTCGTGAGAGACGACGCTGACGAATTCCGACTTGGCCTGGTTGGCCTGACGCAGCGCCTCGTACAGCCGCGCGTTTTCGACGGCGATGGCGACGTGGTCGGCGACGCGCCGCACGAATTCCAATTTGTGCGGGCGGATACCGCGCTCTTCCGCCAGCAGGTACAGCGCGCCGATGGGCCGTTCATCCCGCAACAACGGTAAAATCATCCGGTGTTCATCGGTGATGGGCTTGTGCGTGTAGACACTGCGCAGCACGCTCATGGTATCCGGCGCAATCTGACCGCTATGGGCCACCCAGCGGATGCCCTCCTCGGCGATTAAGCCTAGCGCGCCACATTCGGCTCCGGCGGCGGCGATAGCCCACGAGATGCTACGCTCCATCACGCGCTCGAATTTCAAACTGGTGTTCAAATCGCGCGCCATCTCTTGCAGGATGGTCAGCTCGCGTATTTTCTCGGCCAAAACCTGGTCGGTCTTCTTATGTTCCTGGGCGTTGGCGAGAGCGCCGGCGGCCTGGTTGGCGAAGGCGCCCAGCGTCGCTATGTCTTCCTGGGTAAAGACTCCCGCACGCGCGCGGTTGTCCAGGTAGACGACACCCAACGGGTTGCCCTTGTGGATAAGCGGCGCGCACAAGACTGAACGCACGCCGTAGGCGACGATGCTGGTGCTGTCCTGAAAGCGTGGGTCGAGTTGGGCGTTGGAGGTCAGGATGGGACGCCCGCGCTGGAGCGTCTGCTCTACGACGCTATAGCTGAATTTCACATCCTCTTCCGTGAATTCTTCGCCGGTGTTGGTGCTGGTCAGTTCCACCTGGAGTTGGTTATTCTCGTCAATGAGGATCAGCATACCCCGCTCCGCCTCGGTGAGCAGGATGACGGCATCCATCACCGATTGCAGGGTGTGCCGCCAATCTAACGATGCATTAATGGTGTGGGCGGCTTCGTAAAGCAGGCCCAACTGCATGCTTTTTTCCAGCATCATGTCCTTCTGTAGTTCGCCTACCAACTTTTCCCAATGTTGTAAGTAGCCGGCCAATTCTTCACGGGAACTGCCGTTCAGCACGGCGACGCGCTGTTGGCGGATCGCGTTTTGCAGTTCCCCGAGTTTTTCTTTAGCTTGTCCGGCGCCAGTTTTCAAGCGCTCCATAGCTTCCTTCCCTTTCGGTTGGCAGGTGAACCGTCCCATGGATTGACCAATCCCACAGCCAGTAGGCTAATCCGCCCCAGGGCTGCCAGTTTTCAAACAGTGCGCGGATTTTTTCAGGGGTGGCCCGCGTGTATTCCCCTAGGTAGATGCCCACACGCTGCTGGGCGCATGGGTCCACCGGGATGTAATCGTAACGCCCCAGGTAAAACATGGCCGCCCCGATCTCTTCGTCCTTGAGGTCCAATATCCGCTTCAGATTTGCTTCAAAGTTTGCCAGGGACTGGGGGGATGTGAACCACTCTTCACTCTTTATCTTTTGCGTTTGAAATTGCATGGCGACCTTATGAAGGCGCTGCGCCAGCGCTGCCCCTAACAGTTTCTCCTGAAGCGCCATCTCGCCGAGCAATTGCCGTGGGGTGGGAAAGGCGTGCAGTGTCGGGTTGCTTGGCAGTGGATCGCCAAAGCGATCCACCAGCCAGGAGACAGATTGCACATAATTCTTTTCAGAATTAAAGATCAAAATGGCCGCCTTGACGATATCCTCGAACATGGTGGCGCCGCGCAATTGTAATGCGCCCTCGCGCGCGGCGGTAGCCAGTTGCGGCGTGTTGCGCGCCATTTCCAGAAAGGTTTGGAGGTTCTCCCCAATGCGCAACATCCGCCAGACTTTTTGACTGATTTCTTCGGTCTCTTTGCCGTCAAGCCGTGCGTTGGTGTGGAGAACCAGGCCCGTAGCTGTTTGTGAGATGTTCAATTCCACCGTGTGCCCGGTGCTCAGCCTTTCCACCCGGTACAGGGTGGACGTTTCCTTCCCGTTCAGGCTAAATGGCGGACACAAGAGCCGCGCCGAGCGCGCGAGCACTTTGTCCAGTGAGAATGATTCGGATACCGATAAAATCCAGTGCATGGCTGTTCCCTTCCTATGGCTTTAGGATAGCATAGGAGCTGCCAAATAGGGGTTTCAGGGAAGTTACGGATTGGTTAAACACAAAAAAAGTAAGGCGGATGATGGCTCATCCGCCCTACAGTTATCTTTGTATATTTTTGGACGCGCGCAGCGCGTCCAAAAATATACGGAAAAGATTAGGAGGTTTACATTTCGGCGAAGACTTTGTCGAAGACCGCGTCCGGCAGATCATTGACAACGTTGTGCGGCGGGAGTTTCTCGTACTTCATGAATTCCGGCAGCCGGTCGTCGGCGTTGGTCAGCCCGGCGGCCAGGTTGAAGGCGCGCTCGCGCTTGAGGATTTCGCCGCCCATGGCGACCGCTTCGTTGTTGCTGAGCTTTGTTCCTACCATCGCGTTGACCTCTTCCACCATGCCCTCAAAGCCGCTGGGGATATCGAGGATGGCGAAGGCGATGAAGAGGCAGTGACCGGTGGAGTCGAGGAAAGCGGTGGTCATCTGGAAGGCGCGGCTCAGATCGGCCTTGGCCGGATCGGATTGTAACGGGTCGGACTTGCCGCCGACGCCGGCGATTTCCGGCGCGATGGTGTAGCCGGCGGTGTGGTCGGCGCCCATCGTGGTGGTGGCGTAGGTCACGCCGATGCCCTTGACGGCGCGCGGCTCATAGGCCGGCATCCCCTGGCCCTTGACCGACGGCGAGCGTGGGTTGCCAAACGCCTTGGCGGTGAAGCCCGTGCCGCCGCCCAGGATGCGCCCGATGGGCGTGCCCTTGCCCATCTCGTGCATCAGCGCGATGGCGCCGTCCAGGTCGCCAAACGGGAGATACCCCGAATCCATCGCCACCGCGATGCTGTCGCCGGCCTCGATGGTGTCCACACCGTAGGCGTTGCACCAGTAGACCAGCCTGGCGACGCCATCCAGATCGTCAATGCCGCAGTTTGCGCCCAGCGCCCAGTCGGACTCGTATTCGATGCAGGAGACGATTTCGGAGCCGTCCTCGGCGTAGTAGGTGTTCGAGCACTGAATGACGCAGCCGGGGCTGCACGCGTGGTTGTAAACTTCTTTGCCGGTGCGTTGCTTGTTGTTCTCGAAGATCGCTTCACCGGCGATCTTGGCCGCGCCCTCGAACCGCCCGACGCGGAAGTTGCGGGTGGGCAGGCCGCCGGCCTCGTTCATGATGTTGATGAGGACGGCGGTGCCGTAGGTGTTGAGGCCGCCCTTCGGCTTGGTCAGCGCGTGCTCACCGAGGGCGTCGCGCAGCTTCTTGGCGGCCACCTTGAAGGCTTCGGGGTCGGCAATCGCGACGCCGGGCGCGCCTTCGGGGTCTACCACGAGGAACTTGAGGCCCTTGCTGCCCATGACTGCGCCCAGGCCGCCGCGCCCGGAGTAGCGGGTGGGGCGTTGCTTCATATCCTCGAAGACGATGCCGGAGTTGGCGTAGCCGAATTCGCCGGCGACGCCGATGCCCGCCACGTGGACGCGCTTGCCGAACTTCTCAAAGATGGCGGGGAACACGTCGTAGAGGTTTTTGCCGACGTAATCGCACGCGCACATAAATTCGACGGCCGGCTTGTCCCCATCCCAGAAGATTTTCGCCATCCAGTAGTCGTCCTTTTCGGCCGGCGCACCCTCGACGACGATGGCTTTAATCTGCATCTTGGCGACGGCGGGCGCCCAACCCGTCCCGGCGTTGGACTCCTTGATGCCGCCGGTCAGCGGCGACTTCGCGCCGACGGAGACGCGCGCCGACGTCGAAGCCGTCGTCCCGGTGACGATGCCGGGCGCAAAGACGAGTTTGTTGTTGGGGCCGAGGGGGTGCGCCTGCGGGTCCACCTCATCGCAGACGATGGTGGACGTTAGCCCGCGTCCGCCCAGGGCCTTGTACTTCTCCGGCACAGCTTCCAATTGGTACGATTGATCCGTCATGTTAATCCGCAAAATCCACATAGAAATCCTCCTTTGGTGATGAAATGAGAAATGGGAAATGGGAAATGAGTTGATAGAGATACGCAATGGAAAACGATTCTTTTTACGCTTACTTCTTACTCATTACTCATTTCCCATAACTTTAAAAACAAAAAGGAGGCAACCTTTGCCCCACATGGCAAGATTGCCTCCTTTGCGAACACGGCAGGCGCCGGGATTGCTCCCTGCACCCTAACGCCCAACCTGTCCCAGAGGGAACGGGGTGGGTCGGAGGTATATGACTATGGTAGTCCTGTGTGGAAATTTGTCAAAATGGGGAAGAAACAGAATTGGGGGGATAAATGTCATGTTCCGAGGTCGGTTTGCCAGGGAAACGCATTGGGGTTACACTAGGCGCAAGAAAGGATGGGTGAGGGAAATTGGAAATCGGTGAGCGAATGGTCATCCCGGCGTCCTGGCAGGCGTTGGATATTCCTACCTGGCGTGATCCGGTGCTGGTCATCGGGGCGAGCGACAGTGGGAAGAGCACCCTGGCGCGCTATCTGTACCGGCGGTTCTGCGCGAAGCACACGCGCGTCGGCTTTCTGGATGGGGATGTGGGGCAGAGTACGTTTGGCCTGCCGGCGACGCTCACGCTGGCGTTGAGGCGGGGCGCGGACGACATCGGGTTCCCGCCAAGCGGCAAGGCGCGCAGTTGGTTCGTGGGGAGCAACACGCCGCGCGACGGCGGCGCTTGGCTGCTGGTGGGATTACACCACCTGTGGTTGTATGCGCTGCGCGCGTCCACCGACGCGCTGGTGATAGACACGTCGGGGTACGTGGACGCCGGCGGGGTCGCGCTCAAGTGGGCGAAGGCGGCGCTGTTCCGCCCATGCACGGTGGTGGCGTTGCAGCGCGCCGACGAGTTGACCGCGCTCCTCACGCCGCTGCGCCGCTGGCCCGGCGTGCGGCTGATCGAGTTGCCGGTCTGCGAAGCGGTGCAGTCGCGCTCGCGGGAGCAGCGCCGCGCCTATCGCGCCGCGTGTTACCGAGACTATTTTGCCAACGCCTCCCGTATCCCGCTGTCGCGTCAAAGTCTTGCTGTCTTCCCCGATGGCGACTTCACGCCGGGACGATTAGCCGCGCTGGAAAGCGCCGAAGGTTTCGTGCTGGCGCTCGCGCTGGTGGATCAGGTCAGCGACACGTCCATTTGGCTGCGCACCCCTTGGTCGGGCAAAGGCCGCGTCGGCGCGCTGCGGATGGGGGCGCTGCGCGTGGACGAAACGACGTTTGAGGATACACCCCTGTGAGTGCTGAGGACTGAGTGCTGAGTGCTGAGGACTGAGGACTGAGTGCTGAGGACTGAGTGCTGAGTGCTGAGTGCTGAGGACTGAGGACTGAGTGCTGAGTGCTGAGGACTGAGTGCTGACTCGCTGATCCGCTTTTTCGCTGATCCGCTTTTTCGCTTTTCGAGGTCTGCATAATGAAACAATTCGCCGTCTTACAACTGTCCGGCTGCGCCGGGTGTGAGGTGTCACTGCTCAATGCCGAGGAGTGGGTGGAACGCTACCAGCTTGTCTATATGCCGCTGGTCGTGTCGGCGTATGATGTGCCGGCGGTGGACGTGCTGCTGGTCAGCGGGGGCGTCCGCACGGACGAGGACCTCTACAAGCTGCGCAAGGCGGTGAAGCAGGCGCAGCAGGTGGTGGCGGTGGGGACGTGCGCCATTTCCGGCGGGGTGGCGAATCTGGGCAACCGCGACGACGTGCGCGCGCTGTTCCTGGCGCGCGAGGAGCGGTATCACGTCCCGCACCTGCTGCCCAAGTCGCACCCGGTGGACGCGATGGTGGGCGTGGATTTGTACCTGCCCGGTTGCCCGCCGACGCCGGAGCTGTTTATGGCGGCGCTCTCGGACCCGGCGGCGTATCAGGCCAGCAAGACGGTCTGCGGGGAGTGCGGGCGCAAGAAGGTGCGCGAGATGCGCCCGGAGCACCTGCTCGGTTTCCAGCAGGGGCGGGTGTTGCCGGATATTTGCCTGATCAACCAGGGTTATCTGTGCATCGGTTCTTCGACGCGGGGCGGCTGCCGGGCGCCCTGCACGCGGGCCGGGCATCCGTGCGTGGGCTGCCGGGGGCCGTCGGACGCTTTCATCGAGAAGGAATCGGCGGCGTGGCTCGCCAGCATCCAGAAGGTGTTTGCGGCGATGACGGACATTCCGCCGGATGAGGTCGAGGCGGCGCTGCGCTCGCCGCACCTGGCGCTGTTTCTCTTCCAATTTGCGGATTATGCCGGGACGTCTCGCCCGAAAGAGAAGGTGTTGTGATGACGACGTTGACGTTCCCGTTGAGCCGCATTGAGGGCCACGCGCAGGTGGTGATCGAGGTGCAGGAGGGACAGGTGAAATCGGCGCGCTTCCAGGCGACGGAGCTGCGCGGCTTCGATTATCTGGTGCGCGGCGCGCCGGCCGAGCAGATGCCCGTGATCGTCCCGCGCATCTGCGGCGTGTGTTCGACGGCGCATCACGTCGCGGCGGTGCGGGCGTTGGAGGATGCGTTTGGCGTCACGCCGCCGCCGCTCGCACTCACTATCCGCGAGCTGTTGCTGCTGGGGCAGTTGTTGCAGAACCAGGCGACCTCGCTGTTTGTCTTCACGCTGCCGGATCGGATGAATGTGGACAGCCTGCTGGAGGTGACGGCGCCGGTGCTGGATCAGGCGGCGTGTTCGACGGTGACGGGCTGCGCGCTGCACGTGCGGCAGGCCGGGACGCATTTGATCGGGCTGGCGGGGGGGCAGTTCATCCACCCGGTGAAGGCGGTGGTGGGCGGCGTGACGAGCGGCATTGCCGCCGATGCCGCCGCCGCGATGCGCGCGGAATTGGAGGCCGCGCTGCCGGTGGCCTGTATGTTGCTCGATACGTATTGGGAGGCGTCGCTGGCCCTGCGCGAGCGCATCGGCACGTGGGGCGACGACGCGCCGGCGTGTTATATGGCGGCGGTGGCGGGGACGCGGCCCAACTTTTACGGCGACTTTATCCGCATGATGGGCTGTGAGGGGGGGGACGTGTGTGCGACGTTCCCGGCCCGCGACTATCGCGCTCACCTGACGGTGGAGGAGAGCGACTACAGTTACGCGGGTCACACCAGTTACCAGGGCAACGTCATCCGCGCGAACAGCCTGGCGCGGGTGAATATGTGGACGCAGTTGGCGACGCCGCGCGCCGACGCTTACTTGCAGCGCTTCCACGCCGCCTTCGGGCAGCCGACGCACGCGCTGCTCCTCTACGATCTGGCGCGCGGCATCGAGCTGGTCTACGCCATCGAGCGAGCGATGGAGATTCTGGCCGATCCGCTGGATTACGAGGACACGGACGTCCCGTACACGCCGCGCGACGGGGAGGGTTTCGGGCTGGTCGAGGCGCCGCGCGGCCCGCTGA
>JAKQHY010000144.1 GCA_029555965.1 Chloroflexota bacterium | reverse complement strand
GTGGCGATGATCTGCGCCTTCTGCTGCATTCCTTTGCTGAGGTCTTGCACTTTTTTCTGGCGGTAATCCGCGAGGTCAAAGCGGCGCAGCCAGTCGTCCAGCCGCGCGCGGGCCACGCTTTCGCTGACGCCCTTGAGCGTCGCCAGATAGATCAGCGTCGGCTCCAATTTAAGGTCTTTGTACAGCCCGCGCTCCTCCGGCATGTAGCCGATGCGCGCCTTCTTAGCCTCGTCCAGCCGCCCGCCAAAGATGCTCACGTCCCCCGCGTCCGGGCGGAAGATGTCGAGCATCATGCGGATGGTAGTCGTCTTGCCCGCGCCGTTGGGGCCGAGCAGGCCGAAGATTTCGCCAGGGTGAACCTCAAATGAGACGTCGCGCACGGCTTTGACATCGCCAAAAGCCTTGCTGACATGGGATACGGTAACGGTTGCCATAAAAACTCTCCTGAAAATAGTCGAAAGTCTAAAGTCACAAGTCGAAAGTCTTGAAAACCAAAACGGGGTGGTCGGATACCGGCCACAACATTCAAATTATAAACGAAATGGGCGCAAATTACAGTGTACCTGGGGATGAATTCGCGGCTGTCCTTAAAGACAGGTGAGGGGGTAGGCATAGGCCCAACTTGCTGCAAGCCATTCCCGTGTTAGAATAGGCCTTAAAATTGCCGTAGGACGCGCAAAAAGAGAATAATATCGAAGAATGAAAAACCAACATTTGTTAGTCACGGGGGGAGCTGGGTTTATCGGCTCCCATCTGGTAGATGCGCTGCTGGCGGCAGGTCACCAGGTAACGGTTTTAGACGATCTCTCCGTCGGGAAAGTGCAGAATTTTGCCCATCAAGTTGATCGCCCTCATTTCAAGTTTGAGCAAGGCTCTATGCTGGATGTTCCGCTGGTGGCGCGATTGGTGGGGGGCGTTGACGCGGTATATCACCTGGCCGCGGTCGTGGGTGTCAAATACGTGGTGGAAGACCCGTTGCATGGAATGTGCGTCAACGTGCGCGGCACTGAGAATCTTCTGGAAGCAGCCGCGCGCCGGCGCTGCAAAGTGGTGCTGGCCTCCAGCTCGGAAACCTATGGGAAATCCACACAGGTACCGTTCCGGGAGGAGGACAACACAGTGCTGGGTTCCACCGCAGCGCCGCGTTGGTCCTACGCGCTCTCCAAATTGCTGGACGAGCACCTGGCTTTTGCCTACTTCCGGCAGGAGCAGTTGCCGACCGCCGCCGTGCGTTACTTCAATGCCTACGGCCCGCGCCTTGACCCACGCGGATATGGGAGCGTGATCGCCAAATTCATCGGCCAGGCGTTGGACGGCAAGCCGTTGACCGTGTACGGCGATGGAGAGCAGACGCGCTCCTTCACGTTTGTGGGGGACATCGTGCGCGGCACCATCGCCGCCATGGACACACCTGAAAGCGTGGGGTTGGCCTTCAATATTGGAAATCCCCGCGAGATCACGATCAACACACTGGCTCAAACCATCCGCGATGCGGTGGATCCCCGCCTGGATATTGTTCACATCCCCTACGCGCAGGCTTATGGCGCAGCCTTCGAGGACAGTCCCCGCCGTCTGCCGGATGTCTCTCGCGCTGAAAAGATTTTGAGTTTTACGGCTGAGGTGCCCTTGGAAGAAGGGTTGCCTCAGACCATTCTGTGGTTTAAGGAGCACTCTCAATGAAGTCTCTTCTTGGTCAATTTTGCGATCGCGCCCTGGAGGCCGGGTGGTTGTTGGGCGTCATTATCACGCCCGTGTTCTTCAATGTGTATTCGAGCCGGGTCTTTGAGCCGGATAAGCTGACAACACTGCGCGCGTTGGCCGTGGTGATGGCGGTGCTGTGGATCACTCGCTGGCTTGAGGGACTGTTCCGCAAAGAGCCGGTGTTCCGCTTCTCCTGGCGCACCCCGATGGTTCTGCCGGCGTTGGTGACGATGGTTATATACCTCATCAGCTCAGCCTTCTCCTTAGTTCCATTCACCAGCATGATCGGTTCGTATCAACGTTTGCAAGGCACATTCACACTTTTCGGCTATCTGGTGATCTTCCTGGCGATTATCACCAGCCTGCGGACGCGCGCGCAACTCAGCCGTCTGGTGACGGTGTTGATTTTGAACAGTTTGCCGGTTTCATTGTACGGTATCATCCAACACAGTGGTCTGGACCCGTTGCCCTGGGCGGGGGATGTGACGAGCCGGGTGGCCTCCAATATGGGCAACGCTATCTTTGTGGCTGCCTACCTCATCATGATTGTCCCGCTCACCGGTGCGCGCATCGTCGAAAGTTTTAGCGACATCCTGAACCGGGCGCAGACGCGCCTCAGCGACATCCTGCGCGCCTCAGGCTACATCTTCCTCGTTGCCGTGCAGTTGCTCACGATTTGGTATTCGGGCAGCCGTGGCCCGTGGTTGGGGACGGTGGCCGCCGCCTTCCTGTTCCCCTATTTGGGACTGATTTTGTTGCAACAGCGCGCGTTGGCAGAACCCGACGCTGAAGGGCGCCTCGGGATGGATTTGCTCAAGGGGGTGGCTTTTGGGGCCGGCGTCACGGGGGTGGCCGGGGTGCTGGCCTGGCTGCTGTTGACGGTCCTGGGGGGCAAGATGGGGATGTACCTCGGCGGCGGTCTGGCGGCCCTGGTGTTTGGGGGGGCGTGGTTATATTGCGTGGTGGAACGCAAGGGCTGGCGCTGGCTCTGGATCGCTTGGGGCGTGGTGGGGCTGGCGGTGGCTGCGGGCTTGGTTTTGATCAACGTCCCCGGCCCGCTGCAAGATCGCGTGCGCGCGGTGCCGTCGTTGCAGCGTTTGACGACGATCACCGAGCTGGAGGGCGGCACGGGCAAAGTCCGTACCTTGATCTGGCAGGGCACGGTGGAACTGATCAAGCCGCACGCGCCGCTCAAATTCCCAGATGGTACGGTGGATCGCTGGAACTTCTTGCGCCCACTGGTTGGCTATGGCCCGGAATCTATGTATGTGGCGTACAACTCTTTCTACCCACCGGAATTGGGCCATTACGAATCGCGCACGGCCTCGCCGGATCGCTCGCACAATGAGACGTTGGACTCGTTGACGATCACGGGGGTATTGGGATTCGGGGCGTACCTGTTTACGTTTGTCAGCGTGTTTTATTGGGGGTTCCGCTGGTTGGGTTTGCTGAAGAGTATGCGGCAAATGTGGTTATATTTGGGCTTGATCGGGCTGTTTTTCGTCATCTTCTTTGTGATTGCCTGGCGACTGGCCGGTGCGTATCTGTTTGCGGTGGCCGTCCCCCTGGGGGTGTTGGTCGGCACGATGATCTATTTGACCCTGGCCGCTTTCGGCATGGCTGTCCGGCGCTCTGGCGAGTCCTTCAACGGACAGGGAGCGCCGTCGCCGCACGCGCTGCTGCTGGTGGGCATCATGACGGCCGTGATCGCGCACTTTGTGGAAATCAACTTCGGGATCGCGATTGCCTCCACGCGCACGACCTTCTGGGCGCTGGCGGGACTCCTGGTCGTGTTGGGCAGCCAGTGGGTGCCGGGCCTGACTCGGCCAAACGAGCCTGTCGCGGCAGAGAATTCTGCCGCCGATCGCCAGCCCGTGCGGCGGCGCCGTGAGCCGAAACGTTCGACCGCCGGCGGTTCGTATTCATGGGTGCCGGCCGTGCTTGCCCTGAGTTTGGTATCCGCCTTCCTGTTAGGAACATTGGCCTTTGACTTTATCAACAACCCTGAACAATTGATTGACGCCGGACAGATTTTCCAACGCTCGCTGACCATGAAATACTATCCAGAGCCGACGCGCTCCTATGGCGCTCTGATGATCTTTATGTTTACCTGGCTGCTCTTTGGCGTGGTTGGCCTGAGTGAATATGATCGGGAGGGCCTTTTTGACAGCGAGCGGATGCGCACGTTGCTGGTCGCCTTTGGCGTTTATGCTGGCGTCGCTTTGTTCGGGTTGCTGATCTTCGGCAGCTCCGTCGCCGGACATCAAGCCTATCTGAAAACGCAGTCGGCCACTTCCATCGAGATGGTGGTGGACATCGCCGAAAAACTGGCTTCTTTGGTGTTGCGCTACTACGGTTTAATCTTCGTGTTATTGACCTTGACTGGAGCTGCGTTGTTGTTGGAAGATCGCAAGCCGATTTCCACAGTGGCTCACCCCTTTTCGTCCGGGATTCTGGTGCTGCTTCTCATAGCAAGCATCTTTATCATCGGGAATACCTGCTATGACTTGATCCGGGCCGATGTTATCTACAAGCAAGGTGGTGTATTTGCCAACGAGAATACCTCGCAGCAAAAACAGATCGGCATTGAGCACTTCAAGCGCGCACTGGAGCATACCCCCCGCGAGGATTATTACTATCTTTTCCTGGGGAAAGCTTACCTGGAACTCACGCAGGGGATGCCGATGAGCTTCTCCGCGTTATCCGAAACTGACCAGGAGACCCTGCTGGCACAGGCAAGGGCGCAGATCAATTGGGATGCCCTGACGCCGGAACAGCAAGAGCTCCAAATTCAGCAGTGGCGCGCGGCCTGGGAACAGCAGCAGAAACAGCAGCAGGCGGAGCTTTTCCTGGAGACGGAAAGGGTGTTGTGGAAAGCGCGCGAATTGAACCCCCTCAACACCGATCACAGCGCCAACCTGGCTCGCTTCTATAAGTCGTGGGCTGCGCGGGTGGCATCCGATATGACCGCGGCTAATTTGAGCGAGACGGAGAAGGCCAAGCTGAACGACCAGTATCAAGACCTACTGCAACAGTCGCTGGAAAATTACGAGACGGCCCTACTCCTCAGCCCCAACAACCCCATCATCTGGAACGAAAAAGCGCAACTCTATGCGATTGATATGGGCGACATGGTCAACTTCTACGAAACCATCACGCAATCGCTCAAGGTGGATGAAGGCTTTGAGCAGACCTGGATGTTGCTCGGCGATATGCGCTCATCTACCGGCGATATTGACGGAGCCATTGACGCCTACCAGCGCTCGTTGAAAATCCGCAACAACTGCACGGTGCGCCGCGTCATCGGCACGCTCCAGGCGCAGAAGCCGGACTGGGCGGCCTCCATCAAAACGTTGAGTGAATCTTTGGAAGTCTGCGCTACCGCCGGCGACCTGTGGGATTTCCACCGGATCATCGCCATTGGGCAGGCCAATCTGGGGGATACGGAGGCCGCGTTGCAGTCGGCGCAACAGGCGTTGGCCCTCGCGCCTGAAAGCCAGCGCTCTTACGTGGAACAACTGATCGCCTCTCTGCAACCCCAGATTGTCGAGCCGACGGCGCCGGTAACGCCCTAATCCATGAATGTTGGTATCTACCTGGTCGTTTTTATGGGGGTGCTCACGCTGGCCGTGCTCGGCACCCCCGTGGCGCGCAGAGTGGGGCTGCGGATGGCGATGGACCAACCCGACCCCACCCGCAAAGTCCATACCGTGCCGACGCCGCGATTGGGCGGCGTCGCCATTTTCCTAAGCACACTGATTGTCACGGTGCTGTTGGGGGGATTCTACAACATTCAACAACTCACCGGGATGTTAGTGTGCGCCTCCTTCGTCTCGTTCCTCGGCTTTTGGGACGACCGCTTCACCCTGAGCGCGTGGCTCAAGTTAGCCGGGCAGTTGGCGGCGACGGGCGTGTTGATCGCCACCGGCGTCAGCGTCGGCGTTTTCCCGTATGCCGTGCTCAACTGGGGCGTGACGGTGCTGTGGGTTGTCGGCCTCACCAACGCCATCAATTTCCTGGACAATATGGACGGCCTTTCCGCCGGCATTGCGGCGATTGCGGCCGGCTACTTCGCCTTGATCTGTGTCTTCACCGGACAATACCTGGTGGGCGCGCTCTCGGTGGCAGTGCTGGCGGCCTGTATCGGCTTCCTCGTCTACAACTGGAACCCCACCACGATTTTCATGGGCGATTCGGGCAGCCTGTTCCTGGGCTTCACTCTGGCCTGCATCGGCATAAAACTGCGCTTCCCCGCCAATATCCCGGCGGTCACGTGGATGGTGCCCATTCTCGTGTTGGGTCTCCCTATCTTCGACACTACCCTGGTGACGATCTCGCGCCTGCGGGCCGGCCTCAACCCCCTCACCACCCCTGGCGTTGACCACACTTCGCACCGCTTGACCTACGCCGGCCTCACCCGCCGCGAGGCCGTGCTGACGCTCTACGTCGTGGCGTTTCTGTTTGGCTGGGTGGCGCTCTTTATTATGCGCGCGACGATGTGGGAAGCGATTCCTGTCGGTATCGCGTTGGGACTGGGCGGCTTGTACGCCCTGTGGCGGCTGGAAAGCCCGCCTTTTTGGGATCCGTCCCGCCGAAATCGGCCCAAGCCCTGATCCCCTTCACTTTTTTGAGGAAGTAATCCATGCGCTTTCAACGAAAGTCATTCTCTCAGACATCGAACACCTTGGTAGGGCGGATTGCCAATCCGCCCTACATTTCTTTCGCCCTCTGGCTGGGCCTGCTGTGCCTCGCGTTGGTCACGCTGACCAACTGCACGCCGCTCACCGTCGCCCCGACGCCGACGCCCACCCGCACCCCCTCGCCCACGCTCACGCCGACGCCCTCGGCCACCGCCACGCCCACACCGACGCCCACGCCGGCCTTCCCCGTCTCGGTCGGCTGCGACATCGTCGTCCCAGCAGCGCCCTGTGATGCGGTGCGCGACGCAGCCTTGGCAGACCCCGCGCACTTCTCCTGGGTCGAAAACCAGCCGGCCGTCATTACGCTTAGCACCGTGTCCTCGCCCGGCGGGCGGGCGATCGGCGCGTGGACGTATGCCGTCGCGGCCCCCTTCTTCACCGTGACGGACGGCGTCTCCACCACCGAGTTGCTGGCGGCGTGGCAGGGCGCTCCGTCTGAAGCGTGGGGCGCGCGGCCTTTGCTGGTCATGACCAACACTCTGACTGTGTTGGCCGATGTGTGGGGCATGCCCGGCAGCCTCGTCCAGACGGTGTCTGCCGCCGAAATCCTGACCCGCGCCACCGAGTTGGACGCCTGGGCGATTCTTCCCTTCCAGACCCTCGTCCCACAGTGGAAAGTGCTGCGCGTAGACGGGCTTTCCCTGCTGGAAAAAGGCGGCGACTTATCCACCTATCCCCTGTCCGTCCCCCTGTACCTGGGCAGCGCGACGCGCCCGGAGACGTTGGAACTGCTAGAGCTTGATCCGGTAGATTTCACCAACCGCGACGAGAACCGGATGACCCTCGTGGTCATGACGGGCGTGACGGCCATGACCCGCGCGACGGGCCAACTAATGGATCGCGCCGGCGTCACGTACCCCGCCAAAGACATCAAGCCCTGGTTCACGGATGCGGATTTCGTCCACATCAGCAACGAAGTCTCTTTCCGGCCGGATTGTGTGGCCGAGGGCAGCGGCACGATGTCCTTCTGCTCCCACGACAGCTACATCGCGCTGCTGGAAGAAATCAAGACGAACATCGTTGAATTGACCGGCAATCACCTGGAGGATAAGGGCGCGGAATGGGTGGATTACAGCCTGGAGATGTACCGCGAGCGCGGCTGGCAATGGTTTGGCGGCGGCGCGAATCAGGCCGAGGGCGCGCGCCCGTTGACGATCACGCACGGCGTCAACCCGATCGCCTTCATTGGCTGCAACACCGTCGGCCCGTTTGCCGGGGAGGACTCCGGAGGCGCGGCGCGCTGCGACTTCGACCAGGTGCGCAGCGACATCGCGGCCTTGCGCGCGGCCGGTTACCAGCCGATTGTCACCGTCCAATATCTGGAAGACTACAACTACTCCCCCACCGCGCCGCAGATGCGCGACTTCCGCAGCCTGGCGGAAGCGGGCGCGGTTTACGTCCAGGGCAGCCAGGCGCACCAGGCGCAAACGTTTGAATTCTACGGCGACGCCTTCATCCACTACGGCCTGGGCAACTTCTTCTTCGATCAGATGTGGAGCGACGGCACTCGCCAGGAATTTGTGAACCGCCTGACCTTCTACGATGGCCACCTGTTGAGCATTGACCTCCGCCCCGCCATCATGGAAGAGTACGGTCGCATACGCCCCATGACCGACGGCGACCCCGATCCCGCCGCCGACCGGCAGGCGTTCTTGCAGATGATGTTTGACCTCAGCCCCGGCCGATAAAATAAGTAGGGGCGCGGTTGCCGCGCCCCCGGCAATGGGACGTGGCGCCAGAAACCAGACAAAGAGCGATCATGCAGCGAGTACGAAGAATGATCCGGTCAAGATCCAAAATCCAAAATCCAAAATCCAAGCCCCTTCTTGCCTCTTGCGTCTTGCTTCTTTTGTTCTCACTGGCGTGTCAGACACTATTCCCAACCGAACCGCCGATCCCACCGGTTGGCATGCCGCCGGCGACTCTGGGGGGAAGCGCGCCGACGGCTTCTGCAACCGCCATCCCGACCACGCCGCCGCCATTGGAGATGGTGAGACGCCATCAACGCATCTTTGGGCGTGTCTGGCGCATCGTGGAACGCAATTACCTTTATAGCGACTACAACGGCGTGGATTGGAATGCTATCCGGGAAGAGTATGCTCCCCTGGTGGCCGCCGCCCCCGACGACGAAACCTTCTGGCAGTTGATGGCCGAGATGATCGAGCGGCTAAACGACGACCATTCGGGCTTTCTCACGCCGGAGGAGGTGGCCGAGGAAGAGGCCGCGGTGAGCGGCACGCTCGATTACGTGGGGATCGGCGTTTCCATTGCGGTGCCGGATGACGCCAACTACGGCGTGATCCTCTATCCCATGCCGGGCAGCCCCGCCGAATCCGCCGGACTCCGCGCCCACGACCGCATCCTCGCCATAGACGGCGTCCCCACGTGCTGCGACGCCGACGGCTACGACAACCTGGACTTGCTCCAGGCCGAGGCGGGAACCACCGTGGAATTGCGCGTGGCCTCTCCCGGTGATGGTGAACGCACCGTCACCCTGGAACGCGCGCGGATTCAAGCGCAGGCGCCCATCGCGCACCGGCGGATTCCCACGGCCAATGGCGACGTGGGCTACGTGCTGATTCCCACCCTTTGGGATGAGACCATCGCTCCCCGCACCCGCGAGGTGTTGACTGCTATGTGGGCGGAAGGACCGCTGACCGGCCTGATCGTGGACTTGCGCGTCAACGGCGGCGGCATAGACTCCCAGCTTTATGACCTGCTCTCGCTGTTCACCGAGGGGGAGGTGGGAGATTTCTATCAGCGCGGCGGCAAACAAGACCCCGTCTCTATCGAGGCGGACCCCATCGAGGAGACGCAGACGATTCCCCTGGTGATCCTCGTGGGGCCGTACACCGAGAGCTTTGCCGAAGTCCTCAGCGGCGTCTTGCAAGATGTAGGCCGCGCGCACCTGGTGGGTGCGCCGACCGCTGGCAACGTTGAGACCCTCTTGTCCTACAACCTGGAAGACGGCTCGCGGCTGTGGCTGGCCGAAGAAACCTTCGTCCCCCCAAGCGGAATCCGCTGGGAAGGCCAGGGCGTGCAGCCCGACGAGATCATCCCCGACGCCTGGGAAGATTTCGACGAAACCAACGACCCGCACATCGCGGCAGCGTTGGCCTGGTTCACAGGGGATTAGGGACTGGGGATTAGGGATTGGGGTAAGGCCCAATCCCTAATCCCCAATCCCCAATCACTACTTTAAGGAGGACTACCCTTATGTTACCCGTAATTGCCGTTATTGGTTCCGGCACGATGGGCGAGGCGCTGATGAAGGGGCTGCTCCGGCAATCCCTCATTGACCCGCACAACCTCATCGCCTCTGACCCCTGGGAGGAGCGCCTGGAAGTGCTGGCCGAGCGCTACCACATCCGCACGACGCCGCAGAACGCGCCGGCCGTGCAGGAAGCCGACATCGTATTCCTGTCCGTCAAGCCGCAAGTGATCGGCCGGGTGCTGGCCGAACTACGCGGGCACGTGCGCCCGGACGCGCTGGTCTTTTCGATTGCCGCCGGCGTGCCGATCAAGACCATCCGCCAGGGATTGGAGGCCGAGAGCATCATCCGCGCGATGCCCAACACCCCCGCGCAGATCGGGCAGGGCATCACCGTGTGGACGGCGACCGCCGCCGTCACGGACATGCAGCGCGCCCACGCCCTCACCATCCTTAAGGCGCTGGGTGAGGAAGTCTTTGTGGACGACGAACACTACCTGGATATGGCGACGGCGCTTTCCGGCACCGGCCCGGCCTACGTCTACCTCTTTATGGAAGCGATGGTGGACGCCGGCGTTCACCTGGGCTTCTCCCGCCGCATTGCGGAGAAGCTGGTCTTTCAGACCGTCATCGGCTCCGCCAACTTTGCGAGCCAGTCCGAGCTGCACCTGGCCGCGCTGCGCAACCAGGTCACGTCGCCGGGCGGCACCACCGCCGAGGCGATGTATCACCTGGATAAAGGCGGCTTCCGCACCGTGCTCTCGCGGGCGATTTGGGCGGCTTACGTCCGCTCCGCGCAGTTGGGCAGCGGCAAGGAGGACGACCGATGAGCGACCTTCCTCCGAATCCATTATTGCGCGCTTTGGGTCTGGCCGATACCGACCGTATCGTCCTCATCCACACCGACGACATCGGCATGTGCCACGCCTCGCTGGCGGCCTACGCCGATCTGGCGGCGAGCGGCGTGATTTCGGCGGGGTCCACGATGGTCCCCTGCCCCTGGTTCCCGGCGACGGCGCAGTTCTGCCGCGAGCACCCCGACATCGTGGACATGGGCGTCCACATCACGCTCAACAGCGAGTGGGACAGCGGTTATGCGTGGGGCGCCGTCTCCACCCGCGATCCCGCGTCGGGGTTGCTGGACGAGAGGGGTGCTATGCACAGCACCACCGCTGCGACGCAGGTACACGCGACCCCGGCGGCGGTGCGGGCAGAGATTACGGCGCAGGTCGAGCGCGCGCTGGCCGCCGGCATTGACGTGACGCACATAGATTCGCACATGGGGACAGTGTTTTTCCCCGGCTACCTGGAAAGCTACATCGAGGTGGCCTTGCAGCACCGCGTTCCGCCGTTCCTGGTGCGCCAAATCCCGCCGGATTTCGATCCGGCAGTTGCGGGGGAATTGCTCGGACGCATCCAGGCGCTTGAAGCGCGCGGGCTGCCGATGTTCGACCAGGTAACGTTCGTACCCTTCGACCGCCCCGACAATCACCTGGAACGGACGAAGGCGAGCCTATCCGCCCTCGCGCCGGGACTCACCTACCTGATCATCCACCCTTCCGCCGACACCCCCGAACTGCGCGCGATCCTGCCGGACGGCTGGCAAGTGCGCGTCGCCGAATACCAGACGTTTATGCGCGAAGAGCTGCGCGATCACCTGCGCGCTGAGGGCATCCATCTGGTGGGCTGGCGCAAGCTGCGGGAACTACTGCGGGCAAAACTCTGAAAGTAGAAATAAGAAATGAGTAATGAGTAATGAGTAGTAGAACACTCGTCACTCATTACCCATTTCTCATTACCCATTTCTCATTTCCAGGAGGCCATCATGACTGAGTCCACACCCAAACATCTGAGCCTGGGCTACAAAGTGACCTGGGGCGTCGCAGCCCTGGGAACGTCGTTTGTTTCGGGGACGTATGGGGCGCTGCTGCCGATTTTCTACCAGGACTATCTGGGGCTGACGGCCAAGTGGATCGCACTGGCCTCGACGATTTACGCGATCTGGAACGCGATCAACGACCCATTGTTTGGTTACATCACCGACAGCACCCGCTCGAAGCTGGGGCGGCGCATCCCGTACATGCGCTATACCGCGCCGTTCCTCGCGCTGACGTTCATCCTCGTGTGGTTCGCACCGCGCGGCGCCGGGTCGGGGGTGCTCTTCGCCTGGATGCTGGGCGCGATGCTGCTCTACGACACCGCTTACACCATCATCGGCCTGACGTACTCCGCGCTGCTGCCGGAAGTCACCGAGTCGGACGCGGAGCGGAACGGCCTGCAAATCTCGTCGTCCCTGTTTGGCCTGCTGGGGATGATTTTGGGCTTTCTGATCCCCGACATGTTCCGGCCCAAAGCGGGCGTCGCGCCCACGTTTCTGCCCTTGCAGGTCTCGATGATTGTGGTGGGCATCTTCAGCGCGGCGATGATCGTCATTACCACGTTCAGGGTCCGCGAGCGGCCGGAGTTCCACCAGGGCGACCAGCCGCTCAATCTCCGCGACGCGCTCAAGTACACGTTCACCAGCCGCGCCTTCCTGATCCTCGTCGCGCAGAACTTCATGTCCATCCTGATGAACTCCCTGATCCTGGGCGCGCTCTTCTACACCGCCGACTACGTGCTGAAGACCAGCTCGATGCTTCTCGTCGCCTGCTTGTTCGTGCCGCTCATCATCGGTGTGCCGCTGACGACGTTGATCCGGCGAAAGCTCGGCGTGGTGGGCGCGCAGCAGGCGCTGCTGCTGGTTGCGGGCGCGGCGCTGCTGTCCATCATGGTCGTGCCCAACGCGCTGATCCCCGTGTGCCTGGCGCTGGCCGGATTCGGCCTCTCCGGCCCGCAGACGTTGACCAACGTGCTTTTCGCGCAGGTGGCGGACGAGGACGAGCTGCGCTCCGGCGTGCGGCGCGAGGGCGCGTTCTTCGGCGTCAACGCACTGCTGACCAAACCGGCGCAGTCGGTGGCTCTGGCGCTGTCGCCCTTCATCCTGGAGGCGACGGCCTTTGTGACGCGCGAGGCCAATGGGGGGCAGATTTTCCTCAATCAGCCGGAAAGCGCGCTGTGGGGCATCAAGCTGCTGGTGGGCCTCATCCCCGGTTGCGCGATGCTGTTGGGCGCGCTCATCCTCGTCTGGTTCCCGCTGCGCGGCGCGCGGCTGGCGCAGATGCAGGCGGATGTGCTGGCGCTTCACGCAGAGAAGCAGGCGCGGTTGGGGAAGAAGTCGTGACATACTGAGAAGGGATGTGGATAAGGAGGCCGGGATGATGCAGTTTCAAACGCTCGTTAGAAACACTTGGGGGAAACCGGGGGATGTGGTTAAGACTTCTACTCAAATTAGACAGGCTTTTCTTCTTCTGATGTGCCTGTTCATCGTAGTTACTATTGCGGAAGGCGCCAGTCTTCTCTATACATACTGGAGGCTTCGAATCGCAGTCCGTGAGACGGCGCAATGGGCCACGGCTTACATACCCAGTCAAGGACATCACCTGGATGGCTCTGCTTGTATCCTCTCCGAGGATTGTTTCAATGAGACTGACGAGGATTACCTGGCGCGTCGGACGGCTTTCATCAAAGCAACGGCTATGGCCAGAGTGCAAGACCGGCGAGAGGTAGTGGAGGAGGAGGTCCCTTACTTGCTCAGACGATCCTTGCTCGACCCTATCAGTGTAGAGGTATGGGGATACTCATCCTTTTGGGCTTCGAAGGCCACACGAGATCATCCTGGGCTACCTGGGCTGCCGGTAGAGATACGGATGGCGAAGGACGTTCACCTGGCTACTCCTATATTAGCCACTATTTTCCCCAGCGTGAGGTTAACCGTTGCTGAGGCGATGGTTAACGAAGGGATTCAAGCGGGTCAGGGGAGTATGCCGCCTCCCTCCTTTGATACTAACTCGGAAACAGCTTGGGAAAGCACTCAATCACTTCTGGCAACTAATGAAACCACCGATGTCGTGCAGTTCATTGTCAAGGAGGGCGCGCTTGACGTGGAGGTAAATGAAATCGAGCCAGCAGTGGAAAGGGTGGCGCAGATAGCCAAGGATTTTCAGGGTTACATCACCGACCAGCGAGTATGGCGTGAAGGAGAGACGCAACTCGCTACAATCACCATAGCTGTGCCGGAAGAAGAATTTGAGAATGCACTTGAACAGCTTCGAGGCGTTGCAAAGCAAATACTCAGCGAGGAGGTGAGCGGTAAGGATGTGACCAAGCAGTATATTGACCTTGAGGGACGACTGCGCAATCAAAAGGCCACCCGCGACCGTGTCCTGATGATTCTGGAGCAGGCAACAACTGTTGAAGAAGCACTACAGGTAAATCAAGAGTTGAGCAATATTGAAGGGAAGATAGAGGAGATACAAGGTCAACTGAATAGCCTGCACAACCAAGTCTTCTTCTCCACTATTACCGTGAATTTAGCACCGGTTTCTCTAATCCGTGGTGGTTGGCGACCTATGCAAGCCGTGGGCAAGGCGGTTAATGCACTCATAATGGTACTACGAAACCTGGGCAATTTGTTGATTTGGGTAGTGATAGTTGGGGTTCCGCTGTTTCTGCTCGTGTATGGGGCTATCTGGGGAGGGTGCCTTATCAGCCAACGGTTTCGAAAAAAGTCTACTCCGCCAATCTCCTAGGGAATTCATCATTAACCGGCGGTGTACCAGCGTTTAGATGAAAATATAACACAATTTTGAGTTTGTCCGTCGGCAAACCGGCGAACTGAAGTTTGCGTTACTTTGCTATTTGCCATTTGCCATTTGCTATTTGCAAGGGAATTCATCATTAACCGGCGGTTCACCAGCGGTTGGATGAAAATTTTCACCACAAAGGACACGAAGGACACAAAGGGTTTTCTCTGTGAACTCTGTGATCTCTGTGGCTATTTTCAAGGGAGGTCCTCATGCCAGCCAGACGCAAGAAATTGCCCAATATTGTCTTTTTCGGGATTGACTCGCTGCGCGCCGACCGGTTGAGTTGTTACGGCTATCCGCGCTTCACCACGCCGCACATGGATCGGATCGCGCAGGGGGGGACGCTCTTCGAGCGCTATTACAGCCCGCACATCCCCACCACCAGCGGCTACACGAACATGCTCACCGGCATGGATGCGTTCACGACGCAGGTGGTGGCGCTGCGCCACAAGGGGCCGCTGCGCCCGGAGGTCAAGACGCTGCCGGAGCTCCTCAAGGAGCAGGGGTATAACACCACCTGCGTGGGCTTCACCGGCAACGCCGCCTCGCGCGGCTTCGATACGTACCTGGATTACGCCGGGTGGGGCAGTTGGAACGAGGGCCGCAGCCCCAAGGCGCAAAATCTCAACGCCGTGACCCTGCCGGAGCTGGATCGGTTGGTCAAGGAGAAAGCCCCGTTTTTTCTGTTCATGCGCCACATGGATCCGCACGCGCCGTACTTGCCGCCCGAACCCTTCGAGCGGATGTTCTATCACGGCAACGAGTGCAATCCCCGGAATCACTCAATGGACCCGGTGATGAGTTTCAAGCCGTTCCGCGATTTCTTCGCCACCTGGATGCCGCCGGGCATTACCGACAAGGATTACGTGATCGCGCAGTACGACGGCGAAGTGGCGTATATGGACGCCTGCATCCAATCCATCTTTGCCGCGTTGGAAGCGCACGGTCTTTTCGACGAGACGCTCATCGTCATCACCTCTGACCACGGCGAAACGCTCTACGACCACGAGTGCTACTTCGATCACCACGGCCTGTACGACGTGACGTTGCACGTCCCGCTGATCATCCGCTATCCGGGCAAGCTGCCCGCCGGGAAGCGCGTGCGCGGCTACGCGCAGCAATACGACCTCACGCCGACGCTGCTCGAGCTGATCGGCATCGAGACAGACATCGCCTTCGACGGCCAGAGTCTGCTGCCGCTGGTGCGCGGCGAAACAGCCTCGCATTGCAGCGAGTTCTACATCACCGAATGTACGTGGATGCGCAAGCACGGCTGGCGCACGCCGGAATGGAAACTCATCGAAGCATTGGAGCCGGACTTCCACTTCAAGCCGCCGGTGGAACTGTACAATCTGGTGGAAGACCCGGACGAGAATCACAACCTGGCGGAGGCCGAGCCGGAAGTCGTGGCGCTGCTCAAGGCGCGGATGGACGCCTGGATCGCCCAACGTGAAGCCGAGACCGGCCTGCCGAATCCCATGCACCATCAGGGCGATTGGCACGGGCACGAAGGCGTCGGCGCGTTCACCAGCTCGCAGCAAGCCTACGATACCCTGCACATCGGCAACGTGAAGCAGGCCACGCGGTTGCAGGCGGGGGAGAAGAAGTAAGAAGTAGGGAGTAGGGAGTAGGGAGTAGGGAGTAGGGAAGAAAGCCCTTACTCCTTACTCTCTACTCCTTACTCCCACATCTCAAATCAAGGAGTCTCACCATGTCGAAATTACGTGTCGCTATTGTTGGATTGGGCAACATCGGAAACACGCACGCGCGGGTGTACCAGCAACGCGCTGACGTGAAGCTGGTCGCGGTGTGCGACATCATCAAGGAACGCGCGGATAAAGCGGCGGCGGCCTACGGCTGCCCGGCATTCTACTCCGTGCAGGAGATGTTGAAGAGCGGCATCCAGATTGACGCCGCCAGCATGGCGACCGCCGGCGTCGAGAATGGCGGCGATCACTACACGCCTACGATGGAATTGCTGGCGGCGGGCATCCCCACCCTGGGCGAGAAGCCAATCTCCAACGAGATCGCCAAAGCGGAAGAAATGGTCGCGCTGGCGAAACAAAAGAATCTGCGCTACGGCATCAACCTGAACCATCGCTTCACGCCGGCCGCGCTCCGGGCAAAGGAATGGGTCAAGGCCGGGCGGCTGGGTGAGATCAACATGATCAACATGACCATGTGGATCAACAACCCCAACGAGACCTCGCCGTGGTTCCACATCCGCGCACTGCATCCCCACTCGCTGGACGTGATGCGCTACTTTGGCGGCGACGTGGAGAAGGTGCAGGCGTTCTTCAAGCGCGGCCCGCGCGCCGACGGCCCGGACGGACGGCGCGTCTGCTGGTCGAATGTGCAAGTGAACCTGCTCTTCAAGAACGGCATTATCGGCCACCTCACGGGGAGCTACGACGCGGGCGGCAGCTACGGCCTGGAAACGTTGGAAGTCGTCGGCTCGGAAGCGCGTTTCGTGTTGCTGGACGCCTGCGAGCACCTCACGTTCTATCCGCGCTTCAGCCGCCAGACCGAGACCTACGACTACCTCGGCGGGATGATGAGCTTCAGCGAGACGTTCGGCAGTCGCATCGGCGTGTGGGTGGAGCAGAACCTCGCGCAGGTCAAGCCGGAGGAGATTGACGCTTCCGGCGCGGACGCCCTCCACGTCCAGCGCATCATCGAGGCGATCATCACGTCCTGGGAGACGGGGCAGGTCGTTACGCTGTAAGAGGCAAGAAGCAAGAAGCAAGAAGCAAGAGGCAAGAAGCAAGAAGCAAGTCCTGCATCCTGCATCCTGCATCCTGCATCCTGTATCCTGCATCTTATTTCTTGAGGTGCCTATGTCACGTATCACTATCATCGGTCGGGGACACTCCGGCACGCGCGCGATGTCACACACGTTATCGGCGAGCGGCGTGTTTATGGGCGCGCCGCTCAATGGCTCCGGCGATCTGCTGCCGCCGCAGGCGATGTACGATGCCTGCCGCGTCTTCGCCCGCTATGTGGATTGGCAGGGCGATCTTTCGTGGAACTGGGATCGGGCATTGGCGGCAGATATTCCCGACGAGTTCAAATTTCTCATCCACACGTACCTGACTTCGGTGCGGCTCAATTCCACCGAGCATACAGGCTGGAAGATTCCCGAAACCACGCTCATCTTCCCCTGGATTGCGCGAATGTACCCGGACATCAAGTACATCTTCTGGATCCGCGACCCGCGCGATTGCATCATCGGCGGCCATCTCACCGACGACCTGCACGACTTCGGC
>JAKQHY010000137.1 GCA_029555965.1 Chloroflexota bacterium | reverse complement strand
AGACGGCTAAAGCCGTGATTCTTAAAGGGGTTTTGCGGTGACGGGCTACCGCCCGTCACCGCAAAACCGCCTTCTTACCGGCGGCTTCAGCCGCAAAATCTCTTCGACAGGTTGTACCTGCCGAGAATGATAAAGCCCTGGCATCCACTGCCCCTAAATTACATTTGTTATTTGCCCAAACTACTCTATACTCAGGGATTGCACAGGTTGGCCGTCGAAAATGTGAGGAAACAGCGGAGGATAATTGGAACGAACCGGAATTGTCGTGCGGGTTGCCGGAGTAGTAGTGGATGCAGAATTCCCCTCTGGCGACCTGCCCAGCATCCATAACGCGCTGCTTATTCAGCCGGACGATGGCCCCGAACTGGTGGCGGAGGTGCAAGAACACACCGATCCACGCACAGTACGGGCCATCGCCATGAATAGCACGGCCGGCCTGCGGCGCGGGTTGCTTGCCCTGGATACCGGAAAACCGATCCAGGCCCCGGTGGGACGAGGCACCCTGGGGCGAATGTTCAATGTGTTGGGACAGCCCATTGATGAGCAGCCGGCGCCGTCCATCACGGACTGGCGACCTATCCATGCCGTATCGCCGCCGCTGCGCGAGCAACGTCTCGTCACGCGCCCGTTCATCACCGGCATCAAGGCCATTGATCTCCTTACACCTTATCCACAGGGCGGCAAAATCGGCCTCTTTGGCGGGGCCGGCGTGGGCAAAACCCTGTTGATGATTGAACTGATGCGTCACACGATCCGCGAACATTCCGGCATCGTCTTCTTCGCCGGGGTGGGCGAACGGAGCCGTGAGGGCAACGAACTATGGTTGGAAATGCGCCGCAGCGGCGTGTTGGAAAACACCGTGTTGGTTTTCGGTCAAATGAACGAGCCGCCCGGCGCGCGGTTGCGCGTTCCCCTCACGGCCCTGACCATGGCTGAGTATTTCCGTGAGACGGAACAGCGGCAAGTGCTCCTCTTCCTCGACAACATCTTTCGCTACATCCAGGCCGGCACCGAAGTCTCCGCTCTGCTCGGACGCCTCCCCAGCACGGTGGGCTATCAGCCTACGCTGGAAACCGAGATGGGCCGACTTCAGGAGCGCATCACCACCACCGCGCGCGGCAGTGTTACCTCGATCCAGGCCGTCTACGTCCCGGCAGACGATCTGACCGACCCGGCGGTGGTCGCCACTTTCACCCATCTGGATGCAGCTACCGTCCTGTCGCGGCGTCAGGTCAGCCTGGGACTCTACCCCGCCATTGATCCGCTGGCCTCCAGTAGCACGCTGCTGACGCCGGCCGGCGTGGGTGCGGAACATGTGACCATCGCCAACGAGGTGCGCGCCCTGTTGGCCCGTTATCAGGAGCTTCAGGATGTGATCGCCATCCTGGGCGTCGAAGAACTGAGCGACGCCGACCGGGTGGTCGTCAACCGGGCGCGGCGTTTGCAGCGCTTTCTCACCCAGCCGTTCTTCGTGTCGGAAACCTTTACCGGACTTCCCGGCCGCTACGTCCCGCTACACGAAACGCTGCGCGGCTTCCAGGAAATCGTGCAAGGCCATCACGATCACCTGCCGGAACAGGCATTCTATATGGTCGGCGCCATTGACGAAGTGATAGAAAAAGCCTGGCAGTTGAAAGAGGAAGCGTATGGCAGCTAAACCGTTGCGTCTGACGGTGCTGACGCCAAACGGGCTACTGCTCGACGAGACCGAGGTGGCCTGGGTGCAGGCGCAATTGGCAGACGGCGGCGGGCTGGGCATCTATCCCGGTCACGCCCCGCTGTTGGCCGAAACCGAGGCAGCCGCGCTCCGCTATGCGGTCGCCGGGAAGGAACGACAGACAGAACGCCTGGAAGCGGGCATCTTGCGCGTGAACGGGGGGGAAGTACGATTACTAACGAGTGGGCGGTGGATTGAATATGATGACTCCGTCCAAACCTGAGCCGCCTGTCAACGCCAAACAGTGGCGCGAAGCCCTGCGACTCACAACGTTGGGGTGGGAATTGGCGCTGCCGATCTTTGGTGGTGTGTTAGCCGGCTATTTCCTGGATCGCGAGCTGGCGACGCAGCCGACCTTCACCCTGGGCCTGTTGGCCCTGGGCCTGAGCGCCAGTATATACAACCTATGGCGGATTATCCAGAAGTTCGATGCGGAGCAAAAAGCTCGCGCCGATGAGTCCGCGCGTAAAGATTTGCCATGATCTGGATTTGGCCGATCGTGGGCGCCCTGACGGGATGGCTCAATGCGCTGCTGTTGAGCGTCGCTGTGAAACGGTTGGACGCGGCGCAGCCAGAAGCGAGCTTCATGCGGATGAGTGTCAGCATGGCCGGTCGTTGGCTCGTGGTTGCCGCCGTCCTGGCGGCCGCGTTCAAGTGTGGGATAAAAGCGGGATTGCTGGCCCTGACCGGATTCTGGGTCGCCCGTTGGGCCGCCATTCTGTGGTGGCAATGCAAAGGATAAAAAGATGGAATCTATTCAACCCTACGTCGTCTTCCAAATCGGCAACATCGGCATCACCGACACGGTGACGTCCACCTGGGTGATCATGGCCCTGATCGTCGGGCTGACCGTGGCGCTGGAACGCTGGCAGCCGGCGCTGCTGGAATGGGTGATTGATTTCCTCAACGATCTGCTCTCAGATGTGATGGGGCGAGCCGTCGGGCCATACCTGCCCTTCCTGGGCACGCTGGCGATCTTCATCGCGGCGGCCAACACCTTCAGCGCGGTCCCATTCATCACCGCCCCCACCCGCGACATCAGCACCCCACTGGCGCTGGCGCTGATCGTCTTTTTCTCGGTCCACTACTTCGGCATCCGCGAAAAAGGAACGTGGCGCTACATCAAAGACATGGCAACCCCCATCTTCACCCTGCCGCTGGAAATTATCGGTCAGTTGAGCCGCACCCTGGCCCTGACGCTGCGACTCTTTGGCAACATCATCAGCGGCGAGATCGTCGTGGCCGTGATATTTACCCTGGCGCCGTTGTTCGTCCCGATCACAATGACCGGCTTTGGCCTGTTCACCGGTATCTTGCAGGCGTTCATTTTCACGGCGCTGGCTTCCGTTTACATCGCCGCCGGAGCCGAAGTTTCTGAAGATACCCATAGAAAAACATCGCCATCCAAAACCTGAATCGCGAATTAAACCAAGGAGACTATTTCATGGAAAATCTGGACTCTCAAACAATCATTACCCTCGCCACTATCATCATTGCCGGCGTGGGCATTGTGTTCGGCACAGCCCTTCCGGCTATCGTAGAAGGTCGCGCCGCAGTCAAGGCCCTGGAAGGAATCGCCCGCCAGCCCGAAGCGGCCGGCCCCCTGCGCACCACGTTGCTCATCGCGATGGCGCTGCTGGAATCCACGGCCATTTACGTCCTGCTCGTCATCCTGATCCTGTTATTCGCCAACCCGCTGCTGGATCGGTTCTTTCCGTAGAGGCCGCCATGTTAAACCCAGACCTTACGACGGTCGTTATCCAGATCGTCAACTTTCTGATCTTGGTCGGACTGCTTTACCTGCTGTTCTTCAAGCCGGTGATGCACAAAGTGCAAATGCGCATGGCCGAAAAAGAACGGATGATGGCGCAACTGGCCGAGGATCAAGCCGAAGCCGCCCGGCTCCGCGCTGAGCTGGAAAAACGCCTGGCTGACCTGGAATACGAAACCGCCCAACTCATTTCCGACGCGCGCGAGCGGGCCGAGACCGAGCGTGTAGCCGTCTTGAAGCTGGCCCAGGAAGAAACCGAGCATCTGCTGGTTGAAGCCGAGATGGATGCTTATCGCATCCGCCAACAAGCCGTGGACGAATTCCATGACCAATTGATTGACGCCATCCTGGAGATGGTCAGCCAGGCGATTGGACGCATCGCCCCCACCGAACTACATGAAATCATGGTCAAACAACTCTGCGAGCGCATCCGCGACATGGGGCGCCATGAAAACGCGCGCGTGGAATCCTTCCGCCGTTCGTTGGGCGAGCGCACCCCCATCGTCACCATCACCTCCGCCCACCCCCTCTCGCCGGAACTACAGGGGTTGCTGGTGCGCACCTTCTCCGCACTGGTGGATCGCACCCCGCACATGGAGCTGCGCACCGATCCGGCGTTGGCGCTGGGCCTGCGCGTGCGGGTGGGGGATATGATGGTGGACAACTCCATCGCCGGGCAGTTGGCCGACATCCGCGACAGCGTCTCTCAGAGTCTACAGGAACATTTGAGTTATGAGTGAACGTCCCGACACGACGCAACTGCTCCAGGCGTTGCGGGAGCGCGTGGCCGCGAGCGGCGAGCTGGCGCACATGCCCCACACCCACATCGTTCCGCGCGTCAGCGCTTGCCTGGCGGAACTGGCGGGCATGCGCGACACCCTCTGCCGACGCCCCGAACTGCGCATCCCCGAATTGCTCGAACGTTTGCGCGCGCAGACGGCCGGCATGACCCCCTACGTACACTTACAAGACGTGGGCACCGTGCAGCATATCGGCCACGGTGTAGCCACCATCTCCGGCTTACCCCGCGCCTGCACCGATGAGCTGGTCACATTTCCGACCGGGCTGCAAGGTATGGTGCTCAACCTGGAGCGCGGACACGTGGATGTCATCCTGCTTGGCCCAGACGAGGGCATCCAGGGCGGCGACCTGGTCACGCGCACCGGAGAGCGCCTGCGCGTGCCGGTGGGGAACCAACTGCTAGGGCGGATCGTGAATCCACTGGGCTACCCATTGGACGACCGAGGGCCAATTGAAGCGACCGAATATCGCTACCTGGAGCAGGACGCCCCCGGCATCGTCGAACGCGGGCCGGTGCATACCCCACTGCACACCGGTCTCAAAATAGTGGATGCGTTGGCGCCGATCGGCATGGGGCAGCGCGAACTCATTGTGGGCGACCGGCAAACCGGCAAAACCTCCCTGGCGGTGGACACGATTCTGAATCAATTGGAGAACAGCGTAGAGTGCGTTTACGTCGCCATCGGCCAGAAAAAGTCCACCACGTTGGCCGTCATCGAGACCCTGCGCCAGGCCGGCGCGCTGAATTATACCACCGTGGTCGTGTCCAGTTCTGACGACCCGCCGGCCCTGCGTTACCTGGCCCCCTATGCCGGCTGCACGATGGCCGAATTTTTAATGTACCAGGGGCGCGATGTGCTGATCGTCTATGACGATCTCACCCGCCATGCCGACGCCTACCGGGAGTTGAGCCTGCTGCTGCGCCGGCCGCCGGGCCGCGAGGCCTATCCCGGCGACATTTTCTACCTGCATTCGCGTCTGCTAGAACGCGCCTGCAAGTTGCGCAAAGAAGCCGGCAACAGCTCGCTGACGGCGTTGCCCATCGTTGAGACGCAGCGCGGGAACCTGTCGGCCTACATCCCCACCAACCTCATCTCGATCACCGACGGGCAAATCGTCCTCAGCACCGAACTCTTCAATCGCAACATTCGCCCGGCCCTTGACGCCGGCAAATCCGTCTCGCGCGTGGGCGGGGCGGCGCAAACCCGCGCTATGCGCGCCGTATCGGGCAACCTGCGCCTCATGCTGGCGCAATTTGAAGAGGTGGAGCGTTTCACCCGTCTGGGCGCCGAAGTGGATGAGGCCACCCGCCGCCAGATTTTGCGCGGCGAGCGGCTGCAAACCGCCCTCAAGCAACCCGTCCACCAGCCGATGACGTTGAGCCAACAAATCCTACTCCTGATGGCCGTCACCGAAGGCTATCTGGACAGTGTCCCGGCGGAACTGGTTTCAGCCTTCGAACATGATCTGATACGCCACGTCCAGGCTGTACATCCAGGTTTGTTCCTGGAAATTGGCCGCACCGGCGAATTGACTGAAGAAACGGCTGATTCATTACGGGAAACCATCCTGTATTACCGCGACGCCTGGCTGAATTCGAACAAAACGCCTAACGAAAGGAACTCTATGTGAAAAAGATGGTTATGGCCGTGGTTCCGCGCGATCAGGCCAACATGGTGTTGGAAGCCCTGATCACTTCAGGCTACCCGGTAACTTCTACCGAGAGCCGGGGCGGCGTCCTGCGCCAGGCGCAGTATACCCTGTATACGTGCGTAGAAGAAGAGACCCTGGAAAACGTATTGAGTATCATCCGGGAGCACTGCCGCGCCCAGGTGGAAATGGAGACCGAGAACTCCGCCGACCAGCCGCTGCTGGAGGGCATGATACCGTTCACCACCCACCTGGGCGGCGCCGTGGTTTTCGTCTGGGACGTCCTGCGGATCGAGACCTACTAGGCCTGCGCAAAATGGAAGACATCGAGCGGCTGCAATCACGCCTGAACAACATCCGTACCGTTGAACCGATCCTGGACGCACTGCGAAGCATTTCCGTCAGCAACTGGCAGGTTGCGCTGCGCCGGCAAGCCGACCTTAGCGCCTATCGCGCTCAACTCCTGGCCGTCCTATCCGCACTGGGCGCAGACCCAACACCCCGTCGCGCCGCCCGGCGACCGTCTACGGCATCCGAAAACGGCCAAAGGGTAGCGGTCCTGGTCATCGGCAGCGAGCGCGGACTATGCGGCGGCTTCAATACCACGTTAGTGAAGCGCACCGGCGAGTATCTGGCGCAGCAACCGGCGCCGGGCCAAGTCGAGCTGCTGGCGCTGGGCGCCCGGCTGACACGCTTATTGCGCCGTCATAAGTGGGCGTTGACCTGGGAAGGCGCCCTTTCCGTCAGCGCCCTGCCGCCCTTTGCCATTGCCCGCGAACTGAACCACCGTTGGCAAGTGGCCTACGAGGAACTGCGGCTGGACGCGGTAGACGTAATCTACAACACGTACCACAAGAGCGGCCACTACACCACCACCGTACAGCGCCTGCTTCCCCCGACCCTGCCAGAAGAGGCGCTTGAGCCGCCATGGCCGCCGCCAATCGTCGAAACTGATCCACAACGCCTCCGCGCCCGCGTGCGCGATCAGTGGACGGCGCTACACTTGTATCAGGTTTTGCTTGAATCGGCGGCCGCCGAACACTCGGCCCGCCTGCAATTGATGGAAGCCGCCACCCAGAATGCCGAACGATTGATTGATGAGCTGGGGCAACTGGTCCAATCGGCGCGGCAGCAAGCCATCACCCAGGAAATGCAAGCCCTGGCTGTGGGCGCCGGGCTGACACAATAAGAACCCGACCGAATGGGTTATCCGCCAGATGTGGTGCAAAATTCTTTAAGGAAGGCACAAGTAAGTTACCGATGAACGAGATGAGAGACATCAACATAATCCCCCCGCCTACCCGTTCTCCACAGACCGCGCGCTACCTCCTGGAAGGCATGGCCGTCCTGCTGCTGACCCTGGTCATCGCGGCCGGCGTCGCCCTACACCTCACCCGCCCACCCAGTCCCTATGCGGCCAATCCCGTCGCACAAGAGCAAACCTTGCAGGCCCGCGTACGGGCTATCACCTCCGAAACGACCACGACGGACGAGAACGGCCTCGTCATCGTCTCGCAAGCGCTGGAACTTGAGGTGCTTTCCGCCGGAGAATTCCACGCCGCTCCCGTCAAAGTCACTTATAACGGCATGGGGCCGTCGCTGCGGGCCGTGCGCTTTCGCGTTGGGGAGCAGGCCCTCCTGATGGCTTCCCGGCGGCCGGACGGTCAAATCTTCTATACCGTGGCGGATCATGTGCGGCTAGGGCCGCTGGCGCTCTTTGCTGCCATCTTCGCGGCTATCATTCTGGTCATGGGACGCGGACAAGGCCTCCGCGCGTTGCTGGGGCTGGGACTGAGCGGCCTTCTTGTCGGCGGCTTTGTTCTGCCCCAAATCCTGGCCCAGCGCGATCCGATGTTGGTTTCTCTGGTGGGCGCGGCGCTGCTCATCGGCGCGACCCTCTACCTGATTCAGGGCTGGAATCCCATAGCACACACCAGCTTTCTGGGCGGCGCCCTCAGCCTGGGCTTCACGGGCTTGCTGGCTATCGCCTGGACGGGCATGGCGCATCTCACCGGTTTCGGCTCCGAAGAAACGCTCTACCTCCAGGCCGTCGGTGTGGGCCTCGAAATGCGCGGGCTGCTTTTGGCGGGCATCATCCTCGGCGCGGCCGGCGTGCTGGACGACGTCATTCTGGCGCAGGCCGTCGCCGCTTTTGAGATTCACAGCGCCGACCCCACCCTGCCCTGGCCGGAAGTTTACCGGCGCGGCATGAAAGTCGGGAGCGCGCACCTCCACTCGATGGTCAATACGCTCATCCTCGCTTACACCGGGGCGGCCCTACCCCTGCTTCTCCTCTTTTACCTGTACCCGGAACCGTGGTATCTCACCATCAACCGGGAAATGATTGCGGAAGAAATTATCCGCACGCTCGTGGGCAGCGTCGGCCTGATGTTGGCCGTCCCGCTGACCACCCTGATTGCTTCCTGGGCAACCGTCACGCAAGCGCCCGCGCCACAAGATGTGATTTCATAGGAATTCATCATTACCCGGCGGTTCACCAGCGGTGGGATGAAAATGTAACACAAACTGTAGTTGGTACGTTGGTAAACCAGCAAACTGAAGTTTGCGTTACTTCGCCATTTGCTATTTGCTATTTTCAGAGGAGGAGATACCCATGCCTATCCTAGACCTTTTCCGTATGGACGATCGCGTTGCCATTGTGACCGGCGGTAGTCGGGGATTGGGAAAAGCGATGGCGGCGGCGCTGGCCGAAGCCGGCGCGCGCGTCGTCGTATGTAGCCGCAAGGCGGCAGACGCGGAAGCGTCTGCCGCAGAATTGCAGGCGCAGTTCGGCGCGCCGTGCCGGGGCTATGCTTGCGACGTGACCAGCCTGGCGCAGGTTGACATCCTGGTCGCGCGCACGTTGGCAGAATTTGGAAACATAGACGTGCTGATCAACAGCGCCGGCGTCAACATTCGCGGCCCCATCGAAAACCTCACCCTGGAAGAATTCCGCGAAGTGCAGGACACCAACGTCACGGGCGTCTGGCTGATGTGCCGCGCCGTGGCCCCCACGCTCAAAGCCCGGCGCTATGGGCGCGTCATCAACGTCGGCTCGATGTTGTCGCTCATCTCGCTGCCGGAGCGCACACCCTACGCGGCCAGCAAAGGCGCGGTGTTGCAACTCACCCGCACCCTGGCCCTGGAATGGGCGCCCTTCAACATCACGGTCAACGCCATCCTGCCAGGGCCGTTTGGCACGGAGATGAACCGCCCCCTATTGGATAATCCCACCCTGTACCAAACATTCGTCTCACAAATCCCCCTGGGGCGCTGGGGCGAACTACACGAAATCGGTGGACTGGCGCTCTTCCTCGCCAGCGATGCGTCCAGCTTCGTGACCGGCGCCGGCATCAGCATTGATGGCGGCTGGACCGCACGCTAACGATTTCGCCGTTCTTCAGTGTCTTCCGTAGGCCAACAACTATCGCCCCATCACAAGAGTAGTCCCTGAAAATAACCACAGATAAGCAAATTGCCCCAATCCTAAGCCATTTCTAAACCTTTTCTTAGCTTACTCTCAGGTCAACCGGGTAAACTATGCCTGAAGTAAAGAAAATAAGAAAGGTGAGAATATGGTCACACAGATACACCCCCATGAAACAGGTCGGCGCTGCGAATCGGCAACCGGGGCAGCGTCCCTCCCCCTGACGCGCCCGGCGCTCTCTCGCGCGCTGGCAGGGTTCGCGCCCATCAGCCTGGCGGAGATGGCCGACGTGGCCCTGCTGCGCCGCATTGACACGAAGTTGGTGTTGCGTGAGGAGCAACTGGTCGGCGTCCTGGCGCGTCTCAGCGACGATTACGAGGTGTTGGAGATTGCCAACCGCCGCCTGCATC
>JAKQHY010000125.1 GCA_029555965.1 Chloroflexota bacterium | reverse complement strand
CGACGGGCGGCGTGACGGGGACGGCGTCAGTGGCGTTCATCCCACTCGCGCCGTACACTGTGAGTGTAGTGGCGCAGCCTGCAATACTGCCCGCCGACGGAGCCTCCCGCGCGCTCCTCACGGCGACGGTCACGGATCGCTACGCGCACGCCGTGGCAGACGGCACGCCGGTGACGTGGACAGCAACGTTGGGCATAGTCTCGCCGCTGGCGGCCACGACGACTGCCGGGCAGGTCACGGCGACGTTCACGGTGGGACGCACACCGGGGCGCGCGGCGGTGATCGTGACGGCAGGGCAGGTGCGGGGAATCGCCTGGCTGGACGTTTCCGCGCGGGTCTATCTGCCGCTGGTGCTGCGGCAGTGAAAAAAATACTCGCAGGCGTGGGCCCGCCGGTGGATTTTTAGTGCGCGTCGCCCAAAGTTCAATCTGCCTTTGGAGTCTATCGAAAATTATAGCGACGATGGGTCGCTGTACCATAGCTTGCGGCTAAAGCCGCTGTCAAAAAGGTATTTTTTCGTTGGCGGGCGCAGCCTGCCAACGAAAAAATGCTCTTCAAGTCGCGCCTTATGAACATTAAAAAATTAATCTGGTAATAAACCCACGTAGTGCAGGAGTTCCGGGGAAGGGCCGGCGAAGCGGTCGAGGAAGTCGGACACGCACTGTTTCAAAGCGGGCCAGTCATCACTGAGGCGATGCAAATGCAAGTGCTCCTGCTGGAGCGAGCGCCAGAGTTTTTCAATGGGATTGGTCCAGGGGGCATAGGTGGGCTGAAAGAGTAACTGGATGGGCAAATCATCCGTCTCCCAATTTGGGCGCGGGGCGGTGGGCCAGTTAGCGGGCAGCGTCGGCCAGAATGGATATTCTTGCTCTTCCAAGACGGCGACGACATCGGGATGGGCGTGCACGGGCCAGTTATCTTGCGCCGCAAAGATCTGTTCGGCATCGGGATAGGTGGCGCGGAGGTGGGCGTAAAACTGGCGCATGACCGGCAGATCCGTGCGGGCGCGCAAGAGATAGGTGACTTGGCCTGTCCCGGCATTCAGCGCGGCGACCACGCGGCCTTTGGTGTCACTGTGATAGCTCCGCTGGGCCAAGGGGAGCTTGCTGCCTTGGTCCGCGTAGGCGGAGGCTAAGGAGGGCTGGCGGTAGAACGTGAATTCGTCCATGTAGAGGAAGACATAGCGGTGGGGCTCCGCGTGGGCCCGCTGCAAATACTGCTGAATGGCGGCCTGTTTGGCTTCATAATCGGGGTCGGGACTGTGTAAATAGTCGCGGGCGCGTTTGTAGGATAAGCCAAGGCGCCGCAACACTTGCCATAAGCCGCTGGCCGTCTCGAGGTGTAACCAGTCGTGGACATGCGGCAGTAACGTCGTGAGGGTCCACCGACTGCGGTTCACGCCCAACGTGAGTGGGGCCCGCCCAATGATTTCTTGGATACGGGTGTGGGCCGCGGCTTTATCCGCACACTGAGGGGGAAAAAGCGGGCTTGCGCCCGCGTCCCGTCCGAATGAGCAACCCCACAAAGCCTTCGGCTTCATAGCGGTTCAGCCAGTCGTAGAGCGTATCGGGCCCCCGCGGTTTGAGCAAGCCGTCCTGGGCCACGGCGTGCGGCGCTTGTCCGTTCGCGATCTTGAGCAACGCCGCGCAGCGTTCACGGACATAGGCTTTGGGATGGTGATCCCGGTGGTCTACCAACTCATGCCGTTGGTCGGCACTCAATTCTAATCGACGACGTTTGGGCATAATTGCACCTCCGGGCCTATTCTACCATTATTACCAGTTTATTTTTTTAAAGTTCATAAGCCGTTACTACGAACCCAGAGTTTCATCTACAGTAGTTACGTGGTTTCTAATTTTTCACCGCAGAGTACGCCGAGAACACAGAGAAAAGATAAAAAAACTCAGCGAACTCTGCGTTCTCGGCGGTGAAATCCTTCTCCTTCCTGGGGAACTGCGTAACTACTGTCATCTACTGAAGCGGTGGGGCCGGCTCGCCAGCCGGAACGGGCAAATCGGTGGTGGTGGACGCCGGGACGCCGAAGTCGGGCGCGCCGTCGCTGTTCCAGGTGAATTTTTGGATGCGGGGTGTCCGGCCCATGTCGCACGCCCCGCTGACCGAGTCGTTGGCGTGGTAGACGATCCAGTCTTCCGTCCCGTCGGGCGATTTGAAGAAGGTGTTGTGGCCGGGCGCGAATACGCCGTTGGCGTCGGAACGCTGAAACACCGGCTGCGCCGATTTGGTCCAGGCGTCGGTTTTCAGGGGGTCGTCGCCGGTGTAGGTCAACATCCCCAATTTGTAATCCGGTCCCCAGCAGGCGCTGGCGGAGTAGATGATGAAGGTTTTCCCATCACGCTGCAAGGCTACCGGCCCCTCGTTGACGTTCCCCGTCTGCTTTTCCCAGTCGTAGGTCGGCGTGGAGAGCAGCACCCGATTGCCGCTGACCGTCCAGGGATCGCTCATCGGCGCGATGTAGAGGTTCTGGTTGTCCCCCTTCCAAGCCGAAAAGAGCAGGTAGAGCGCGCCATCCAGTTGCAGGATACTGCCGTCAATCGCCCAGCCGCCCAGACTGTCGGCAAGTTCGCCTTTGTGGGTGTATGGCCCTAGCGGGTCCGCGCCGACGCTCTCAATGACGTGCAGGCGTTGGTTGTCGCAGCAGGTCAGGGTTCCTGCTGTGTAATATCCATACCAACGCAAGCCATTGGGGCCGTCCAGCAGGAAAAATTCAGGCGCCCAGAAAT
>JAKQHY010000006.1 GCA_029555965.1 Chloroflexota bacterium | reverse complement strand
CCTTTGCCGAGACGATTGCGTGGTGCGGCGCGCCGGTGCGCAGCAGCCGCATCCGCCGCGCGCTGCAAGCCGGCGACGTGTCCGAAGCCTGCGGCTGCATGGGGCGTCCCTACCGGCTGGCGGGCCTAGTAGTTCACGGCGACCATCGCGGGCACACATTGGGATTCCCGACAGCCAACCTGGCCGTCTCCGCCGACCGGCAATTGCCGGCGTGGGGCGTCTAAGTGACGCGAGCGCACTTGCCGCAGGGCAGTTTTGAGTCGGTGACAAACGTGGGCGGGCGGCCCACCTTTAACCATCGTCCCCCCACGGTGGAAGCCTACCTGCTGGATTTTTCCGCCGACCTCTACGGCGCGACGTTGAAGCTGGATTTCCTGCACCGCCTGCGCACCGAGGAGAAGTTCACCTCGGTGGAGGCGCTGATTGTGCAAATGCAGCACGACGTTGCCGGGGCGCGCGCCTGGTTTCACAACGAAGATGAGTACGTTCTGTGCCCCAATGGGTGTCGTGAGTAGGATTCGGCAAAAGTCAAGGCATCCCGTTTGACGAATTTTGTCTCTTGCCAGGCTGTCGCATTTGACCGTTTCCGGCAACTGAATACGGCCTAAAGGCCGGGGATAAAAGGGATTTTTGTGGCGGGGCTTCGCCCCGCCACAAAAATCCCCCTAAAAACGCCGCTTTAGCGCAAAACAAGCAGCCTGACGGGCGGGACTTTTCGAAATGCAATAGTCCTGTATCTCTTGCCAGGATTGTGAGATAGGGTATGATAGAGTGTAAGGTTAAAGGAGCGTTAGGATGATCGAGCTGGAAGCATTGACCAAACACTTTGATACTATCGTGGCCGTTAACAACATCACGCTGACCGTGCAGGCGGGGGAGGTGCTGGCGTTGTTGGGGCCAAACGGCGCGGGGAAGACGACGACGGTGCGGATGCTGTCTGCCGTGCTCAAACCCACGTCTGGACACGCCCGCGTCGCCGGCTATGACGCGGCGACGCACGCCCGCACGGTGCGCGCTCACGTCGGCGTGCTGACCGAGGCGCCGGGCCTCTACACGCGGATGAGCGGGCGCGAGTACCTGGATTTCTTCGGGAACTTGCGCGGGATGGGGGCGGCGCAGCGTCGGGAACGGATCAAATTCCTGGCGGATTGGTTCAAGATGACGGACGCGCTGGATCGCCGCCTGGGGGAATACTCCAAGGGTATGGCGCAGAAGATCGCCCTGATCCGCACGCTGATGCACGATCCGCCGGTGCTGCTGCTGGATGAGCCGACTTCAGCGATGGACCCGGAGAGCGCGCGGCTGGAGCGCGACGCCATCCTGCAAATGCGCGACGACGAGCGCCGGGCGATCATCCTCTGCACGCACAATTTGCCCGAAGCGGAGGAACTGGCCGACCGCATGGCGATCATTCGGCATGGGGAAATTATCGAATGTGGCGCCCCCGCCGAATTGAAGTCCCGCCTGCTTGGCCCACCTCTGATGGAACTGCGCTTCGCCGCCGAGCCGCAAAACGGTCTGCTTCCGCTGGTGGAGCGCGCGTTGGCCGCGCAAGGCGCCGCAGTGCAGGAAGCTGGCGCGTCTTGGGTGCGTTATCGGACGACGACGCCGCACGCGACCAACCCCGCGCTCTTGCAGGCGCTGGCCGACGCCAAAGCCTCTGTATTGACGTTAAGCGAAGTGACACAGAGCCTGGAAGCGGTCTACCTGCGGGTGATCAACGAAGGCGCTGTGAATTGACTGCGCTATGTTCATGGGCTTTTCTCAACGGATGGAACGGATTTCAACGGAAGTTTTCTTCCGTTCCATCCTTTAGATCCGTTGCGGTCTTTTGAAGGAGCGATAATGGCGAATACACAAGAACGGGTCCAGGGATTTCCAACTTTCTGGCGGACGGTCGCCGCTGAAGTGCGGCCGGTGTGGGTCGTTGCGTCCCGCGAGATGATTGATACGCTGCGCGATTGGCGCATCGTGCTGCCGATTGTGGTGCTGGTGTTGGGGTTCCCCTTTCTGGCGAATTTCGCGGCCAGCCGGGGCATTGCATTTGTCAACCAATACGGCGCCAACCTCATCATGGAGCGGATGTTGCCGTTCTTGATGCTGACGGTGGGGTTCTTTCCCAGTTCGTTCTCGCTGGTGATCGCCCTGGAGACGTTTATGGGCGAGAAGGAACGGCGCAGCCTGGAGCCGCTGCTGGCGACGCCGCTCACCGACTTGCAGCTTTACGTGGGCAAATTGCTGGCGGCGACGATTCCGCCAGTGCTCGCCAGTTACCTCGGTATGGGATTTTACGTCATCCTGGTTGGAACTTCGATGGACTGGTGGCCTACCCTGTACCTGCTGTTCCTGGGCTTCGTGCTCTCGACCGCGCAGGCCCTGGTGATGGTCGCAGGCGCAATTGTCGTGTCCAGCCAATCCACCAGCGTGCGCGCGGCCAACCTGCTGGCAAGCTTCATCATCATCCCAATGGCGTTCTTGCTGCAAGCCGAAGCCAGCATGTTGCTCTTTGCCAACTACACCGCGCTGTGGGCGATTGTGGCATTTTTGCTGGTGTTGAATATCCTGCTCATCCGCCTGGGGCTGCGCATCTTCGACCGGGAGCACCTGTTGGGGCGGGATATTGACACCCTTGATATTGCGAAATCGTGGCGGACGTTATGGCAGGCCGCGTGGCCGCAGCATGGGTTGGCGGCCTTGTATCGCCACGAGATTCCGGCGCTGCTGAAACGCCTCAGGCCAGAACTGCTGCTCACCTGCCTGGTGGTCTTGGGGGGCGGCGCCTGGATCGGCGCGTGGGGAACGGCCAACTATACACTGCCGCCACAGGCATTTGATTTCGGCGCCTTCACCAACCCCGAAGCGTTGGAGTCCGCGGTGGCGCAAACGGGGTTACTGACGTCGTTTTCGACGGGAACGATCTGGTGGCACAATTTGCGGACTCTGGCCGGCGCCGCACTGTTGGCGCTCTTTTCGATGGGGGTGTTGACGCTCTTGATGCTGATGGCGCCTTTGGGGATTATCTTTTATCTGACTTTCCAGGTCGCCGTAGCGGGAATCAATCCCTGGCTGTTTGTGGCCGTTTTGGTGTTGCCTCACGGGATTTTGGAGTTACCCGCAGCCATCCTGGCTACCGCCCAGGCCATGCGTATGGGGGACATCATTTTATCGCCTCCCGAACAAGGCGGCGGTGTGATCGGCATGGTGCGGGAGATTGGCTACTTCGTGAAGCTATTCGTGACCGTAGTAGCGCCGCTGCTTTTGGCGGCCGCCTGGATTGAACGCTGGGTCACGCCCTACCTAGCGGCGCGTTTTTTGGGGGGTAGTTGACGCCGGGGAAAGCGTTACCCTTCCCCGGCAGAGTTGGCTCCTTCGACCTGCCCCTCGGCAGCCTCGATGGGCTTACAGCTCACATGCAAGTAAGCAAAGTTGCCCATTGGCGGCAGCAACTCGGCTACCTCTACAATGCGGTACATTTCATGCCCAAGTTTCACCAGTTTGCCAATTTCAGGGGCATGATTTTGATTAATCACCGCGCCAGGATGCCCGCCTCCCACAATGACGTAGCTCACTTTGTAAATCATCGCTATGCCCCCATTTCTTGTGTCAAATTGCGGATGCGTAGTTTAAAGGCCAGATCGCGGGCGATATTGAACAACATCATATACGCCACTTCGCAATGTCTTTGCCAGAAGGTTAACAACGCATCGCGGCCTAATGCCAGGATTTGCGCCTCAGCCGACACACATCGAATCGCTGCCGAGCGCGGCCCGGCATCCAGCAGAGCCATTTCTCCAAAACTTTGTCCCGCCCCTAAAATAACATAACTGGTGGCATTCTCGGACAATTCCGACACCACCTCCACCTGCCCGCTGAGTAAGACGTACACTTCGGTGCTTTGATCCCCACGGTTAAGAATGATGTCCCCTTTTTGATAAACGGTGGCCCGCCCTACCTCGATGATGTCCGCCAATTGTTCGGACGTCAGTCCCGCAAAAAGCTCAACCGTCTGCAATGCTGCGACTGGTATTTCCATCGTGTCCCTCCTTATTGGATGTACCGCTTTCCTCATATACATTATATGTGAAAATGCATGGACGCAACAGTCCACCTCCAGAACTTTATCATCCTCGGCAAATACGTCCGCCGAGAAGTCTTTACAGCCAAAGTCGCCGTGGAAAGGGGTGTCTTGCGGTGACGGGCAGTAGCCCGTCAGCGCAAAATACCTTGACGAATCCCGGTTTTAGCCGTCTGCTGCGCCGCGATGCCCTGCACACAAGAGAATGAGAAGTCCCTGATTAGACCGGGTCATACGTCATACGGTGGTATTATGCACAAAATAGGGTATGATGTAAGCGCCACGGTGTCAGTAAACTATCCTATTAAAACACTTCATACAAAAAAATACAGGAGGTTTTATATGTACAAGAAGCTGTTTATTCCTGGGCCAACGCATGTGCGAGACGAAGTCTTGCAGGCGCAGACCGCTCCGATGATCGGCCATCGTAGTACGGCCTATTCGGACTTGCAGGGAGAACTCACCCCCAAACTGCAACAACTGCTGTACACGCAGCAGCCGGTCTTCATTTATGCCAGCTCCGGCACCGGGGTGATGGAGGGCAGCATCCGCCAGGCCGTACTCAAGCGCGCGCTCGTCACAGTCTGCGGCGAGTTCTCCTCGCGCTGGTACGAAATCACAAAGGCGAACGGCGTCCCCTGCGACCGGTTGGACGTGGAAGCCGGACAGGGTTTCACCCCCGACCAGGTAGTGGAGGCGTTAGGAAAGGGCGATTACGACGCCCTGACCGTCACCCTCAACGAGACGTCCACCGGCGTGATGAACCCCCTCAAGGAGATCGCGGCAGCAGTGCGCGCTAAGTATCCAGACATCCTCATTTTGGTGGATGCGGTCTCGGCAATGGCCGGCGTGAAGATCGAGTTCGACGCCTGGGACCTGGACGTGGTGCTCGCCAGCTCGCAGAAATGCTTCGCGCTGCCGCCCGGCCTCACAGTCGCCGCCGTCAGTGAGCGCGCCTTCAAGCGGGCCGAGCAAGTGCCGAATCGCGGTTATTATTTCGATTTTATTGACATGCTGAAGTTCTACAAGAAGAACCAGACGCCGGCCACCCCCGCCATCAGCCTGATGAACGCCCTCAACAAGCAGATGGATGACATTCTGGCCGAGGGGCTGGAGAATCGCTGGGCGCGGCACCTCACGATGGCGCAGATGGTGCAGGCGTGGGCCGTCAAGTATTGGGAGATGTTCCCCGATCCACGTTTCTACTCCAACACCGTCAGCACGGTCAAAAATACACGCGGCATCAACGTGGGCGACCTGAACAAAGAGTTGGGTAAGCGCGGCGCGACGATCTCCAACGGCTACGGGCCTTTCAAGGAAAAGACCTTCCGCATTGCCCACATGGGCGACATCACCCCAGCGGACATCGAGTGGCTGTTGGGGGAGATTAACGACATTTTGGGGCTTAAGTAATGAGTTAAGAGAAATGAGTAATAAGTGGTTACATTGATTACTCATTTCCCATTTCCCATTTCTAAACCAGGAGACGAACCATGGCGAAATTACTGATTTGCGATTCTGTGGCTGCGCCGGCCGTGGAGGCGATGCGGGCGGCGGGTGTGACGGTGGATGTGCGCGACACGATCACGCCGGAAGAGTTAATGGGCGTGATTGCGGACTACGACGGGATGGTGGTGCGCAGCCGCACGAAGGTGCGCGCGCCGTTGATTGACAAGGCGACCAATCTCAAGGTCATCCTGCGCGGCGGCGTGGGGGTGGATAATATTGACGCTGAATACGCGGCGAGCAAGGGCATCAAAGTCCTCAACACCCCGGCAGCGAGTTCCAACGCGGTGGCCGAGCTGGCCCTGGCGATGATGTTCGCGCTGGCCCGCGAGTTGAGCAAGGCCGACGCCTCGATGAAGGCCGGGCGCTGGGATAAGAAGCTGTTCGAGGGCGCAGAACTAGCCGGGAAGACGCTCGGCGTCATCGGCTACGGGCGCATCGGGCGCACGCTGGCCGACAAAGCCCGCGCGCTCGGCATGACGGTGCTGGCCTACGACCCTTATGTGAAAGAGGCTGGCCTTGTGCCGCTGGATGACCTGCTCAAGGCCAGCGACTACGTCAGCCTGCACCTGCCGCATACTAACGAGACGCATCACATGCTCAGCACGGCGCAATTCGCGTTGCTCAAAAAGGGCGCGCGCGTCATCCAGGCGTCGCGCGGCGGCACCGTGGACGAAGCCGCGCTGTATGAGGCGCTGGTCAGCGGCCATCTCGCCGGAACCGCCCTTGATGTCTTCACTGAAGAACCGCCCAAGAGCGAAGCCCTGCTCAAGCTCATTGCGCTGCCGCAGGTGATCGTCACCCCACACATCGGCGCCGCGACGGTTGAGGCGCAGGAGAAGATCGGCGACGAGATTGTGGCGTTGGTGAAAGAGCATTTGAGTTAGGAGTTAGGAGTTGCGAGTTAGGAAGAAAGTTATTCCTAAATCCTCACTCCTAACTCGCAACTCGCAACTCGCAACTTTTAGGAGGCACTATGGTAAATATCAGACCATTCCGAGGATTGCGCTACAATCCCGACAAGTTCTGCGATCTTTCTGACGTAATCACGCAGCCCTACGACCGGATCCACGATGCCGAACAGGCGCAGTATTACGACCTATCGGCGTACAACTTCGTCCGCACAATCTGGGGAGTGCGCACCCCCGATGAACCCGACAACAACGTTTATACCCGCGCGCGCAGCTATTTGCAGAATTGGTTGGCCGAGCAAATCCTGCTCACCGATCCGGAGCCGTCGCTCTACGTGTTAGAGCAGAGTTTCACCACGCCGGATGGGGCGGAACACACCCGACGCGGCTTGACGGTGGCGTTAGAGCTGACGCCATTTGAAGAAGGCGTGGTCTTGCCCCACGAGCGCACCCTCAGCGGGCCAAAGATAGATCGCATGAACCTCACGCAGGTCACGCAGATGTGTTGGGAACACATCTTTATGCTCTATCCTGACGAAGGCGCTGAAATCAATACGTTGCTGCAACCCTTCCTGGACACCCACATGCCGGCCATCGTGCGCGAGCGCGTCATCGAACCGGAGGTAGAGCAAGCGTTTTGGGTCGTGAATGACCCGCAAGTTATCGCGGCGATACAGGACGCGCTCCAAGGCAAAGGCCCACTCATCATTGCGGATGGGCATCACCGCTATGAGACCGCGCTGAATTACCGCGCGCAGATGCGGGTGATGCATCCTGGCGCGTTGGACAGCGCGGCCTTCAATTACGTGATGGTCACATTGGTGAGTATGAGCGACCCCGGCCTGGTGATTCTGCCAACGCACCGGCTGATTTATGACTACACGCGGCTGGATAGCAAGGCGCTGCTGAGCGCGCTCAAGGCGTATTTCACGATCACGCCGATGCGCGACCTGGGAACGCTGCGCGACGCGTTGGCCGAGGCCACGTCGGAGCAACCGCGCTTCGGCTTCTACGACGGCAAGTACACCTTGCTCACACTCAAATCGCTGGACACGATGGCCGCGCTGCTGCCCGACCGGGACGCCAGTTTCCGCGCCCTTGACGTGACCGTGCTACACGAGCTTATCATCGAGAAGGTGATGGGCTTGAGCAAGGAGAGCGTCGCGCGCAAGGAAAACCTCTCGTACCTGCGCGATCCGGCGTCCGGCTTTGTGGCGGTGGACAACGGCGAGGCCAACTTCCTCTTCCTGCTTAACGCCACGCGCATCGAGCAAGTCCGCGCCTGCACCGCTGCCGGCGAGCGGATGCCTCAAAAGTCCACCGACTTCTTCCCCAAAGTGATCAGTGGGCTGGTGGCGCTGCCGCTGACCGGCGAGATTTAACCTCGTAGTGCGAATTGCGTATTCCGTAGACTACGCACTACGGAATACGCAATTCGTCATTCGCAATTCGCAATTCGCTGATCCGTTGATCCACTGACTCATTATGCCTATCCAATACATTCTCTTTGATCTTGATGATACACTTTACGATTACGGCTCCGGTCTGTTCAAGGAAGTCGGCGCGCGCATTGAGGCGTGGGTGTGCCAGAAACTAGCCCTCACCCCGGAGGAAGCCAAGGCGCTGCGCCGTGAATACTTCGAGGCTTACGGGACCACGATGATGGGGTTGCGTCACCATCACCCTGAACTGGACATAGACGACTATCTCGACTACGTCCACGAGGTAGACGTGAGCGGCCGTCTGACGCCCCGCCCGGACCTGGACACGATGTTGGCCGCGCTCCCGGCGACGAAGGGCATCTTCACCAACGGCATTGCCAGTTGGGCCGACCGGATTCTGCGGCAGATGGGCATCCGCCAGTATTTCGGCCCCATCATTGACGTGCGCGCGACGGATTACCGGGGTAAACCCTGGCCGGAAGCCTACCAACGCGCGCTCGACCTCCTGGGATGCGACGGCGCGGCCTGTGTGCTGGTGGACGATCAGCCGCGCAATCTGGAGCAGGCCGCCGCCTTCGGGATGCGCACCGTCCTCGTCCGCCCTGGCGGGCAAGTCGGCCCTGGCGTGGACTTCGCCGTGGACGCGATTGAGGAGACAGGCACCGTGCTGCGGGAGTTGGTGAATGGAAATCAGAAATCAGTAATGGGTAATGAGTAATGAGTAAGATGGCTCTACTCACCGATCACCAATTTCCAATTTCTGATTTCCCATTACCCTTTACTCATTTCTCATTACTTCTTACGCATTTCCCATGAACACTCCCATCACCAAACGTCAACTGGGCTGGCTTTTTATCGCCTTGGGGCTGGGCGGCGACGCGGCGCTGTTGATCGTCGGACGGCTGGGCGGCGGGGCGTGGAGCGGTATCGGCCCGGTGGAGCGGAATCTGCTGCTGGCCGGGCTGCTCGCGGCGCTGGCCGGCGTCCCCTTCTTGCGGCTGGGCGCGCTGCCGGCCGCCGCCGAGTCAGAGCCGCGCTACGCGGATGCGTCGCGCATCACGGACCCCGGCTGGCGCGTGATAGAAAAGGTGCTGGCTGTGCTGGCGCTGTTGGCGTTCTTAGGTTACTTCGCCGTCTACGTGGCCTACGCCGCCGACCTGTTCCGCTGGCCTTACGACTACGACCAGGGCGAAAGTTTCGAGTTGTACGACGCGGTGTTGCACAGCCGGGGTGAGTGGCCCTACCGCGACAGCAGTGTGTACCCGTTCTACTCGTCGAATTACCCGCCGGTGTTCCACGTCCTCAACGTCTTGCTGTTCCCCCTCTTTGGGCCGACGCTGCTCTCCGGGCGGGTGCTCTCGTTTGTCGTCACGCTGCTCACGGCGGCGGTCATCGGGCTGACGGTGCGGCGGCGCACCGGCGGCGTCTTCCTCCCGCTGCTGATGGGGCTGGCGTACCTGGCCTCGAATTTCATCTACCACATCGGGCCGCTGTGCCGCCAGCATTTGATGATGGTGTTCTTTGAAGCATTGTGTGTATACTTCATCGCCAAAGCCGAAGACCCCGCGCGCGGGCCGCAGAATGTGGCGCTGGGGCTGACGTTTCTGCTGTTCGCCGGCTACTGCAAACAACTGGCTGTGTTCACGGCGGCGGCAGTCTTCGGCTACCTCTTCTTGCGGAATCCGCGCCGCGCGGTGGGGTGGGTGATTGTCTTTGGGGTGGTCTTCGGGCTAGTCTTCCTGAGCATCAACTGGGCCACGGGCGGGCAGTGGTGGATCAACACCATTGCGGCCAACGTCAACGAGTTTATCTTCCCACAATTGTGGGGGCTGATTCAGTCCTGGTTCAAAATTCACCTGCTGTTCGTGATGTTGGCGGTGGGAATGACGCTCTACGAGGCCTATGTGGGGCAATTCTCGGTCTATACGCTGTGGTTCGTCGCCGCGCTTGGCACGGGGGCGA
>JAKQHY010000122.1 GCA_029555965.1 Chloroflexota bacterium | reverse complement strand
TGGGGTGGGCTGTTTTTTGAAGGCGGGACGGGGCATTTGCGGAACGTCACGGTGAGCGCTGCCTCGGGCGGGAACGGCGTCAACGGCAACCTGGTCGCGCGCAACGTGTTGACCGGGGAGGTGCGCATTGAGGACAGCCGGGTGTTGAGTATGCGGGCCGGCGATTATCCTGTCTATGGGATGTACGTTAGCAACAGCCGGGTGGTGGTGGATGGCGCGCAGTTCAGCGGGAATGGCGGCGGTGGCGGCGATTACGCTCTTTATGTTACCGGTTCTGGCACGGCGCTTACCCTTACCAACAGCGTGTTTGAGAACAACAGCAGCAATGCGATGAAACTGACGCCGGACGTGCTGGATCAGTACTGGCTGGCGGGCAATAGCGCCAGCGGTAATGCTTGCGACCAGGTGTTGATCGGGGGCGGATCGGCGCCAGAAGGGGCATATCTGATGGAAAACGAGTTGGATTACGCCCTGGACGGGAATCTGATCGCGCCGGCAGGAGTGACGCTGAGGGTGGAGCCTGGGGTGACGGTGATAGGGGCGGGCAGCAGCGACCGGATCGTGGTGTATGGGCGCCTGGAGGCGTTGGGCACATCCGCGCAACCGATCTTGTTCAACTCGACGCCGGGCACCTGGGCGTGGGAGGGGCTGCTTTTTGACGGCGGGACGGGGCATTTGCGGTATGTCACGGTGCACGGAGGGGCCAGTGGCGAGGGTGGCGCCAATATTACTGTGCGCGATGTGTTGAGTGGGGAGGTGCGCGTTGAGAATAGCCAGGTGCTCAATGCGCAGGTCGGCAACTACGGCACCGACTATGGGCTGCGCGTCACCGATAGCCACGTTGCGGTGGCTGGCACATTGTTCAGCAACAACGGGACCGGCGATAATACCGATCGCACCATCTATGCTACCGGCTCCAGTACGGTGTTGACCCTTACCAACAGCACTTTGAGAAATAACACGGGAGCCGGGGTGTACATAGGCGGCGCCAATCCGGTGTTCACCGTTACCAACAACGTGTTTGAGAACAACGGTGACTACGTGATGCGGGTGGAGCCGGGCGCGTTGACACGCTACTTCATCGCGGGCAATACCGCCAGCGGCAACACCTACAACAGGGTGTGGATCGGGAGCGGGACGGCGCCGGCCGGGGCGTACTTGATGCCCAGCGGGGTAGAGGGATATGAGTTGGGAGGCAATCTAAGCGTGCCTTCCGGCGTGACGTTGACGGTGCATCCCGGCGCAATGGTGATGGGACGGAATGGCGACCGGATCGCGGTGTACGGGCATCTGGAGGCGTTGGGGACGCCGGCGGAGCCGATCGTTTTCACCTCGGTGCCGAACACATTCGCGTGGGGTGGGCTGTTTTTTGAAGGCGGGACGGGGCATTTGCGGAACGTCACGGTGAGCGCTGCCTCGGGCGGGAACGGCGTCAACGGCAACCTGGTCGCGCGCAACGTGTTGACCGGGGAGGTGCGCATCGAGAACAGCCGGGTATTGAACATGCGACCGGGCGATTATCCTGTCTATGGGATGTACGTTAGCAACAGCCGGGTGGTGGTGGATGGCGCGCAGTTTAGCGGGAATGGTCGTGCTGGCGGCGATTACGCTCTTTATGTTACCGGTTCCGGGACGGTGATGAACCTTTCGAATAGCGCCATTGTCCAAAATCCGGCAACCGGCGTCCGCGTGGATGGCAATGTTTTGTTCAAAATGGTCGGCACGACGGTGATGAGCAATACCGGAGACGGTCTGGTCGTCATCGGGAGCGCGGAAATCCAGGCTTCGGACATTGTGAGCAATCAGCGGAACGGAATCTACGTCACTGCCGATGGCAGCCTGGAAATGCGCGGCAGCAACATTTACGGTAACACCCGCTTTGGTGTGGAATATGCCGGTACAGGTCGGGCCGACGCGCGACACAACTGGTGGGGAGCCGCCTCCGGGCCTTATCATTCGACGCGGAATCCCGGCGGAGAGGGGGAAAACATCAACGGCGACGTGCAGTTCGATCCCTGGCTCGACGCTCCCAGCTCCGACATCATCAACCTGACCCCGACGGATCATCGCAAGCTAGTCTACGACAAGGCCGGCGATACATATACGCTGATTTATCTTGACGGGACGCGGGTGCGCTTCTATTCCGACGGGCGCCACGATTACACGCTTTACCCGGATGGACGCAGGGCAACCTTCGTCTATAACCCGGATGAGACGGTGTCCGCCTTTGAGATTTATCTGCCCGGTGAGAGTGCCCCACGCTGGACCTGGGATTTCACTTACGCGGATGGGAAACTGACCCACATCACTGACCCTGCCGGACGGGTGACATCCTTCGACATTGACCGGAACAATCACTTGCGGCGGGTCACTTCCTCCGACGGGAGCGTGCGCGGATTTACGTACGACTCGCGGGGACTGCTCACGCACACGACAGATGAGAATGGCGCCGTCACGGAGCACACGTATAGCGAATTCGGTCACGTCACCGGCGTCATTGAGCCGCCGCGCCTGACGTACGATCCTGAAACGGGTGAAACCGAGATGGCTCAGGAAGTGCGCCGCTTCACTTCGTCTGAGTTTGATTATGCGTTCCTCAACGATAGCCCTGTGGGCGCGCCCGCCAATCCCGCGCCGCCGGCGCCTAAGTCTGTTGATCTGGTGGAGCGTGTCGCGTATGAGCGGGGCGGGCTCAGCGGGCACACCGATCGCTGGGGGCGTTGGTTGGATGAGAGCGATGCCCTGGGCCGCACGATGACGTACCAACGCGACGACGCCGGCAACTTGCTGCGCCGGGATAACCTCGATGGCACTTGTGACGAGTATACGTACGCCATCAACGGCAAGGCTCTCAGCGCCAGCCACATGGGGCCGGCTCAATGCGCGTTACCTGCCGGTTCCCGCGATCCGGCGCAGGTGCAGACGACGCTGTATACCTACGAAACCCGTTTCAACCAGCTCAAAACCCAGACCGACCCGCTGGGCAACACCACCGTCTACGTCTACGACTACGAAGAAGGCCTGGGCGAAGCCGGCAAGTTGATCCGGGTGGAGTACCCGGCGGTAGCCGATGAGCACGGCGTGGTCGTGACGCCGACGATGTCCTACAGCTACAACGCCTGGGGCCAGCTTGCCGCCGAGACCGATGAACTGGGCGTGGTCACCGTCTACCGCTACACGCAGGGAACCCCTGACGAAGCCTACGGCCAACCGAACGCCCTGTTCGCTGCGGGTGTCACGCCGGTTCCGGGGCTGCTCACGCAGGTTATCCGCGACGCCGGCGGCCTGGCCGAGACGACCACGTACCGCGACTTCAACGCCGCCGGTAAACCGCAGACGGTATCCGGGCCGAGTGGCATCGCCGGGTGTAGCGCCTGTAGCGGCGGCGCCGCGGGGGGTGCCGAGATGCGCTACTCTTATGATTCCCAGGGACGGGTGTTGACGGAGGAGAATGCGCTGGGCATTGTCGTCAAACACGAGTATGACGCTGCCGGCCGTCAGGTACGCCGGATCCAGGACTACACTCCCGATGGCGTCACCGGCGAAAACGTTGTCACCGATTATGTTTATGATGCGCATGGCAATCTTCTCAGCGAGCGCACCGTGGCTGACGGCCTGGTGCGGCAAATCTCTTACGCTTATGATGTTAATCGCAAGTTGGCGGCTGTGAACGATGCGAACGGCGGCATTTCCACCCGCACGTACGATGATGCCAATCAGTTGTCGTCTATGACCGATGCCCTGGGGAACACCACGCTTTACACCTATACGGCCAATGGCCAACAGGACAGCATCCGGTATCCTGGCGGCAGAGTGGTGAAGTATCTATACGACGATCATGGCCGTCTGGCCCGGGAAATCAACGACTTCGGCGGGCTTGATTTGACTACGGTCTATACCTACACTCTGGATGGGCAATTAACAGCGATGGCCGATCCGGCGGGTGCCGTCACTTGTTATGAGTACGATGCCCTGGGGCGCCGCATCCGTGAAACGTCCGACTGCGGCGGGCTCAATCTGACGACGGTGTCTACGTATACGCTTGATGGAAAACTGGCGGGCATCACCGGTCCGCGCGGTGTGACCACGCTCAACGCTTATGACCGTCTGGGTCGTTTGTTATTCACCCGTAAAGATGACGGTGGGCTAAACCTGACGACGTCCTACGGCTACGATGCCGCCGGAAACACTGCCGTGATCACCAACTCGCGCGGTGTGGTCACCCGCTACGATTTCGATGCGCTGAATCGCCCTGTCGTTCAGTATGCCGATGCTGAAGGATTGAATCTGGTGATGCGCTACGGCTATGACCGGCTTGGGCGGCAAGCTGTGGTCACCGACGCCAATGGGGTAGTGGAGTGGGACGAGTACAACGCCTTCGGCAAGATCACGCGCCACGTGGCCGACGTGGGTGGGCTTGACGTTGCGACTCACTATACCTACGACAATGCACTCAATCTGATGGCAATCGCCGATGATAACGGCAATGCGACCCGTTACGCCTACGATGCGAATAATCGCCAGACGCAGACGCTCTACGCCGATGGGACGTCCGTGACGACCGGGTACAACCCTGCGGGTGAGGTCGTCTCGCGCACCGATCAACTCAACGCGACGCTGATTGCGCAGTACGACGCGGCAGGGCATCTGGTGGAGCGAACGCTGCCCGGAGGCGGGACGCAGCGCTTTAGCTATGACGCTGCCGGACGGATGCTCGGCGCGTGGCAGACATCGTTGGGGCATACAACGGGCGTCTCTTTCACCTATGACAATCTTGGCGCTGTGACGTCGCAGATTCAGACGATAGATGGCTTCAGTTGGGTTACGAACTATGCTTACGACTATGCTGCCGGGAGTTACACGATGACCTATCCATCCGGCGTGCATGTGGTGCGAACCGCCGATGCTCTGGGCCGTCTTTCGCAAGTGGAGCGAAATGGGGCTCTGGTGGCGACTTATGGCTACAATGAGCCGACAGGAGTGCTGTTTATAACGACAACCCAAGGCATCAATACTCAATACGAAGTGGATACGGTAGGCCGCGTCACACGGGTGCGCACCGGTGACCTGGCCGACTACCGCTATGGTTACGACAACGTGGGAAATCGCACGTTTATGCAGCGTGCACACGTGACCGGCGTCCCTGTCGATGTGTATGCCTATGACGACTTGTATCAGCTCGCGCAAGTGTGGTACGGTGCGAATACAACCGATCCTGACTCCATCACCACCTACGATCAGATTCAGAACTACGATCTGGATACTGTGGGCAACCGTTTGTCGGTGCAAGATGATGGGGCGACCGAATCCTATCTGCCCAACGATGGGCAACGGTTAACCAACCCAATGAATCGCTATATACAGGCAACCGGACGGGCTTTGAGCTACGATCTCAAGGGTAATCTGACGAGCGATGGCGTGAATACCTATACCTATGACGCCTTGAACCGCCAGGTTACCATGGCCGGCGCTGGCGGGACTGCCGCCGAATACGTCTACAATGTGCTGGGGCAGCGTGTGGCTAAGATTGTGAATGGTGTAGCGACCTATTACGTCTATGATCTCGATGAGCAAATCATCGAGGAACGCGACGCCGCCGATCAGCTTCTGGCACGGTACGTCTACGGCGTGACACTTGACGATCTGCTGACGATGGAACGCGGGGGCAATACCTACACTTACCATCACGATGCCTTGGGCAACGTCACTGAAGTAGCCGGCAATAGCGGCGCTTTGGTAGAACGCTACGAGTACGATGTTTACGGCACGGCGCACATCTTCGACGGCGATGGCAATTCCCGGTCGGCTTCGGCCATCGGTAACGACTACCTGTTCACCGGACGGCAGTACGATGGCGAGAGCGGCAATTACTACTACCGCGCACGAATGTACTCCCCGCAACTGGGCCGCTTCTTGCAGATGGACCCGCTGGGGTATGTGGATGGGATGAATCTTTATATGTACGTTCGCAATAACCCGGCGCTCTATACGGACCCGTCGGGTATGGTTTGTGGTACACCCGGTAAGGAGGAGAACATTGTGCCGGATTATGTTGAGTTTCTGCAGGTGGAGAACGGCCAGGAATCCTGGATACGAATGAATTTCTCGCCTGCTTGTGCGCGACATGATTTGTGTTATATGCAGTGCGGCGTGGCGAGATCTGCATGTGATAAACAATTCTACGAGAATCTCGAGAGTCTTTGTGTATACTATCTAGGTGGTGGCTGGGTGACGAATCTTTATGCCCTATCAGATTGTTCGGGGGTGGCTTCCCTATACTATCTAGCTGTCCATACATTGGGGGGGAACTACTATTATAAGGATCAACGTAGGATGAAACAACCCAATGGATGCCCATGTATTCCGCCTCGTCATCTCGTAGTCAGCCTACCTATAATGGTTCCTCCTTCATTTGGAGAAAGAGATACAGATGACAAGGGGTGTCCGTGTACTTATAACACTACTGAAAGACCGTTGACTTTAGATGAGGATGATCCACGTCTAAGGCAACTGCCTGACACGCGCTGGGCAGATTATGAGGCCAATGTTTGGGCAAAACTTGTGCGGTTTAGTGAAAATCGTTGGGTTAAGTATATATTCGGTGGCGGCGTCAGGGCTGTTTTCCCGCGCCCTACCAGTCCGGAGAAATAACCGGGCGCACTATGACTGATGCTGCCATCCACGAATAGAAATACGAATAAACGAATGGGTGTTAACCCATTCGTTTATTTATGGATGGCCATGATGGCGGCGCGATCGGTTTGCGCGGAATGGAAAACGGACTTTTCGCGGACTTTTCCGCAGCATGGCTGTGCTATCATAGGGCGTAGTTTTCACACATTGAAAGAAAGAGGGTTGAAATGTCATCGAGTCTGTCCAAATTACGCACTATAATTGTCAACGCGCCTGTGCGCAGCTTTTACCTGCTCGCATTCCTGTTTTCGTGGCTGATATGGACGCCGGCGGTGTGGGCGTGTCTCTCGCAGGGGGCTCCGCTCTGGAGCTGGGGAACGATCCCCTTTATCATTGCGGGGACTTACGCCCCTTCTTTGGCGGCCATCCTGGTGACGGGGCTTACGGGCGGCAAGGTCGAGGTTGGGCGGTTGTGCCGCAAGCTCATCCAGGGACGGGTGTCCTTTGTCTGGTATCTTGTCGCCATCTTCTATTGTGTGACGATCAATCTCGTTCTATCCTTGATCGTCTGGCCTTTCCTGAAGGACGTGTTGCCTGACGTTTTCATCGGCGCCGTGCTTTCGGCACTGGTACTTCCTTTCTCAATGGTGGACAATTCCAGACCTGGGCGGGTCTGGGGCAGTTGAAATTCTCCCTCAAGTGAGTATGCTGTGAGGGTAATAACCTCCATTTTCCCATAGGCGAGATGGAGGATGACGCAACGTTCCCTGTGGCTCTGGTTGTTCATAGGTCTGTGCGGTGCGTTTAGCCTGCAATGGTAGCAAGGGCATTCACGGGTGTCCCTGGTGATGGCTCGAGGGCGTAGGGAGGCGCGTCTGGCGACCGCATACGCCGCATTCGTGTGCCGAATGTCAGCAGTCGGCGCTGCCAGGGCCGGCAACGGGCCAAACGTTATCAGGAACGGACGCCCGCGATGGCGGTGGGACTCATCGACCATCGGCTGGACGGTGCAACAGTTTCTGAGCTTCCCCTCCCAGCCGCGTAGGGGAGTCAGTGGAACATCACTCCCAGGGGAACGTTTCGCACCAACAGCGCATCTCCCCGTCGCCATCTTCCCCAGAATGGAGGGGCAGAGGGGTAGGGTGCTTGCCCAGCCGTCTGCCTGCTGGCGCTGGCGGCCCATTTTTCGACCTCATAAGTGGTAATTGAGGGCTTATGGGGGATCGATGTGCGTGGAATTATCCACCATATCTGTGCGGGAGTACCCGGGTGAGGTACTCCCTTTCTCAACGGTGGATAATCCCAAGCCTGGACCAGAACAGGGGGAGTTGTAATGGACGTGCGGTTGAGATGTTTTGATTGTTTTGTCGCCAGCGGTACAGGGCAGATGCCGATGGTATGGCAATGGCGTCAGTGCTAACGGAAGCACCAGTCGCCTCCTCCAAGTCATCGGCGTTGGAGAAACTGATATGGTCTGCTCCACCAGGCTGTCACCGCAACGTGAATCGCGGCGCCGTCACCGTTGACCTCGACGATCGCCTTTGCCGCCAGCGCGGTCGTCCCACCATCAATCCCGCCCCGGTCAGCGCCAGGGCATACGGCCCGACGGCCACCAGCGCCGCCAGTAGCAAAACACTCCCGTCCAACCACAGTAACGCGAGGCGGGTAAGCCACAGCTCCATCATTCTTCTCCTGGATGCGCCTGGATATTTCCGGCGCGTTGCCGATGCTTGAGCCGACATAGGGCGCTGGCCGCCATTGGCAACGGCATCTCCCGTGGATTTATTCCCAGCGCGGCCACGGCCGCTGCGGGGTCAGTTCCGGCGGCGGTCGCCGCCGCTTCCGCCTCCGCAATCCGGGCCATCGTCCCGGCCCAGCGATCCACCATCGCCGGCGAGGGCAGCCAATGGTCGGCCAGCGCATCGAACGTGAAAATCGCCAGCATCCCCCGGGCTACCTGGCGTGGGTCATTGCGCAGATCGGCACTCAGCTTCAGCAGGGCGCGTTGCAACACTCGGGCCTCTGGCACAGCCGGGGCAACGTAGTACACCCCGGCGAATCCGGCTTGACCGTAGTTGTGCATCGTCCAGCGCAGTTTGCGCTTCAACGCCTGGTTGGCGTAACGACCCCGCTCACATTCTACGCAGATCCGCTGTGTCTCAGCGCCGCGCGCTTGCAACGTCACGAACAAGTCCGGGACACTGCATTGCTCATCGCCCTCCTTGTCGGGATTCCGACACTCCCCGTATTCCCGCTGGTAGCCCGCCGGGATACCGTCG
>JAKQHY010000121.1 GCA_029555965.1 Chloroflexota bacterium | reverse complement strand
GTCCACCAGCGTCAGCTTTTCGATGCGATGTTGATGCAGCAGCCGCTTGGCCTCGTCCAGTGTGATGTCCGGCGGCGCGGAAACGATGTGCTCCGCCGTCATAAACGCCGTGACCGGCAGGTGATAATCCTCCGGCTCCACGAACCGGAAATCGCGGTTGGTCAGAATCCCCACCAGGCGCTTGTCGTCGTCCACGATGGGCACGCCGCTGATGTGGTAGGTAGACATAATTTCCTCGGCGGCGGCCAGCGTCGCCGTGGGTGGCAGGGTGATGGGGTCGGCAATCATCCCGGACTGTGAGCGTTTGACCTTCGCCACCTCCGCCGCCTGATCATCGGGCGACATGTTGCGGTGGATGACCCCCAGGCCGCCCTCGCGCGCCAACGCAATCGCCAGCGGCGCCTGCGTGACGGTGTCCATCGCCGCCGAAAGAACAGGGATGTTAAGTTTGAGGGTGGGCGTCAGATACGTGCTGACGTCAGTTTGATTGGGCAGCACCTCCGTGTACCCCGGCACGATCAACACGTCATCAAAAGTCAGAGCTTCCGTTTTTGTGAACAGGTCTTCGTTCATAACATATTACCTCACATAAATCCAACAAATTACAACAGAGAAATGAGAAATAAGAAATGAGTAATGAGTCATGCTACTCATTACTCATTACCCATTACCCATTTCCCAATCCACTGCGAAGATTCAAAGATTCAACTAATCTTACCAGAAGCTAGGCAAAGCGCAACACAGGGCCATCTTTGCAAACCAGCCACCCGGCGGGGATGCCGGCGACCTGACGGGTGACCGCATCCAGCTCGCAGTCGCCGCAGAGGCCCATGCCGCAGCGCATGTGAGCTTCCCACGAAAGCTGGTGCGGCAGCGTGTGCTCCCGGCACAGCCGCGCCAGCGCCACGAGCAGCGGCGTCGGCCCACAGGCATAGACGCAATCCGGGCGCCGCGCATGAATTGCGGCTTCCACGGCCTGCGTCACCAACCCACGTCCGCCCAACGAGCCGTCTTCAGTCGTGATGCTTAATTTCTCAACGGATGGAACAGATTTAACGGATTTTTCTCCAACAAATCCGTTAAAATCCGTCGAATCCGTTGACACAAACGCCTCAGCCAGCAGCACATCCGCCGCCGTCCGCGCGCCGATGCACACGTCCACGGTGTGCCCGGCGGCAACCGCTTTCCGCGCCAGGAACAGCAGCGGCGCGACGCCATAGCCGCCGCCCACCAGCAGGTGATGGCGGCCTTCCAGCGCGAATCCCTGCCCCAGCGGCCCGCGCGCCCACACCCGGTCGCCCACATCCAGCCGGTGCAGCGCCTCACTGAACGGGCCAACGGCTACCACCATCAGTCGCAAGGGATCGGCCCCGGCGATGCTGAACGGCTTCTCGCCGACGTCTGGCAGCCAGGCCATGACATATTGCCCCGGCTGTGCGCCAGAAAACGGCTTATCAAACACAAACGTCTTGGTGCGGTAGTTTTCGGTACGAATTTGCGTGATCGTAAAAGTTTCGTGCATAGTTCCTCAAAATAGGGAATAGGGAGTAGGAAATAGGGAGTAGGAAATAGGAAATCAGTACCCCTCACTCCTCACTCCTCACTCCTCACTCCTATCTCCTCAAGAGTTCCATATCCTGCCTGCCCCATCCACACCGCCAGTTCCGCCGCGATGTCCCCCAGCGCCCCCACCCCGCGAGTCCACATCGCCGATCCCACGCCGACGGCGGTGGCGCCGGCCAGCAGCATCTCGGCGGCATCGCGTCCCGTGGTCACGCCGCCCGTGCCGATGATGGGGACGCGGACGGTCCGCGCGATCTGGTAGACGCAGCGCAGGGCAATCGGCTTGAGCGCGGGGCCGGAGATGCCGCCGATGCGGTTAGAAAGCACCGGACGGCCGGCATCCGCATTGATCACCATGCCGGGCATCGTATTGATGGCCGTGATCGCGTCCGCGCCGGCCTCCACCACGGCGGCGGCGATGCGGGCGATGTCCGGCACGTTGGGCGCGAGTTTGACGGCGATGGGGATGTCGCCGACGTTGCGCTTCACCGCCTCCGTAACCGCCGCCGCGCTCTCGCACGAGGCCGCAAATGGCGTCCCAAACTCATCGGCGACGTTGGGGCACGAGATATTGACTTCAATCAGGTGCGGACGCGCTGCCGTGATCGTGCGCGCCACCTCGCCGAACTCCGCCGTCGTCCCGGCGAAGATGCTGGCGATCAGGGGGACGCCGAGCGGTTCCAGACGCGCGCGCGCTTCCGCCAGCATCCGCGCCTCTTCCGCTGCGCCGGGGTTGCTCAGGCCGACAGCGTTGATCAGCCCGTGGCCCCAATCCACCGCCACCGGGTTGGGATGTCCGGCGCGCGGCGTCGGCCCGCAGCTCTTCGCCGTGACCGCGCCCGCGCCTTCCCGCGCCGCCCGTTCCAGCAAGTCCGCGCTCGTGCCGAGGATGCCGGAGGCGAGGATGATGGGATTGCGCAAAGTCAAGTTTAGAAAATGACAGGTTACATCAGGCATAGAGCATCCTTTGGAAGAAACGAGAAATGAGAAATCAGAAATTGGTACTATATCTCAACCTGCATCCACATCCGTATATTGAACGGTGTAAACCCCTGCCGCGCAAAGAATGCCTGCGCTTTGTCGTTGAAAGCCCACGTATCGAGAGCTATCGTTTCAATCTGTTGTTGCTGCGCCAGATCGCGTACCGCCTGGATGAGCGCCGCCCCGCAGCCCTGCCCCTGATACGCCGGCTTGACGGCAATCTGGTCAATGGAGACCTGTCCCCTGGCATACGTGTACGCACTTTCCAGGCGGCGGACAACGCGCGCAAAGACGTACCCCACGTCTTCGCCCGCGACGCTGGCGATGAAAAAATGGTTCTGCGGATCGGCCAGGCATTGCGTGATGTAGGGCAACGCAAAATTCCCATCCGAAACCGGCTTGAAGATGGCCGGCAGCGCCGCCGCGTGGATGTTCTGCACGTCTACGTTCAACCCGGCAATGCTCACCGCATCGTCAGTTGTCCCCACTCGGATTTCCATAGCTCCCTCCCTAAAAACGGCCTCAACGGATTCAACGGATGGAACGGAAGCCTATCCGCTAAATCCGTTGAATCCGTTGAGGAAAATCACTCCACCAGATACGCCTTCACCCGCGCCAACGTCTCCCCGTCTATACGCTTCTCCGCGTGCAGCGTGTCCAGAATTTGGTGGATGGTGAGGACGGTGTGCAGCCGATACCCCTTCTCCGCCAGCGCCGCGCCCCCGCCCTGCTCCCGGTCAACGAGCACCACCACGTCCCGCACCGTGAGGCCGACGTCTTGCAGCGTCTCCAACGCCGTCAAAATGCTGCCGCCGGTGGTGATGACATCCTCGATGGCGACGACGACCTGCCCCGGCGCGAAGGCCCCTTCCACCTTCTGCCCGGTACCGTGCGCCTTCGCCTCTTTGCGCGGATAAATCAGCGGACGATCCAGCGTCAACGCGACGGCGGACGCCACCGGCAGCGCCGCGTAAGGAACAGCCGCGACGCAGTCAAACGCCAGATTGCGCACGATGGCCGCATAAGCCGCCGCCGCCTGCCGGAAGAGCGCCGGGAACGACATCACCCGCCGCAAATCCACGTAAATCGGCGATTGCTTGCCCGAAGCCAGCGTGAAATTGCCGAATTTCACGCACCCGGCTTCGTATAGTTTCAAAATCAGCTCAACGGATTTAACGGATGAAACAGATTTTTTCTCAATCCGTTCCAATCCGTTCAATCCGTTGAGAATTGCTTCCCTCTGGTGACTGATGCGGTCGCGCAACTCGGATGCGGCGGCGCGTGGGTCGGCGGCGTAGAGCACCTCACGCGAGACCGGCACGATCATCCCCCGGCCCTGGGCGTCGAGTCCGGCTTCAAGCGCGACGGCCAGATCGCCGCCCTGCGCGCCGACGCCCGGCGCGAGCAGCCAGCGATCCGGCGCGAGCGCGCGCACCGCCGCCAGCGCCTCCGGTTGCGTCGCCCCGACGACGAAGCCCACCTGCGCCGCGTCACCCCAGGTCTGGGCGCGCGCGGCGATGTGCTCGAACAGCGGCGGGAAGCCGTGATGCTGCACTTCGCCCGCCGCCGGGTTCGAGGTGTGGCACAGCAGGAAGATGGCCTTGCCCGGATAGGGCAGGAACGGTACGACGCTGTCCTGCCCCAGGTACGGGCTGACGGTGACGGCGTCCGCGCCCAGGCCCTCAAAGACGGCGCGCGCGTAGGCCGTCGCCGTGTTGCCAATGTCGCCGCGCTTGGCGTCGAGCAGCACGGGCACGCCCGCCGTGTGGCAGGCCGCGATCACGTCCGCCAGCGCCGCCCACCCTTCCGGCCCGTACTGCTCAAAAAACGCATTATTCGGCTTGTAACAGCACACCAGATCGCGGGTTTGCTCAATGATGGACAGACAAAATGCCTTCACCCGCGCCGCCGGCGTTGCGTCCGGCAGAAAGTCCGCCGGAAACCGCCGCGCGTCCGGGTCCAGCCCCACGCACAACAGCGAATCATTGCGGGCAATCGCCTCACTCAATTGGCTTACAAACTCAGTTGACATTACATCCTCCAATTTTTGAAACGTAAAACGCAAAACGCAAGGTCTACATAATAAAAGCATTACGTTTTACGCATTACGTTTTACGCCTTCCCCAACACCGCCGCCAGCAGCGCCATCCGCACGTACATCCCGTTCTTCACCTGGCGGAAGTAGGCCGCGCGGGGATCATCGTCCACGCGATAGTGGATTTCGCCGACGCGGGGCAGTGGGTGCATCACCACCATCTTCTCCTTCGCGCGCGCCATCAATTCAGGCGTGATTTCGAAGCAATCCTTGACCTCTTCGTACTGCTTGGGGTCGGTGAAGCGCTCCTTTTGAATCCGGGTGACGTACAGCACGTCAGCGTTCTCGATCACATCGGCCACGTCGGGCGTCTCGCGCACTTTGACGCCGCGATCGATCACCTCGTTCATCAAGGTCATCGGCAGACGCAGTGTGTCGGGGGAGACGAAACGCAGACTGACGTCCTCATACTGCATCAGCAGGCGCGTGAGAGAGTGGACGGTACGCCCGTAACGCAGGTCGCCCACCATCGCAATTTTCAACCCTTCGAGGTGGCCCAATTCTTCTTGAATGGTAAACAAGTCCAACAACGCCTGCGTGGGATGCTCGCCGGCCCCATCCCCGGCATTGATAACCGGTACAGCGGCATAGTCCGCCGCCAGTTTCGCCGACCCGATCTCCGGGTGGCGCAATACGATCACGTCGGAATATTGCTCCAACGTGCGGATCGTGTCCGGCAGGCTTTCGCCCTTGCTGACGCTGCTGAACTGCACGCCCTGAGTGATGGGGATCACGCTCCCACCCAACCGTTCCATCGCCGCGATGAACGAAGCGCTGGTGCGCGTGCTCGGTTCGTAGAACAGGCAGGCCAGGATATAGCCCTTCAGCAAATCGCAGGCCCCCACCCGCTCCACCAACTCGCGCATCTCGTGCGCCCGGCTGAAGATGTAGGCCAGGTGCTCCCGGTCAAACTGATCCACCGAAAGGATGTCCATCCCAGTCATGCCGTTGCCATTGACGTTTTTCTGCACCATCTTCTCAAAATCAAACAACTTGGGTAAACTTTGTGCGTTCATCTTTTGCTCCTTCCTTAACTAAGAAATTAGAAATCGGAAACTGGTAATGGGTAATGAGTAATGGGTAATGAGGACTGAGGAATAAGCCTAAACTTGTTATTGTTTTTACTCATTTCTCATTTCTGATCACTAATTCCCAATTTCCACTTACGCCCCACTCCCACACAAAAAAAGAACCCGCCTCAAAAGCGGGTTCTCTCTGAAACAATAAGACCATCCTCAAAAATGATTTGACCGCGCAACTGGACGCGGTGGACTTTGCCCTGGACAGGTATCCCGGTAAAGGGAGTCCAGCCGCATTTGGTACGGAGATTGGCATCGGATAGCGTATAACGGGCGTTGAGATCAACTTCCACCCACGTCTCCGGCTGCTCCGGCAGGCCAAAAATCCGCCGGGGGGTGTGCGCCATCAGCGCGACGAGCCGTTCCATCGAAAGTCGCCCCTCGGCAACGGCGGTGAGCATCAACGGCAGCGCAGTCTCCAGACCAGGGACGCCGGGCGGCGCCTCCGGGCCGCGCTTCTCGGCGAGGGTGTGCGGCGCGTGGTCGGTGGCGATGCAGTCCACGGTCGTGTCCAGATGCGCCCAGAGCGCGTCCACGTCAGCCTGCGTCGCCAGGCGCGGGCGCATGTCGCCCAGCGGGCCGAGCCGGGCAGCGTCTGCTTCGGTGAGGAAGAGGTGGTGCGGCGTGACCTCGCAGGTAACGGGCAGCCCGTTGGCTTTCGCCTGGGCGATCAGCGCGATCTCGTCGGCGCGGCTGACGTGGCAGAAGTGAACGGGGCGTCCAAACGCCGCCGCCAGTCCAATACCAACCGCGATGGTGCGACCCTCGGCGTGCATAGCGATGGGTTTGGTGCGGGGCCATTGCTGGAAGCAGGAAAGCAGGGTGGCAAGGTCATCTACACGCAAAGGGCCGTAAGTCTGATCGGCGTAGAGCTTGAGACCAACGGTGTCTTGAGCCAACAGGGGCAATTCGTCCAAGTGGTCGGGCGAGGCGCCGGCATAGAAATGCACGTCGCATAAGGCAACCATTTGGGCTTGCTGCTGAACGGCGTGAAGGGCTTCACAGGTTACGAGAGGTGGGGTGGTGTTGGGCATCGCCAACACGGTGGTAAATCCCCCGGCGACTGCGGCGGCTGTGCCGGTGAAAAAATCCTCCTTGTGCTCACCCCCAGGAACGCGGAGGTGAACATGGACATCGGCCAGGCCGGGAAGTCGCACCAGCGTTTTACTTGCCATAGTTTCAAAACCCGTCGCATCATAGCAGGAATCGGGATTTTGGCAAGCGGAAAGAACCGTAAGGGTTTTGATTAATCCGCCGCGCGCGCATACTCATACGCCCGCTCAACAATCTGCGCCAGATCGTCCCAGGCAAAGCGCGCCCGTACATCCACGGCGGCGTGTGTACCCACTGCACGGCAGTACTCTGCCTCATCCAACAGTCTGATAAGCGCCGCGACAAAGGCCGCCTCATCCCCCGGCGGGACCAAAATGCCCGTTTCGCCGGGGCGAATCACCTCCGCAATTTGCCCTACCGCGTCCGCCACGACCGGCACGCCCGCCGCCAACAAATCCAGCAGCTTGACCGGGCATTTGGTGCGGTTGAGGAGTGTGTCGTCGAAGGGATACAGCGCCGCGTCGGCTTGCGCGAAGTGCGCGGGCTGATCCTCCGGCGCGATCCAGCCGGCGCAGTAGATCAAATCAGCGTCCGGTGGAACCGGCGCAGACGGCGATGCAATCTCGGCAATACGCCATCCGGCCTCCTGCGCCAACGCCTTGAGCTGCTGATCTTCCCCGAAAAGTCCTTGCCCGATAAACCAGAGGCGCACTTCGGGACGTTGCGCCCGCACGGCCATCACGATGCGCCACAGCCGCGCCAACTTGAACTCGAAGAAGCGCGTGTACAACAATAGCGTCGGGCGCGGATGGGGCGCGGGCGTGACCGGCGGATACGCCCATGCCACGCCATTCGGCACATAGAAGACCCGCTCCGGCGAGCCGCCCATGGCCCACACCAAGGTTTGCAGCGCGCGGCTGGCGACGGTGACGGCGTCCGCGTGTCTCAGCCCCCAACGCTCCTGCCAGGCAAAAAACCACTTAAGCAAGGGGGAATAGGGATTGAGGTCATTCCAGCCCCCCGACCCTTCCCAATCGTCCGTGTCCACCACCACCGGGAAGCGCCGCGCCAGGGCCAGGTGCGCTAACCCCGCATACGCCTTCGGCTTGAAAATGTGGATCACATCCGGTTTGAGCGCGCGGGCGCGATGCACCAGCGTCCTCGTCAGCCGCGCGTGGAACCAGCCCGGTATCCCCGCCGGCAGCGGCGCGTTTTCGATGCGCACGCCGCCCTCTTCCCAGGCTCGCCCGGCGTCTTCGGGATTCTGCCAGGGCGGCAGCAGCATGGCGACGGTGTGGCCGCACGCCGTCAATGCCTGCGCCAACGGCAGCGCCCGCACCCGCATCGTCATGCGAGGACGCAAACCGAATGGCCCGATCATCACGATCTTCATTTTGGATTTTGGATTTTGGAGTCGTTCACGCGCTCACCCGCCTTCTCGCTCACCCGCCGATCCGCCGATCCGCTGATCCGCTCACTCGCTTTTTCGCTTTCTCGCGTATTCACCACCAGCGCCACCGGCCGGAAAGTACGGCGATGCAACGGGCAGACGCCCAAGTCCGCCAGGGCGAGTTGGTGTTGGCGCACCCCATAGCCCTTGTGCTGCGCGAATCCGTAACCGGGGAAATCCCGCTCGGCCACAGCGGACATCCAGGCGTCACGCCGGACTTTCGCCAGGATGCTGGCTGCCGCCACCGAGAGTGAATGAGCATCTGCGCGGGGGAACGCCTCTTGCGGCAGGCGCACGGTGGGCAGCCGTAGGGCGTCCAAGATCAGCGCGTCGGGCAAGACGGGCAGCGCCGCCAGCGCGCGCCGCATCGCCAGGCGCGTCGCCGGGACAATGCCCAGCCGATCAACTTCAACAGCCTCGGCCCGGCCCACCGCAGCGGCGACCGCCACTGCGAGGATGCGGGTCGCCAACTTCGCGCGCTGCGCCGGGCTAAGCAGCTTGGAATCGCGCACACCCTCCAAAGTCGCCAGCGCGTCGCCATCCTGGGGCAGAATCACCGCCGCCGCGCACACCGGGCCGGCCCACGCGCCGCGCCCGACTTCGTCCAAGCCGGCGACGAATTGCCACCCCTCCGCCCACAACCGAGCTTCCACTTCCGTCGTGGGCCGCACCCCACGCAGTTCCCGATTCCCCATACCTTCATCCTACCGTGTTCAATTCGTTAGCGCTCATTTGTTACTCACCACGCGCCTCATTGTGCCATGTTCCACGCAGTTGCCAAGTAGCGGCAACCAAGGCGATGTCGCATCAAGCCTTGTTGCGTTTTACCCATGTGGATTTATACTACCTGTAAGTTTAAGCATAGAGATATGTGTCTTCACTTTATGGTTTTCTTAACTTGAAGACCAATGTGCCTGAATTTGGTTATGGAGGTAGAACATGGACTTAATGTCGGGTTTATTGCAGCCCAACGCAGAGGAACCATCAGAAGGGGATGATGACCCATCAGACCTGATTGAATTCGACGATCTGTTAGGAGGGGTCACGTATGAGGATGCGCTAAAGGAAGAACCGCCGCAGCCCAGCCCCATCCAGACCTTCCTGCAAAGATTCCAAAAACCCAAGGAACAGCCCGACGATAAGAGCGCCCCTAAACCAGCAAAGCCTCGGTCGCGCTCCGGCGGCTTCACCCGGAACCAAAAAATGATCCTGGGTGGATTGGGGGTGATGATCTTATTGATCTACGCGCTGTTGATTGTAGTGGTCGTCAGTTCTATCCCGCGCGGCAATCCGGGGGCGTCTGCGGCCAAACAAACAACGCAAGTCACAGTGATGACCTCTGCCGGCACAGCCATTCCCTGGACCGGGGACAAAGTAACGCCCCCACCAGCCGGTGAAAATGCCGCAGGCAACAACGGAAATGCCGCCAGAGCCACCGCCATCCCGGCTCAAGAGCCAACGCCCACCGCCATCCCGGCGCCGCTCACCCAGTATGATCGTGAATTGATTGTGCAGCCCGATAACATCGAGTTGCGCCTCAAGCGCGGTCAAGAATATCTACGGCAAATGGCCTACAAAGCCGCGCAGAGTGATTTTGAACATGTCATCGCGCTGGACAAAGAACGCGCCGAAGCCTACGCCGGCCTGGGGCAAGCCATGGTCGCGCAAGGGATTTGGGGAGAAGCGGAAGTAGTTTACAATACCGCGATCTCGTTTGACGAAAAAGTCCCGGCCGTACACTTCAATTTAGGGATGTTGCACTATTACCGCGCGCGCTATGCTGAAGCTGCCCGTGAATTTGACTGGGCCGCCGAACTCAATCCTGATTTTGTGGAAGCCGAATGTTGGCTCGCCATTGCTGCGGCGCAATCCGACAATAAAGGGGAGGCGCTCGGCGCCGCCACGCGCGCGTTCAGCTTGACGAAAGACATGCCGCTGGTTTATATTGCCTACTCGTGGGCGCGACGGGTGCAGGACCCGCCGGATTTAGACGGTGCGCAGGGCGATTTGCTGTACGCGAAAGATATAGACCCGTACAATTTTGAGGTATTGAATGCCCTGGCGCGTTTTTATACAGATCACCGCCCAGAGCGCATAGGGGAGGCCGAGCAATTGGCTCAGTATGCCGTCAATTGGGCGCAATCCGATTTCGATCGCGCACGCAGCCTACACACGTTAGGCCGCATCTATCTGTCGCAGGGGCGAAAGGAAGACGCGCGCAAGGCGCTGAGCCAAGCCGCCGACTACGCGATGGCCGATGGGCGCATCGCTATGCCTGAGATTGCTACAGACTTAGAAAAGACGTACGCGCCGTAATTCATAAAGCGTCAAACGTAAAACGTGAGGCTTCTCCAGTGCAAGCCTCACGTTTTTTGTTCCCTGATTCCGCACTCCTAACGCGCCTTGAGCCAGCGCTGCAAATATTGCCCTGTGTACGACCGCTCGACCTGCGCCACCATTTCCGGCGTTCCCTCGGCCAACAGTTGGCCGCCCGCGTCCCCACCTTCCGGCCCCAGATCGATCAGCCAGTCGGCTACTTTGATCACGTCGGGGTTGTGTTCAATGACCAATATGGTATTGCCGGCGTCGGCTAGGCGTTGCAGCACGGCGATCAGCCGGTCCACATCCGCCGCGTGCAGGCCCACCGTCGGTTCGTCGAGAATGTAGAGCGTGCGTCCTGTCGCCCGCTTGGAGAGTTCTTTGCTCAACTTGACCCGCTGCGCTTCCCCGCCGGACAGCGTGGTGGCCGCCTGCCCCAGGCGGACGTATCCCAGCCCCACGTCCTGCAAGGTTTCCAGCCGCCGCCCGATCTTGGGGACGGTGGAGAAAAAATCCTCAGCCTCCGTCACCGTCAGATTAAGCGTCTCAGCGATATTCAGGCCCTTGTAGCGCACCTGAAGCGTCTCCCGGTTGTAGCGGCTGCCGTGACAGACATCGCAGGGCACGTAAACCTCCGGCAAGAACTGCATCTCAATCCGCAGCTCGCCCTGCCCCTGACAGGCTTCACAGCGCCCACCTTTCACATTGAAGGAGAAGCGCCCTGACTTATAACCCCGAATTTTGGACTCCGGCAATTGCGTGAAGAGATCGCGCAGTGGGCTGAACAAATCGGTATAGGTGGCCGGGTTGGAGCGCGGCGTGCGCCCGATGGGCGACTGGTCAATATTGATGACTTTGTCAATGTAGGCGATCCCTTCGATGGCGTCGCACTCGCCGGCCGGTTGGCGCGCGCCATAGAGCACCTGCGCCAGCCGGTTGTAGAGCGTCTCCACAATGAGGCTGCTTTTGCCGGAACCGGACACGCCAGTGATGCACACCAGTAAGCCCAGGGGAATTCGCACATCAATGTTTTTGAGGTTGTGCTGGCGCGCGCCCCGGATCAGCAGGGCGTGCCCATTCCCCTGCCGTCGCTTAAGGGGAATCGGAACACACGCGCGCCCGGAGAGGTACGCGCCGGTGTGCGACGTGGGATGGGCGAGGATCACATCCAACGGGCCGGCCACCACCACCTCGCCGCCATGCTCACCCGCGCCCGGCCCCAAATCCACGATCCAATCGGCGGCGCGGATGGTGTCGTCGTCGTGCTCCACCACCAGGACGGTGTTGCCGAGGTCGCGCATATCCTCCAGGGTGCGAATGAGGCGGGCCGTGTCGCGGGGATGCAGGCCGACGCTCGGCTCGTCCAACACGTACAGCACGCCGGTCAGCCGCGAGCCAACCTGCGTCGCCAGCCGGATGCGCTGCGCCTCCCCGCCCGACAGCGTCGCCGCCATCCGCCCCAGATTGAGGTAGTCCAACCCCACGTTGACCAAAAACTGAATCCGGTCGCGGATTTCGCGCAGCGGGCGCTCCGCAATCGCCAATTCCTTCGCGCTCAATGGGGTCCCGTCCGGCGACAGCAACTCGTTCACCCACGCCAGCAGATGCGCCACCGGCCACTCCGTCAACTCGTGAATCGCCAGATCGGCTACCGTGACGGCTCGCGCCACCGGATGCAATCGCGTGCCGTGACACTCAGCGCAGGGCGTCTCGCTCATCACTTCTTCAATCTTCTGGCGGATGAAATCCGACGAGGTTTCCTGGTAACGGTGCTGCAAATTGGGGATGATGCCCTCGTAGGTGCGCGCGCCCGCCCAGACGCCGCGCGGGCCATCGTAATAGATGGGCACACGCTCTTTACCGCTGCCGTAGAGAATGATGCGCCGCTGGTCGTCGGTCAATTCGCGCCAGGGGGCGTCTTTCGAGATGCCGTAATGCTGCATCACGCCGGCCAGTACCGCTTCGCCGTAACCCTCGTGCGATTCGGCCACCCCGGTCACAATCGCGTCTTCGCCGATGGACTTGTCCGGGTTAGGGACGATCAGATCGGGGTCGAGTTCCAGCTTATAACCCAAGCCCTGGCAGGCCGTGCACGCCCCGTGCGGACTGTTGAAGGAAAACGTGCGCGGCTCGATCTCCGGTAGGCTGATATTACACACGGGACACGCCAACTTTTCGGAGAACAGCGTGTCGCCTTCCGCCAGCGCGCCGGGCGTAGCAGCGCGCACGACGTTGACGATCAACACCCCCTCCCCCAGCCGTAACGACGTTTCCACTGAATCGGTCGCGCGGCTCACGAAGTCCCGGTATGCCTCGGCGGCATCCTGATCCGGATCGGAAACGACGATGCGATCCACCACCGCCTCGATGTCGTGCAACTTATAACGATCCAGCTCTGGGACCTCTTCCAGATCGTACACCTCGCCATTGACGCGAACACGGACGAAGCCGAGCTTGCGCGCTTCCTCAAACACGGGCCGGTGATGACCCTTGCGTCCGCGCACCAGCGGCGCGAGCACCTGTAAGCGCGTCCCTGGGGGCAGCGCGAGGATCGTGTCCACGATCTCCTGCGCGCTCTGCTTGGTGACGGGCCGGCCGCACTGCGGGCAATGCGGAATGCCGATGCGGGCGTAGATAAGGCGCAGGTAATCGTAAATCTCCGTCACCGTGCCGACGGTAGAGCGGGGGTTGTGCGAGACGCCTTTCTGGTCAATGGCAATGGCCGGGCTGAGACCCTCGATGGACTCCACTTCGGGCTTGTTCATCTGCCCCAGGAATTGACGCGCGTAGGCGCTGAGCGACTCAATGTAACGCCGCTGGCCCTCGGCAAAGATCGTATCGAAAGCCAGGGATGATTTCCCCGACCCCGACAGGCCCGTGATCACCACCAGCTTGTTTTTGGGAATTTCAACCGTAATATTCTTCAGATTGTGCTGCCGCGCGCCGCGAACAATTAAGGTTTCACTTGCCATAGCGTCCCCCCCGATGAGAAATAAGTGACAAGTAATGAGAAATGAGTAATGTGTGACCCATTACTCATTTCCGACACTGATTTTCAATTGCTGATACCGTTGCGACTGATCATTATAACACCGTTTGGCGCGGCACAAAAGTTATACTTTGGTATGGAATTGCCTTTCAACTTTTTACATGCTATACTATCATAAGAGCGTAATAGCAAAGTTGTTTTCACAACATTGCCACCATGAGACAGAAAACGTTATGGCGTAACGAATGGAGCTTGCAACCCGTTTACGTTTCAAATACAGGCCCAACCAACATAAAAAAGGATAAATGCCATGTCTGAGACAGACTCCGGCTCGAAACCGCCCAACGGATTCCGTGAACGCTTGTTCAACTCTCGCTTTCTGGGTTGGTTGATGAACCTGCCCCCTATAGCCTGGCTGACCCGCCAATCTGCGCGCTATTGGTTCAACCGGCGCACGCAATCACGTCCCACCCTGGTGGCGACGGTGGAGCGCGCGGCAGCCAGCAGCCTTGAAGCCACCCTCCAGGGCATCGTTCAGGATGTGGTTAACGTATTGGGCTATACCGGCGCGATGGTGGCGACGTATGAGCAGGGCGATTCTTTGCCGGTGCGGGCCATCTATATTGATCCGCACATCGCCAGGGCGGAGGATATTCATCAATGGGAACGCAACATTTCGGAGTTTGCCGGCCGACCGGTCAGCATCACCGACCCAGATGTGGCGCGCGTGTATGTATACGATGAGGCCTGCGCCGACAATCTCAGCGTCAAGGCCGTGATGGGCGGCGGCCCCATCACCAGCGAAGACCTCTACGACCTGTTCACCCCGATTGCACCGCTGGCCTCCCGGCCTTTTGTGGAAGGCATCCAACAGGCTATGGGCATCCAGCAAGTCATCGCCGTGCCGTTCTTCCTGGAAGTCAACGATGGCACGGGAAACAACCCTAACCACGAATTGGTGGGCAATCTGTTCGCCGCCAAACGCGCGCGGATTTCGACGCAGGACATCATGGTGCTCTCCGCCTTTGGGCGACAGGCCGCCGCCGCCATAGGTAGCGAGCGCCGTCGCTTGCAGATCGAAATTGCCAACGAGCTGATCTTCCGCGTGCAAACCAGCTTAAAAGATGAAGCACGCATCCTGGAATGGATCGTGCAGGGCGTCGTGACCGACCTCGGCTACGCCGGCGCCATGGTTGCGCCCTATGAGGCGGATGGCTCGCTGCCGGCGTATGCGCTGCATATTGACCCACGGATCGCCACCCTGGAAGACATCCACCGCTGGGAAGATCAAATCTCCCAGGTTGCGGCCCGTATGATTCGGATCACCGATCCTTCCGTCGCCAAAGTCTATGTGGATCAAGAAGAATATCGGGAGAATCTCAGTTTCCGGGCGGCCAAAGCCGGCAAACCGGTCATCAGCAACGATCTGTACGACCTGTTCACTCCAATTGTCCCGCCGGCAGCCAGGGGGATTGTGCGCGAGATTCAACAAGCCATGGGGATTCAACAGGTCATCGCGGTTCCCTTCTTTCTGGAAAAATTTGCCGATTACAAAACGACAACTGATGCAGAAGAAGGCCCGCCCGCCACACTGGAACTGGTAGGGAACCTGTTTGCCGCAACCCGTTCACAGGTCTTCAAACGCAGCGAAATAGATTTGCTCCAAGCCTTCGGTGTGCAGGCCGCCGCCGGGATTCGCAACGCGCGCCTGTACCGCAAGGCTGAAGAACGGCAGCAGGCCGCGCAGATGTTTGGGCGAATGGCATTCAGCGCCGCGACATCGGTTCACGCGATGCGCAATCACGTCGGTGTGGTGCGACTACACCTGGACTTGCTGGAACGCATGCCGCTGGAGGAAGTGAGCGCGCAATTGCAGCATAACGACCAAATCAAGGAACGCCTCGATCAAGTCACCCGCATCCTCGACACCCTCCGTGAACCCTGGCGGCAAATCTCCGACGAACTGACCGACGTGAACACCTGTCTATCGCACGCGATCAATCGCACGGTTTCGGAAGCGGACCGAGAACACACGGTCATTAAATTAGCCCTGGCAGACAGCGCCCTAAAGGTAGAAACGTCTGCCGACATGTTGACCGAGGCCTTTAAAGTGTTGATTAAAAACGCCTTTGAGGCCATTCGGGAAAAATGGGGAGCGCCCCCGCGAGGCGTAGGTGAGACAGGCCCTGGAGGGCGGCTGTACGTCCAAAGCCGGCTGGATAGCCTGACACGAATTGAAGTGTTGATTTCCGACAACGGCGGTGGCATCAAACCCGAAAACGTCAACCGCATCTTCGAAATCGGGTGGAGTACCAAGAAAGTCGGCATGGGATTTGGATTGTTCTGGGCCAAAGATTACTTTGAGGGCTTGGGCGGCAGCATCACGGTGGAAAGCGTGTTGAATCAGGGGACGACCTTCGTAGTGCGCATCCCGTGCCGGGTAGAGCACATTATTGACTGAAGAAACCTCTTCCCCGTATGCCTATTTCCTCGGCGGGACGCTCGTCCTGGAACACCTCAATTCAGAAGCGACGCCCCCCGCCCCATTTCAATGGCTCAACGCCAAATGGCGCTGCCCCGCAGTGTACTATCGCGCCGTGCGCCCCTGGTTGGACGCGCAGTGCATCCGCAACGCGGTCCCCCGCTGGCAGACCCTCACACTCACACTTCACGATGACCGCGACCTGCATCCCTATCAGACCGAAGCCCTCGACGCCTGGCTGACCGCCGACCGCTGGGGCAGCATCGTCCTCCCCACCGGCGCGGGCAAAACGCTGGTGGCCTGTCACGCCATCGCGCGCTGCGGCGTCAGCGCGTTGGTCGTTGTCCCCACGATTGACCTGCTCCATCAATGGTACGCCCGGCTGGAAAACAGTTTCGCGCCGGCGCCGGGCCTTCCGACCGTTGGCGTCTGGTACGGGCAGGAGAAACGCCTGGAAGCAATCACCGTCACCACCTACCCTAGCGCGTGGGCCAACGCAGAAACCCTGGGCGCGCAGTTCAAACTCGTCATCTTCGACGAAATCCACCACCTCCCCACCCCCGCGTGGCACGAAATTGCGCTGATGACCGCCGCGCCGTACCGCCTGGGGCTGACGGCGACGTACCCGGAAGCGAGAGGGGGAGAGGGGGAGAGAGGGAGAGGGGGAGCAGAGGAGCGGAGGAGCGGAGGAGTAGAGGGCACTCAGCACTCAGTCCTCAGCACTCAGTCCTCAGCACTCAGCACTCAGTCCTCAGCACTCAGCACTCAATCCTCAGTCCCCAGTCCTCAGCACTCAACACTCAGCTTCGATCCCGTCTCACTCCTGGATGAACTGGTCGGCCCGGTAGTGTATCGGAAGCACATTGACGAATTGACCGGCGAGCAGTTGGCCGAATATCGCACGGAGCGCATCCGCGTGGATTTGACCGCCGAGGAACGCGCGGCCTACGACGCGGCCTACGCCACGTACACCGGCTACGTCCGCGAGGCGCACCTGCGCGAAAGTCACGGCCCGAATTGGTGGGACGAGTTCACGCGGCGCAGCGCCTACGAGGTCAAAGCACGCCGCGCCAAAGTCGCCGAGTTGAAACTCAAGGACATCGTCCACCAGGCGCAGGGCAAACTGGACGCCCTCGACCGCCTGCTGCGCGAACACGCCGACCTGCCGATGTTGATCTTTACCGCGCACAACCGCTTTGCCTACACGATTGCGCGCCGCCATCTGATCCCCGCCATCACGCATCAGACCAAAGCCGCTGAGCGCAAAGCCATCCTGGACGACTTCCGCGCCGGGAAGTACCGCGCCATCGTCACCTCGAAAGTGCTCAACGAGGGAGTGGACGTGCCGGAAGCCAAAGTCGCCGTGCTGCTGGGAGGCGACAGCACCGCGCGGGAGTACGTGCAGCGGCTGGGCCGCGTCCTTCGCAAGCGCGGCGCGACCCAGGCCATCCTCTACGAAGTCATCGCGCGCAAAACCGTGGACGAGCGTATCGCACAACAACGGCGCGCGAATGTGAAGCGGCAGAACGCGGCGTTTACGTACACGACGAATAGCGAATAGCGAATAGCGAATTACGAATTACGAATTACGTTTTACGTTTCACGTTTCATGCATTACTGAGGAAATATGAACAACACCCATACCAGCACGCAATTTCTGGATGAACAGATCGCTTATTATCAGGCGCGCGCGGGGGAATATGACGAGTGGTTTCTCCGGCAGGGACGCTACGACCGTGGGCCGGAGCTTAACCGCCAGTGGGCTGCCGAAGTGGTAGAGATGCGACAGGCGTTGGCGGCGTTCAATCCCGCCGGGCGCGTGCTGGAACTGGCGTGCGGCACCGGCTTGTGGACGGAAGTGCTGCTGCGTTACGCGGATCACATAACGGCAGTGGATGCGGTATCCGAAGTGTTAGCGATCAACCGGGCGCGAGTACAGTCGCCGCAAGTGGAGTATGTTCAAGCCGACCTCTTTGAGTGGCGTCCCACCGAACGCTACGACGCCGTCTTCTTCGGCTTCTGGCTCTCGCACGTCCCGCCGGAGCGGTTCGACGCTTTTTGGGAGATGGTGCGCGCCGCGCTGGTTCCTGGGGGCCGCGTGTTCTTTGTGGATTCGCGCTACACCCCCACGTCTACGGCAGTGGATCATTGCCTGGGTAACGAGCAGGACACCACTGTAACCCGCCGCCTGAACGACGGACGCACCTTTCGCATCGTCAAAATCTTCTACGAACCGCAAGCTTTGACCGAGAGGCTGGCGCGGTTGGGGTGGCAGTTCGACGTCCGGCAGACGGAAACGTATTTCCTTTATGGGACGGGGCAAAGCAATCCTAATAATATGAGTAACATCAAATGAAGATTGTCTATCATACCTTATTTGTAATGGTTCTCTTATGTTGTTGCACTTGTAAAGGGGAACAGATTCCAACAACCACTCACAATAGCACCTTACGTCCACCTGCTTATACTCCGAATACACCCACATATACCGTTACATCTACAAGTCCTACTTATACGCCAACAATTACTCCATTCATCCACACAGCGCCTAGCACTTCTATTTCTGAAACATTAATGTCAATTCCGGCAACTGTGACGGAGCGACCATGTCAACTCGCATTTCGGGAAGTAATATCTCTCACAGAAAAGGCGCACAAAAATGATGATTCCATCATTATTACAAATCAAATAATAGAAGCAAGTGAATGACTCTCCTGAAAGAAGGCGCTCTTTAACAGCCGAGATACGCTGCGGCGACTGGGAGGCGGGTTAGGCGCCCTAACCACCGGCACCACTCGCGG
>JAKQHY010000086.1 GCA_029555965.1 Chloroflexota bacterium | reverse complement strand
CGTAGCCCTGCGTCGCCGCTTCCTTCTGGATAGCGTCCATGTAGGCGCGCAGGCCGGGGAAGCGCGCGAAGTAGCGCGTGATAAAGCCGTCGGCCTCGCTCACCTCGATGCCCACCTGCCGCGCCAGCCCGTAGGCGCTCTGCCCGTAAATCAGGCCGAAGTTGACGGCTTTGGCGATGCGCCGCTTCTCGTATGTGACTTCGTCCAGCGACAGCTCGTAGACGGCGGCGGCGGTGGTCGCGTGGATGTCCTCGCCGCGCTGGAAGGCCGCCAGCAGCCCCGCATCCCCCGACATGTGCGCCATCACGCGCAGTTCCACCTGCGAGTAGTCCGCCCCCACGAGCGTCCAGCCCTCCTCGGCGATGAACGCGCGCCGCACCCGCCGCCCTTCCTCCGTGCGGATGGGGATGTTCTGCAAGTTGGGGTTGGCCGACGACAGCCGCCCGGTGACGGCCCCCGTCTGGTTGTACGAGGTATGCACGCGCCCCGTGTGCGGATTCACCAGTTGCGGCAGCGCGTCCACGTAGGTGGACTTGAGCTTCGCCAGTTCGCGGTAATCCAGCAGCGCGGCCACCACCGGATGCGCCGTCCGCAGGTCGTCCAACACGTCCGCGCGGGTGGAATAGTGGCCGGACTTGGTCTTGCTGACGCCCTTCGTCGGCAAATGCAGTCGCTCGAACAGCACTTCCGAGAGCTGCTGCGTGGAGTTGATGTTGAACGCGCCGCCCGCCTGCGCGTAAATCTCCTGCTCCAACGTGACCAGCCGCGTCTCCAACTCGCCGGAGAGCGTCTTCAGCCAGTCCACGTCCAGCTTGACGCCGTGCATTTCCATCGTGACCAGGATCGGCAGGAGCGGCATTTCGAGGTCGGCGAACAGCGACCATTGCGCGTGAGCCTCCAATTCGGGGTGCAGGACGTCCGCCAGCCGGTACGTCATCCGCGCGTCCGCCGCCGCATAGGGGACGACCTGCGCCAACGGCACGGCGTCCATCGTGATCTGGTCGCGCCCCTTCCCGATGAGCGTCTCGATCTCCGTCATCCGCTCGCCCAGACGCACGGCGGCCTGCGCCTTCAAGCCCAGCTCGTGCGAGGCGGGATTGAGCACCCACTCGGCCAGCATCGTGTCGAACAGCGGGCCGGCCACCGGCAGGCCGTGCCGCGCCAGGATTTCGAGGTCGTACTTGAGATTGTGCCCGCGCTTGGCGATGGCGGGGTCGGCCAGCAGCGGGCCGAGTTCCGCCTGGATCGCGTCCAGCGGCAGCGCCGGCTCGCCCTCCGGCGCGCGCACAGGGAGGTACCAGGCCGCGTCGGCGCGGTCGGTGACAGCGATCCCCACCAGGTCGGCCAGCATGGAATCCACGCCGGTCGTCTCCGTATCTACCGCCAGCACGGACGCCGTCCGCCACTGCGCCGCCAATTCGGCCAGTTGCGCCACATCTGCCACCAGATGATAACAGTCCTCACCGGCGGGGATGGCGGCGGGTGCAGTTGTGGGCGCCTCTGGCTCGGCGTCAAACAGCGATAACTGCCCGCTGACCGGCCGGCCGCCCGGCTTCCCCCAATCCGGCACGCGGCTTAGCAAGGTGCGGAACTCCAACGTCCGCATCAAGTCTAGCACGGCCTCGCGGTTGAAGGCCGCGTCGGGCCGGGCCGACTCCAACGCCAGCGTGACCGGCGCGTCGCACACGATCCGCCCCAATTTCTGGCTGAGGTAAGCCGAATCGCGCCCGTCCGCCAGCGCCTTCTGGTAACGTCCCGTCAACTCGTCCAAATGCGCGTAAAGCGCGTCGAGGGAGCCGTATTGTTGCAGGAACGTCGTCGCGCCCTTCTCCCCCACCCCCGCCACGCCGGGGATGTTGTCGGATTTGTCGCCCACCAGCGCCTTGAGATCCACGAGTTGCGCCGGGTCCAGCCCGTACCGCTCGCGCACCTTGTCCGGCGTGTAGCGCAGTGTGTCGGAGAACTTGCGGCCGGACGTCAGCACGGTGACGCGCTCGTTCACCAGTTGCAGCGCGTCCCGGTCGCCGGTGACGATGACGACGTCCAGCCCCGCCGCCGCTGCCTGCCGCGCCAGCGTGCCGAGCAAGTCGTCGGCCTCGAAATCGTCCAATTCCACCAGCGGGAAGCCAAACGCCTGCACGATCTGCCGCACGCGCTGCATCTGGACGCGCATCTCGTCCGGCATCTGGGGTCGGTGGCCCTTGTAATCCGCATACTCGCGCACGCGAAACGACGGGCCTTTGTCAAACGTGACGATGAGGTAATCCGGCTTTTCGCCTTCCAACACCGAAAGCAGCATCGAGGTGAACCCGTAAGAGGCGTTGGTCAGTTCCCCGGTGGTCGTCTGCATCTCGGCCGGCAGGCCAAAAAACGCCCGGTACGCCAGGGAATGACCGTCAATGAGGACAAGTTTCTTGCGTGACATCCCATCCTCCTGCAAGGCAAGTAAAGAGTAATGAGTAATGAGTTATGAGTTACATTGACTCCTTACTCATTACCCATTACTCATTTCCGATTTCTAATGACGGGGTTAATGCTTGGCGATAATCAACCCCGAAGGCGTCTGGGTCTCCGAGGAGGTCGGCGGTTGGGGACGCGGCTGCGCCGACGCTTGTGCGGGGGTCGGCTGCGCCGTCTCCTGGGGAGCGTACTGCATAGCCAACTGCTTGATCTGCGCCAACTGGGCGGCGGCGTCCGCGTTGCCCTCTTGCTGCGTGGACGCTTCGAGGTTGTCCAGGAGTTGGAAGAACCCCGCGCCTAACAGGCCCTTGTTCTGTTCCAACAACTGGCGCGTCTGTTCCTCGGAGGGCGACATCAAGAGACGCCGCGCCAACACCACTTCCGGCGGCATGTTCTCTTCCATCACCTGCGAGAGCACGCGCGCGATCTTTTGCAGCGCGTCCAGCATCTGCTGATTGCCTTGCTGCCGCGCCTCCTCTAATTCGGTGCGCAGCACGTAGGCAAACGTGTCGTCCAGCTCCGAGAGGTGGCTGCGCGCCATCAACAGGGGGTTGTCGGTGCCGAGCATTTTCTGCAACAACTCAGCGCGCTCGCCCATCACCGCCTGGCCGGCCTGGCTCATTTCCTCGCGGACGTCCAGGATGAGGCGGCGCAGCGCGCTCAGGCGCTCCTTTTCCTCCGGCGTTTCGGCGGCGTCAATGCGCCGCACGATGCGCTGGAAGAAGGCATAGTCCATAAAATTCAGCCCCGACTGCACCAGGGCCGTCACCGTCGTGTCGTCCGGCGCGTCCACAAGCGCCTGGAGCAGCGACTCGCGGCTCGGATTTTCGGCAAACGCGCCGATGACTTCGGTGCGCTTTTGCAGCAGTTGGCCGGTCTCCGTGTGCTCGACGATGTACTCATAGACGTCGCGGAATTGCTTGAAGTCCGCGCTCTCCGGGCCGCCCATCGCCGCCATTTGCAGGGTGTACTGCATCAAGCTGAAGAACGCCTCATCCATCAGGGCTACGTTATCCGCCATAAGCGTCTCTCGCTGTTCCGCCGGAGCAGTAATCAACTGGCTGAGCAATTCCCGCTGGCGGCGGCTGTGCTCCAAATCTTCGTCGGTCACGCCTTCCAGTTCTAACACCCGCTTGACCAGCGTTTCGATATTGATGAACGTTTCCGGCTGCAAGAGGTAGCCTTTGCGCTCTTCCATCGGCATCGCGTTCATCAACTGGCGCGTCAACGTGCCGGCGGCCTTTTGACGCTCGACCTCCGAATTGCCAATGCCCATCGGCAGGTACAGCAGGGCGACGTCCTTCTCCGGGTCGTGATAAATAAACGGCAGATTTAGCGGCCCGCCCATTCCACACGAGGGGCAAACCGACATGTTAACCATGCCGCCCATCACCCGGCCTTTTACTTCCGGATCCACGCGGACGTCCAAAATCTGTTCTACCGGGGTCTGGAAGCGGCTTCCACACGCCGGGCAAGTCACAGCAGCATAATATCTTGGTGGCATACAACTAACTCCTTATTCTATTTTACGTTTGAACGTCGAACGTTGAAACGTTTGAACGTTTTTAATCTTCCGGCAACAACACCATCGGCAGCAGCGCCAACGCGGTCTCGCGCGGCAGCGCCGCGTAGAACGTCGAACCCTGGCCGGGACGGCTCTGCACCCAGCAGCGCCCGCCGTGCGCTTTGATGATGGCGCGGGTCAGATACAGCCCCAACCCCGCGCCCGACGCCGCGCGTGTCTCCGGGCCTTCGACGCGATAGAAGCGCTCGAAAATCTTCTCCTGCTCATCCAGGGGAATGCCTACCCCTTGATCGCTCACCGAGAGCACGACCTCAGCGGGAGTCGCTTCACCGCGAATCACGACCTCGCCCCCGCGCGGCGAATATTTCAGCGCGTTGGAAACGAAGTTGTCCAACGCCTGCTCCAAGCGCTGCGGATCGCCCCGGATGATCGGGAAGTCGTCGGGGAAGTCCAGGCGCAGCGTGTGATTCTGAGCCTGCGGGCGGTAACGCTCGCACACCCGCTGCGCGATCAGGCGCAAGTCCACGTCATCCACATCGCGGAACGGCAGTCCACCGGCCTGGAGCCGCGACACGTCGAGCAAATCGTCCACCAGCCGCGCCAGCCGATCCGCTTCCTCGGTGATCGCGCCCAGCATTTCTTCCTGAAGCTGCGCGTTGCGGCGGGCGGCCGGGCGGCTCAACGTTTCGGCGTAGCCCTTGATGATCGCCACCGGCGTCTTCAGCTCGTGGGACACCACCGAGATGAACCTGTCCTTGAGCACGTCGGCCTCGCGGAAGCGGGTGATGTCGCGGACGATGCCGATGATGTTCAAGACACCGCCTTTCGCCGTCATCAGGGGCGCGTAGGTGATGCCGACAGACACGACGCTGCCGTTGCGCCGCCGCAGGTCGCCCTCGACGTACAGGGCGCGTCCCTCGCGGGTGGGCCAGCCTTGCGTCACAGCCTGCGCCAGCGTCGCCGGTGAATTCTGCCTGGCCCAAGTAATGACTTCATCGTGCGCCTGGTTAAGCGCGTCTGCCATCGGCCAGCCGGTCAGCGACACCAATGCCTGGTTGAAACGCTCGACGGTCAGATCGGGGCGAAGCACCATGATGCCGTCCGCGCTGGCTTCGAGCAGCGCGTCCAGACGGCGGCGCTCGGTGACGGCGGATTCGTACAGCCGCGCGTTGTTCACGGCGATGGCGGCGTAGTCGGCGAAGCTGCGCAGGATTTGCCGGTCGTCCGGGGAAAAGAGCAGGCTGTGGGAGCGGAAGACGAAGATAACGCCCAGGAAGTCCTGCTCCACGAACATCGGCAGCGCGACCACCTGGCGGAGCAGCAGTCCGGTTTCCTGAGCGATCTCGCGCAGCTTTTCGGACATATCGGGCAAGTCAAAGTTCTGCGGACTTTCCACCGGCGGCAGGCCCATGACCAGCGGCTCAAACGCATCCACCAACGCCGGCGGCAGGCCATAGCTGGCCGAAAAGGAAAAGCCGTCTTTCGGATCGTGCAGCGCGATCAGCCCGACCTGGCCTTGCAGCATCTCCACCGAGGCCTCGATGATCAGACGCAGCACCGCACGCAGATTCAGGCGCGACACCATCGCCTGGGCAATGCTCAACAGGTAGTCGCGCTGGCGGGTCCGAAAGTCCAGGAAATTCAGCGACATCCGCGATCAGGCGCCCAGTTCGTCCAGGACGCGCTCAAAAATGCCCAGGGCCTCGTCCACGTGCTCGCGGCTGACGTTGAGCGGCGGCACAAAACGAATGGAGTTCGGCCCGGCGCCAAGGAGCAACAGGCCGTCCTCAAAAGCGTGATTGACGATGGCATTGCGCAGTTCCGGCGCGCGCTCACGTGCGGATGGGTCTTTGATAATCTCGATCCCCACCATCAGGCCGCGCCCGCGCACGTCGCCAATTGCCGGATGGCGCGTCTGGATGTCCCGCAGCTTCTCCATCAAATACGCCCCCATCGCGGCGGCGTTATCCATCATCCCGTCTTCCAACAGGCGCAGCGTCACCAACGCGGCGGCGCAGGAGACGGGGTTGCCGCCGAAAGTGCTGGCGTGCGTCCCAGCCGGCCACGTCATCAACGATTTGCGCGCGATCATCGCGCCCAACGGCATGCCGGACGCGATCCCCTTCGCCACCGCCACGATGTCCGGCTCCACGCCTTCATGTTCGATGCCAAACCATTTGCCGGTGCGCCCCATCCCGCTTTGTACTTCATCCACGATCAGCAGAATGCCATACCGGTCGCACAATTCGCGCAACGCGGGGAAGAACGACGGCGGCGGCACGATGTACCCGCCCTCGCCCTGGATCGGCTCGACCAGGATGCCGGCGACTTCGGTGGGACACAGTTTACGGGCGAACACGTAATCCTCAATGTAGCGGATGACGGCCAATCCCTGGTCGCCGTGCAAGTCGGAAAGCACCGGGCGATAGGGGTCGGGATAAGGCACGTGCGCCACCGGCGGCATCGCCGGGAGGAAGCACTCGCGCTGCACCGGTTTGCTGGCGGTGAAAGCCAGCGCGCCCATCGTGCGCCCGTGGAATCCGCCGTAGAAGGCGATGAAGTAGTGCCGGTTGGTGGCATACAGCGCCAGTTTGATAGCCGCCTCGATGGACTCGGCCCCGGAGTTGGTGAAGAAGGCGCGCACCACATCGGTCATCGGCGCGATCCGGTCCAGATATTCGGCCAACTCGATCTGCGGCGGGTAGTAAAAATCCGTGCCCGACATGTGCAGGAATTTTTCCGCCTGCTCTTTGATGGCCCGCACCACCTCTGGGTGCGCGTGGCCGGTGGAAGTCACGGCCACCCCGCTGGTGAAGTCCAGATAGCGCAACCCGTCCACGTCCCAGACTTCCGTGCCCTCTCCGCGCGCCATCACAAACGGATAGCCGCGCGTGTATGAAGGCGACACGACCTCGCGATCTCGTTCAATAAAAGCAGCGGCCAACGGGCCGCGAAATTTTGCCATTTTTATTTACCCCTTTGAGAATAGTGATTGAGGCTTAGGAATGAGCGATTGGATGTATGCCCAATCTCTCATTGCTAATTCCCATCCCAGTATTGCAGATCAACGAACCATTTCCCAACCACAACCGGTCATGGTCTCAGAAATGTAAATCCTTCGGTCATTTGCAACGCCAGTGAACTGAGGTTTTGGGGGAAAAGCCCCAGCCAGAGGGTCGCCGCGATCAACACGACAATCAGAATGAGCACAATAACGTCGTCTCTATAAGGCGCGCGTTGATGCAAAGGCGTTTGAGTCAACAAGATACGGATCGCGCCGATGACGCCCATCATTACCCCGGCGCTGCCGCTCAAAGCCAGAATCGCTTGGAAGAAACTGTCATTCACCATCAAGCGGAACAACCCCCAGCGCGCGGCAAATCCCAGGGAGAGCGGAAACCCCGCCATCGCCACACCCCCCATAATGAAGGCCACCGCGCGCCAGGGCGATTCCCACGCCAGCCCGGACATGGCCGCCTCGCTGTCATCGCCGCCCCCCATGCGGCGCAGGCCATCCAGCCCGATGGTCATCAAACCGAGCGCCAGGGGCCGAGCGATCAACATCATCACCGACAAAGCCACCCCGGCGGCCTGGCGCGTTCCCAATGCCACAAACATTGCGCCATTATCCACCAGGGTTGCGTAAGCCACCAGGCGGCCCAGGTGTCGTTGAGAAGCGGATAAAGCGCCACCCAGGACCATCATCAACAGGCCCACGCCGCTGATCAGGGGGCCGAACAAGGCCTGCGCGCCCAACCAGGTATAGGCTTCTAAATATGCCAACAACATAAACCATACCGTCCCAATGTTGACGGTGAAAAGAAAGGTGACCACCGGCGGCGAGCCATCCGTCGCCACCGTTGAAAGCCACGATTGGAAGGGCGCGGCGCCCAGCAGGATGGCAAAGGAAAGGGCCAACAGCAACGTCGCCGATTGGAGTACCCCCCGGTCATTGGGAAACAGGGAGAACCACTCCAACAACAATTGCGTGACCATCAGCCCTGGCAGAGCCAGGGTCGCATAGGTCAGATAACGCAGGCCACCCTTCACACGTCCGACATGCCCGGCGCCTAACAAAGTGGAGGTTCGCCCCATCTCCGTACTCACGACGGCAGACGGGGTTTCCATGGGGACGGTGTCGTCATCGGGGCCGGCGGGCTTGGGCTGCGGGCGGTCACGTGAAGACAGCGGTTCGTGGAGGGGGAACACGGCCAGGATCGCGGCCATTTCCACCAACAAGGCCGCATACACCACTTGCTTTACCAACAGGGCCGCCGCCAGCAGCGCGGTCATGGTTAAGCCGTTGGGGAAAAAGTTGGAATGGGGCAGCAGACGCCACGCAATCACAAACAACCCGGCCGCCGTCAGGAAAATAAACGCCAATGGCAGCCGATCCACCGGCTCGACAACCAGCTCCCGCCCCATCAGATACAACGGCTGGCCCAGCACGACCCCAAACTCCTGGTAAACCAGGGTCTCATTTAACGGCGATAAGGCAATACTCAGCCCCACCAAAGCCGCCGTTCCCGCCGCGATCCAGGCCATGAAAGCCGTCCAGCGGCGCAGTAGTTGCAACAACAGGGAAACTGCCAGAGGCAAGCCAACGACAAATACCGGGCCGGGAATGGTCATTCCGCCACCTCAGCCACCGTCAGATAAGAAATAGCCAGACCAATGAGCAAAGTCACCATCACCATCAACCCCGTGACCAACAAGCCAGGGTCCCGCGAGGAGTAAAAGATATCCAGGGCCGCCAATAGATTCAACACTCCAATCCCGGCAACCACTGCATCATTTTCTTCCGCGCCGATAAACAATATAGCCAACACGCCCAGGGCAAAACAGGCCACTGAAAGATCGGCGGAGACAAAGGGCAGGACGTATCGTTGCGAAGCCAGGTAAGCCACGACGGTCATCGCCGACAATAACAACATCCGGAAAGGCAGGTTTGCCGACCAATGCCAATGCCGCCCTTGTTCCTTGACAGTTCTTTCGCGCATGCGCGCGCTGATTAAAAAGGCGCCGCAAATTAGCCACCCTACCACAATTTTCAATACCGCCAGTTCCGGACGGGTGTCAAAAATACGCGCGAACAGAATGCCGACAAAAAAGTACTGCGCTACCAACGCCAGGAAACGCACACGCCATTCGTTAATCAAATAGATGACCGCGCCGGTCAGGAAGATCCCCCAAACGGCCGGCGTCGAAGCCAGGGAGGATAAGCGGTTCAGCCAAAGAATGAAAGGACTCATCGGTTCATCACCACCAAAAGCACCAAAAGCATAATCAGCAGCGACCACACCATCGCGCCGCTGCCTTCAACCACCTCGGAGGCTAAGCGCACCACGCCTAAAAGATTCCCCATACCGCGCCACATTGCGCGGAAAAACCACTGGAGATCGAGGAAATCCAGGAAAGGGTAAAGTTGTACTCGCCAGGGGCGCGCCCAAACGCGCCAACGCGCCGCGCCGACTGCCAGCAGCAGCCATAGCAGCCACAAGCCCAGACCCAGCCATGAGAATTGCGTCGCACCGGGGAAACTGGGCATTGCCAATAGCAAGGTGACAACGCTCGACAGCCCCACAAGCAGCCCCACCCGCAACCAAGGCCACGGCGCCGCCGTAGCGCCAGCAGAACGCGGCAAACTCTCACCAAGCAAGGTCGCGGACGTCAGCGCCCCACCAACTATCAACAACAGTCGCCCCGACCAGGGCAGCGCGGCCAGCAATGTCCAGCACAACGGCCCCAATGGCGATGGCGGCGTCCCTATGGCGAACAATAACGCCACCATGACCGGCCAACTCCAGGCCGGCGCGCGCGAATCGCGGGGGCGCGCCATCATAAGCAGACCACACACTGCAATCCACACAGACGTGGCAAGCAGCAGGCCATCCGCAAGGCCCGCAGCGCACGCGCCGGTGATGCCGATCAACAACACCGTGTGCCAGGCCCGCAGCGTGATCCGCCCGCGCCGCGCAGTCCAAACCATCACCCCATTCCAAAGCACCGAAAAGACACCCCATACCAGCATCCAGTCGGGCACATGCGTCATACCGGGCAAAGACATAATCCGATGCAACAACCCCACCCCCATCAATGGCCCGGTCAACGCCGTCAAATTCAAGGCGCGCGCCTTACCCAAGCGAGGTGGAAAGACAATTTGGAAGGGAAAAAAACCCATACGCATCCCGGCAGCCAACAACAGCAGCGTCAACATAGGTGTGGACGGCCACATCAGCCACCACAGACCACTCTCCCCGGCGCGCAAGAGAAGCAGCGAAACCGACCACAGAATGATAGAGGCAATGCCGTGGATCGTCAGCCCTAGTGTCACCCGCTCGCCGCCGGCGCCGGCGGTCAGCCCTACCGCCGACCACAGCAAGTCAAACATGGCCCAGGCGGCCAGGGTGGTCAGCAAAGAGTTGGCAGCCAGGGAGGTATTCACAATCAGTAAAACGCTCAACAATAGCGGGCCAACCATGGACAGCGTCTCCCGACGTTCCACCAATTCCCCCCACGTCACTGCGGCAAAAACCACCGCGAGCGTGAAGCCACACCACCAGATCCCCGGCGTCATCTCCAACAACACCTGTCCGCCCAGCATCCCTGCGGGCGACCAGACCGAAAACATCCAACGCCCGGTCACCGGCGCCAACAGCCAGAGACAGGCCATTACTGTCAACCAAATTGTGGTCAAAGACTTATGCAGAGGGCGGAATCGGGCAAACGAGGCAATTCCTAGCAATAACAAAGCGCCGCCGAGACCGGCGCTGAACCACAGTGGATAAAAGTAGCTTATCATTGAGTTTATTGTCCCAGGGATAGCCATGCTCAGGGTAGGCCAGGCGACATCCCGAAACAAAATTCTAACACATAAAACCGGCCTGACAAGATCACGCAATGGCTCGTTGACTTGCCCCCCCATTGCGGTAGAATAACAAAGCAACGTGAGAAAAACTCTTAGGACCTGTAAAGGCATCAATAACTTCTGGCTATAGAAAGAATGCTTATGGAACCCACCATTTTAAACCAGCGTTATCGTCTCGTAGAACTGGTCGGAACCGGCGGTATGGCAACCGTCTTCCGGGGACAGGATCTGCTGCTGGAACGCATCATCGCCGTCAAATTCTTGCGCGAGCCGTATGCTAGCGATCCTACTTTCCACCAACGATTTATGGAAGAAGCGCGCGCTGCGGCGCGCCTGGATCACCCCAACATCGTCCGCATCTATGATGTAGGCGAAGACGAACACGGTCATCCCTACATCGTAATGGAAATGGTGGAAGGCGAGGATCTTAAGTCGCTATTCAAGCGCTTTGCCCCCCTCCAGGTCTCGCAAGCCTTGAATCTGACGCGTCAGATTTGTGCGGGCGTGGGACACGCCCATCGGGCCGGCATTGTCCACTGTGATCTGAAGCCGCAGAATATCCTGGTCACGCCGGAAGGGCAGATCAAAGTGGCCGATTTCGGCATTGCTCGCGCGCTGCAAACTGAGGACGCCGACGCCCAGCCGGAGGCTATCGTCTGGGGCAGTCCGCACTACATTTCCCCAGAACGCGCCGCCGGGAAAGCGCCGGTCGCGGCCTCCGACGTGTACAGCATCGGCGTCATCCTCTACGAGATGCTGACCGGCGTGCCGCCCTTCCACGATCCCGATCCCACCCAGTTGGCTCTCAAACATCTGCGCGAGGAGCCTGCGCCTATAAGCAGCCTCAATCCGCGCACGCCGCCAGGATTGGAATGGCTGATCAAAAAAGTGTTGGACAAAGAGCCGTCCAACCGTTATCGTAACGCGGATCAGTTGGGAATGGCGATTGATGAGTATCAACGTCAGGGCGAAGGTATGACGGTCGCGCAGGCGCCCGCGGCTCCTGTGGTGCAGCTCAACAAGCTGGCCTCGCCAGCGCCAGTCTCTATGTCTCATGCCGCCCCTGCACCCAGCGTGGCGAAAATTTCCCCTGCGCACGAAAGCCCGGACTTTATGCTCTGGGCATTGATGGCGATCGCAGCCATTGCCGTGGTGGGGCTGTTGCCATTATGGATTTTCGTGTATCAGGTATACATGCCCACGCCCCCGACCACCACCCCGGCAACCAAACAGCCGACACCTACCGCCACCGTTGTGGAAATGATGGTAAGTGTCCCCAATCTCGTCGGCTTCAGCGCCTCTGACGCGCAACGCATGGTCGAAAGTTTGAATTTGAAACTTGAGGTCATCGGCGAGGAAGAAAGCGCCACCGCGCGCCCTGGCGCCGTCTTGCAGCACACCCCCACCGCAGGCAGTCGCGTCCCAGCTGGCGCCACCATCAGCGTGATTCTGGCGTCGGGCCGCACGTTTACTATGCCGGATGTATTGCGATATGACCTAGAAACCGTTCGCGCCGGATTGGAGTCCGAAGGGTTGTTCCTGCGCGTTGAAGAAATCTGGAGCACTGAGACCAAAGGCGTGATTCTCCAACAGATACCGTTGGGAGGAATCGCCATCCGTGCGGGCGATACCGTCACCCTCACCATCAGCGGCGGCATCAACCGACCGCTTCCGCTCCAGGTTAACCTCAACCAGCAAGTGTTGTTGGAAGCGGCGTTGGTTTCACAGCTCGATTTCCGTCCAGGGGATACGATTCCACTCACCCTGCGCTGGCGTTGCACGCAACCGCTGGACCGCCCCTACAAGGTCTTCGTGCATCTGCTGAACCTGGATATGAACACCTTGATTGCCCAACACGACACGGAACCAGTCAACGGCCTGCGACCGACCACCAGTTGGGCCGCCAATGAGGTTATCAACGACCCACACCAGCTTGCGGTCCCGGCCGGGACGCCGCCGGGCAAATATCAGATCCGCGTGGGTCTCTATAACGCAGAGGGCCGCCTTCCCGTTGTGGACATGGGCGAAACCGAAGTGATTGACAACACCATCTTTGTTACCTATGTTGAAATCAAACCCTAGATGGACACGAGCAATTTTTCACGGCGCGCCAGGCTCGCCAGCGAAAAAGGACCGCATCCATGGCAACTTTGCGACACCAGCCAGGCGGAGGCCGGTGTTATGTAATTTTGAAATCCACTCGTTATGTTGGAAAATGACTAATTTTCGAGGATTTACTGGTATAATGAACTGTAAATCTTAATGGATGCTAACGGGCAATAATGAAGATTGCCCACTTGGGACTTGAGGAGGCATGAGTATGAAAACAAAACCAGGGAGCAGTAATTTTATCTATCTGCTCATCATTGCGGCAGTGCTCTTCCTAGTTTACAGTTATGTAGCTGGCGGAGAGACCGGCCCGACCATTCCTTTAAACCAAATTGCGGAAGATGCAAAGGCTGGAAAAATCTCCACCATCCAGGTGCGCGGTGACGATCTCAGCATCACCTACAAGGGAACCGACGGTCAAGCCGCTCAAATCGTTGCCTCCCGCAAAGGGCCGGAGTCCTCTCTGGTAGAACAACTAAAGGCCCTGGGGGTCAACGAGGAAATACTGCGAGAAATCAGCATCGAATTTGCCGAACCCACCGACTGGGGCACGTTAGTCAATCTGGGCATCACCGTCTTCGGCATGGTCGGGTTAGTGGTTTTCTTCTACTTCTTCATCCGCCAGTTCCAGGGCGCCAACAACCAGGCGCTCTCTTTCGGCAAGAGCCGCGCGCGGATGTTCTCTGGCGACCGGCCCACCATCACGTTTGGAGATGTGGCCGGCATTGAGGAATCCAAGGAAGAACTGAAAGAAGTCGTCGAATTCCTCAAAGAACCGCAGAAGTTCATTAACCTGGGCGCGCGCATCCCCAAGGGCGTGCTCCTGGTCGGCGCGCCGGGCACCGGCAAGACGATGCTGGCGAAGGCCGTCGCCGGCGAGGCCGGCGTGCCTTTCTTCAGCATCTCCGGCTCCGAATTTGTCGAAATGTTCGTCGGCGTAGGCGCAAGCCGGGTGCGCGACCTCTTCGACCAGGCCAAGCGCCACAGCCCATGCATCATCTTTGTGGATGAAATTGACGCTGTCGGCCGCTATCGCGGCGCGGGACTCGGCGGCTCCCACGACGAGCGCGAACAGACGCTCAACCAGATTCTCGTAGAAATGGATGGCTTTGACACCGACACGAACGTCATCATTATGGCCGCCACCAATCGTCCTGACATCCTCGACCCCGCCCTGCTGCGCCCCGGGCGCTTTGACCGGCGCGTCGTGATCGATCAGCCGGACATCCGCGGGCGCGAAGCCATCTTCCGCGTCCACACACGCGGCAAGCCGGTCTCTGCCACCGTAGACCTCGCCGAGTTGGCGCAATCCACCCCCGGTTTCGTCGGCGCGGACATTGAGAATGTCGTCAACGAGGCCGCCATCATCGCCGCCCGCCACAACAAGCGCCGCATTGATATGCCGGAGTTCCAGGAAGCCATCGAGCGCGTTATCGCCGGGCCGGAACGCCGCAGTCGCGTCATCTCTGACGAAGACCGCGAAGTCTTCGCCTACCATGAGGCCGGCCACGCCGTTGTCTCGCACGTCCTGCCTAAATGCGACCCGGTGCGCAAAATCTCCATCGTCGCGCGGGGGATGGCCGGCGGTTACACCATCACGCTGCCGGAGGAAGACCGCTACATTATGCAACGCGGCAAGTTAGCCGCGCAAATGGCGGCCATCCTGGGGGGACGCGCCGCCGAGGAACTGGTCTTCAACGAAATTAGCACCGGCGCCTCCGATGACCTGGACAAGGTTTCCAAAGTGGCGCGCGCCATGGTGATGCGCTACGGAATGAGCGACAAGTTAGGGCCAATGGTTTACGGACGCAAAGAGGAATTGGTGTTCCTGGGCAAAGAAATCGGCGAACAGCGCGACTACAGCGAGGCGATGGCCGAAGCGATTGACACTGAGGTCAAAAAACTCATCGTTGATGCGTATGAACAGGCCAAACAGGTGTTAGCTGAAAATCGGGAAAAACTGGATCGCGTGGCCCGGTATCTGCTAGAACGCGAAACCCTGTCCTCCGAAGAATTCATCGCTGGTATGGAAGGACGTCCCCTCCCCGCGCCCGCCCGCGAGAGAATTGCCCCACCACCGTCGGCTGAGCCGGTGCTCAAGCCGGTTGCGGCTGCCGCATAAACGATTTTCGAGAAACCCAGCCCCCAGCGCCTCCCGCCGGGGGCTTATTGTTTTACTCAACCAGAGTATAATGTTGAATAAACACATGGGGAACCAATTTCATAGATGACACACACACTATCTACAAACCCATATTTCCCTGGTTGCTATGCCATCCCAATCCGCTTTCTGTATGGCACGGTTGCCGAAATGAACTTCTGGGATGTCATCTTTTATCATGCCCACCAAAGCGGCGGCGCTTTTGACACATCCACCCAGGAATTGGTGGCACAAACCGGGCTGACGCGCCAGGTGATCGGGCGGCTGCGGCAACAGGCCCTGGCCGCGGGCGATCTTTACGAGGACAGTTCCCTGGTCAGCGGGCGGCGCTTTGTCCTGCGCCTCTCTACCGACAGCAACCTGACCAAAGGGGTCGTCTGGAAGCCGCTGGACTATGTGCGCAACGGATGGCTACACCGCGTCATGCCGGCCATCCCCAAGCGCGTGCTAAATCTCTACTTGCAGCAACCCCGGCAGCGCGTCTATCGTTTGGCGACTTCCTACATCGCGGCCAAGTGTATGCGCCGCTTTCTCTACGAAGACTACGAGCCGGCGGCCCCGCTCAACCAGGCCGACATCGGCAAGGCGCTGCGCCTATTGGTGCGCCTGGGCCTCTTCGTTCCGCAAGACGACGGCTACCGCATCGCCTGGGACACGTTCACTCACCCGGCTCCCGACAGTGGCCCGGATTTCGATGCGGCGGATTGGCAAGAACACCCCCTTTACATTCAAGCGGCGTCCCTGTATGCCACGCGCGCCGCCCAGGCCCTGGAACTGGTGGAAGTCGGTAACTATGACTTTGAAATGCACTTTCAGGAAATCCTCCGCGACCTGGCCTACGTCCACGCCGCCGACTATGACCGGCTGAAGGCGCGCGTGCAGCGGTCACGCCACCGCCCCCCCGACAACCATCGGTGGCGTGACCTCTGGCGTGGGTTCCAACGGACCCTACAGCGACGCCAGGCCCGGTTAGTTGGTCCCAAACAAGTTATTTCGCTGGAAAACAGCGGCAGCAAGGCCACACTCACCCTTGACCTGAGCGCGCGTAAGACCGATGTCGTGGCCGTATCCCTGATCAGCCGGGTGGAATGGCCGTGGGCGCTGACCGCGCAACCGCACCTGCCCACCGTAGAACTAACGCTCTATGCGGATACACAAATGCTTTATCGGTGGGAAAACACCTTCGGTGACACTGAAAAACGCCTGCCGCTTCCGCCGGAGGTTTGGCGCAGGGGCGTGATCTGGACGTTCCAGGCGACATGCACCAACCCACAACTGGGGGCGCACGTCGAGGTCTGGTTGGAAGCACAAGTGAGGAAGTAGATGGGGCTACAACCTGGCGCTCACGTTGGACGTTATATCATCCAAAACGAAATTGGCGAGGGCGGATTTGGCAAGGTCTACTGCGCCTGGGACCCGGAATTTGCGCGCCGGGTGGCGATCAAAGAATTGCTCCAGGACACCCCCGCGCTAACGTCCTCCCAGTACGCCCAACACTTGGCGCGCTTCAAATTGGAACGTCAAGTGCAAGGACAATTCCAGCACCCCCACATCGTCAGCGTCTACGATATGGTGCAACAGGACGACAACGAATACCTCATTGAAGAATTTGTCCCAGGCGGCGCCCTATCTAATCTGATTTTGCGCGCCGGGAAACTGCCGCCGGAACAAGTCGTCCAGATAGGCATCGAACTATGCCAGGCCATCACGGCCGCCTGGGGGCGCGACATTGTCCACCGGGACATCAAACCGAGCAACATCCTGCTCACGGAAGATGGTCACGTCAAACTGACCGACTTCGGCATCGCCCAAATCGGACAAATGAGCCAGCGCACGCAAACCGGCGATCCGCATCCCGGCACCCCCACCTACAAGTCCCCGGAACAGGAACAGGGCTATGGCTACCTGGATGAACGTTCCGACATTTACGCACTGGGCCTGACGCTTTACGAGGGCCTCACCGGCTCGCGCTACAAGCGCGAGCGCGTCGCGGTGCGCCGTCTGCACCGTGATGTACCCAAGAGGTTGGATGCCGCTATTATGCGTGCATTGGCCCCCGATCCGGAAAACCGCTATCAACACGCAGCCGACTTTGCCGCTGCCCTCCAACAATCCCTGAAACCCCCTTTCCGGCGATGGATGCTGTTGGGAGGCGTCGGGCTAAGTCTGCTCCTGGCGCTGGCGGCGATCTGGCAACTGCGCCCGGCGGCGCTTCCGACCGAAACGCTCCCCCCATCCCCCACCCTCACCGCCACCATCAGGGCCACGGTCAACGCAACGCCGTCTGCTATTCCTCCCTCGCCCACGCGCGCCCCAGGCGCCGCTACTGTGCCCCCCACGTACACCCGTGTCCCGACCTCGACGCCGGCGCCGGTCATCAGCGGCACGGACACACCGGAGGCCACGGCAACGCCGCGTGTCACAGCCCCACAGTTGCTCGCGCCGGGATGGGGCGCCGAGGGCAACTCGGCCCGGTGGACCCTGGAATGGCGCGGGACGTTGCCCAACACGGCCTATGGCTACCGCGTGTGGCTCACCCACAACGGCGCGCAACACAGCAGTGCGCTGCTCACGGAGAATCAATGGACGTTCGATCTCCCCGGTGCGCAAACGTGGGGCGAATGGCGCTGGTCCGTGGGCATTGTCTCCAAAGAGTCTCCCCAGACCATCCTGGCGCAATCGGAAGAGCGGCCCTTCTATTACAATCCGGTGGGCAGCCCCCTCAGCCCCCTAGCCACGCCCGCGCCCTGACGATGACCGTCGAATACTTCATCCAAACCCCCCCGCCTTACCCACACGAAGCCGACGCCCTGCGGCGATTGGCGCAGCAGATGCACCGCGCCTTTGCCGCCGTCGAGTCATTTTACCTGCTGGCTGCGAACATCCGCTTCTGGGAAGCGCAGGCAGATGCGCTGATTTTCACCCCCCACGCGCTCACCGTGATCGAGTTAAAGGCCTGTGACGCCCCGGTCAGCGGGCGCGTGCACGGCCCGTGGCGCGTCGGTGACAATCTCCTGCGCGGCGGCAGTGCGGAAAATCCGTACCAGCAGATTGTCACACTGCGTCAAACTTTCATCAAATATCTGGATCGCAATCGCCGCCGGTTTCTTCCTGGCGAGCGCGCAACGGCGCTCAAAGGTCGGTGGGGACACGTCAGCGCGGCGTTGGTGTTCGCCCCCTACCTACACCCCGCCAGCCACATCATCACGCCATCGGAAGCAGCGCCCTGGCTTGGGTTGATCGGCCTGAATGAGGTCGCCGAATTTATCTTCTCGCGCATCTCCCCAAATTTTGACCTGCGCCCCCAGGAATTGCGCGATTTGGCGCAGGGTACACTTGGCTGTCGTCCTTGGACCGAGATAGCGCCCCTGCTGCCCACCGACGGCTCAGGCGCAGGCAGGCTCTGGCTGCTGGATGCCGACGGGCGGCGCACCTACGCTTTCCCCGTGCGCGACGGTCTGACACTGGGGCGCTCGCAGGAAAACAACGTAGTCATTCCACGCCGTTATAACCGCACCTCCCGACTACACGCTATGCTCCGCGTGCATGGCGGCGAGGTCTGGCTCTACGACAGGCAGAGCACGCACGGCATCTACGTCAACGGCGCGCGTGTCGCTGCACCGCAGGGCATCATGCTTCACGCCGGCGACGCCATCGCGCTAGGCACCGGCGATCATCCCGCCACCTGCCATCTGCTGTTTGAGTCCCACACCGCCGCAGTCCCCCGCACTGAAATCACCGCCGAAACCCAAAGATAATTCATGACTCCCCTGAAAAAAGGTATCAAATCTCACAAAAAACGTGGTATAATTGCCCATAGCTAAAACTATTAAAAGGTGACTCGATGTTCAGAAAGCATACGCAGCACTTGCAAACGAACTACTTCGACACGCACGCCAC
>JAKQHY010000050.1 GCA_029555965.1 Chloroflexota bacterium | reverse complement strand
GGCGGTAGGCCTCTTTGAAGGCGAGGCTGCCGGCGATCTCGAAGTCCAGCCGGTGCGAGTCTACCTCGTGGACTCGCCCGCCGGTCACGACGATGGCAATATCCGTCACCGGGTAAGCGGCCAATTCGCCTTCCTCCATCGTATCGCGGACGCCCTTCTCGATAGCAGGGATGAACTGATCCGGCAATTCCATCGGGTTGGCGCGGCTTTCAAACGTGATACCCGCGCCGCGCCCAAGGGGCGTGATTTCCAATCGCACGACACCAAAGCGCCCCGCCCCGCCCGCCTGGTGGATGTAGCGCCCCTCAGCGCGGGCGCGTCGTGTGATCGTCTCCTGGTACGCGGCCTGCGGCTGCGCCACGTCGCACGGTACGTTGAACTCGCGCCGCAGCCGATCCGCGAGGATGTCCAGGTGCAGTTCGCCCATCCCGGCAATGATCGTCTCGCGCGTCTGATCGTCGTAACCGACGGTGAACGTCGGGTCTTCGTCCGCCAGCTTGCGCAGCGCGGCCATCAGCCGATCCAGGTCGCCCGGCAACGCCGGCTTGATCGCCGCGCGGATGACGGGAACGGGGAACTCGATGGCTTCCAGCAGAATCGGCGCGTCCGCATCACAGAGCGTGTCGCCGGTGAAGCTCTGCTTGAAGCCGATGACGCCCACGATGTCCCCGGCGGTACACGTCCCCACGTCCTCACGCTTGTTGGCGTAGAGTTGCAGCACGCGCGCCACGCGCTCCTCGACCTGCCGGCTGGCGTTGAAGGTGCGCTCGCCCGCCGTCAGCGTACCGGAGTAGACGCGCACGTAGTTCATCCGGCCCATAAACGGGTCGGTAACGACTTTGAAGACCAGCCCGCAGAACGGCGCGGCGGGGTCGGCGGAGCGCGTCAACGGCTCGTCGGTTTCGGGATGCCGGCCCTGCACCGCCGGGATGTCCAGCGGATTGGGCAAATAACGCACAATGGCGTCCAACACTGGCTGGATGCCCTGGTTGTGCAGCGCGCTGCCGACGAGCACCGGCGTCAGCGTGGTGGCGATGGTCGCCCGGCGCAGCGCGGCGTAGAGGTCGGCGTTGGGGATGGCCTCGTTTTCGAGAAAGCGCTCCATCAGCGCATCGTCCGTCTCGACGATGGCTTCCAGCAGCGCGTGATGCGCCTGTTCGGCGGCAGGGAGCAGGTCGGCGGGGATAGGCCGCACGTCCGGCGGCGCGCCCGGCACCTCGCTGAAAAAGAGGGCGTGCATGTCAAACAGGTCTACCATCCCCACAAACTCGCCGCTGACGAAGATGGGAAGCTGCACAAGCAGCGGCTTCGCGTGGAGGCGGTCGCGCATCATCTGCAAGGTGCGCGAGACGTCCGCGCCAGGGCGGTCCAGCTTGTTGACAAAGCAGATGCGGGGGACGCCGAAGCGGTCGGCCTGCCGCCACACCGTCTCCGACTGGGCTTCCACGCCCGCGACGCCGTCAAAGACGACCACGCCGCCGTCGAGGACGCGCAGGCTGCGCTGCACCTCGGCGGTGAAGTCAATGTGGCCCGGCGTGTCAATCAGGTTGATCTGCGCGCGCTGGCCCGTCGCCGCGTCCTGCCACGTCGTCGTGATGGCGGCGGCAGTGATGGTGATGCCACGCTCGCGCTCCTGCGTCATCCAGTCGGTGACGGTCGTGCCGTCGTCCACGCTGCCGACGCGATGCGTGCGCCCGGAGTAGTACAGCACACGCTCCGTCAGCGTCGTCTTGCCCGCGTCAATGTGGGCAATGATGCCGATGTTGCGAATTTGGTGGATGGGGTAGTGAATGCTCATATCGTCATTGTACCACGTTCCCTTGACCCTGAATAGAAAAAGGCCCTCCGCGTTGGATGCGGAGGGCCTTGTGATTCAGTCATCGGGCAGGAGGACCCTGCCCCTACTCGGTCACGGTCAACGTCGTCGGCGTCTGCTCCCCCACCACGGCGGGATTGTAGTAATCATACGCCGCGCTCGCGGGCGTCTGCGCCTTGAGCGGGAACTTGGCCCGCAGGCGGTAGCTGAATTCGAGCGGTTGTCCGGCGGTGAGGTCGCTCACGTAGAGGATGATTTGCCGCCCGGTCAGTTCGTAGCGCTCGATTTTGGCGAAGGCGTAGTCTTCTGGCGTGTCCTGGAAACGCGCCACCAGCCGCTCCAGGTCTTCCGTCTCCACGGTGAAGCCCGGCGGCAGGCCCAGGTCTACGATGGCGGAGTCCGCCGCGCCCTCGGCGAGCGTGACGACGACGTTGACGCCCACCGTGTCGTTGACCGCGAGTTCGGTGCGGTCGTAGGTCACGCCGATGCTCACCAGGTCGCCGCCCTCGCCCAGCAATTCGGGGTACATCGGGAGCTTGTCCCACGGCAGGTAGTAGCTGCCCGCCACCTGGTACATCAGGTTGCCCTTGCCGTTGAGCGTGATTTCGACGCTGGCCTCGCGGCCCAGCGGCACGTCGTCGAAGACGAGCATCTGCACCACATCAAAGTTCTCCGGCTTGACCTCGACCGTCTTGGCCTGCCCGCCGTTGAGCGTGACCGTCACGGTCGCGTCCACGTTCTCCGCACCGGATTTGACGCTGGCGATGAGCGCCTTGAGCGTCAACACTGTCGCCGAGGTGGTCTCCCAGGTGCCGAAGCTGTCCTTGTTGCGCACCAGGTACGTGAGCGCGCCGTTCGCCAGCTCGCCGTGCTGCCCGCCACGGATGAAGGCCAGCGCCGCCAGCGCGGTCGCTTCGAGCTGCGCGCTGTTGCCGTAGCCGCCCATATATGTCTCGCGGCCGGCGGCCCAGTAGACGGCCTCGCCGTCCTTTTTCGCCATCCCCGCCAGCCGATCCAACACCCCGTTGGTGGCCGAGGTAGTCTTGCCCTCCAGCGCGGTATCATACGCCACCAGCGCGTTGGCGACCAGGCCCAGATCGTAGGCCGTCTCGACTTGCGAAGCGCTCTCGCGCAGGAAACTCACGCCCTTCGCCGCGCGGCCGTCGCTCGCGTAGCCCGCGTCCGCCAGCCCCCAGACGATGAAGGCCGTCACCTGCACCTGATCCGTCATCTGCGTGAGGCTCGTTTCATGGAAGCCCTCGACGCCTTTCCAGGAGCCGTCGGGCTGCTGGCGGGCGAAGAGCCAGGCAGCGATGCGCTCGATCAGTTTGGAGTCAATGTCGTAGACGCGGCTCATGTCGCCGAATTCCTGCAAGCCGTAGGCCGTCAGCATCGGGTCGGCGGGCGCTTCACCGAAGAGCGAGAAGCCGCCCGGCTCGCCGTCCACCTCGAAGGTGGTGAGCCGCTGGTAGCCCAGGTTGATGTACTGCTCGGCCTGCATCTGCACTTCGGGCGACGCCTGCTGTGTCGTCTTCAGGTAGTCCAGCACCAGGATGTTCGGGTACGTCGTGGACGAAGTCTGCTCAAAGCAGCCGTAGGGCATCCGCAGCAGCGCGTCCAGCCCCTCCACCACCTGGCTGACGATGCCGGGGTAGATTTTCACGTAGACTTTCTGCGTGCCGGGGATCGCGTCCGCCGGAAGCTGGACGCCTTCTTTCACCGGCGCGGTCGGGCTGAGCCGGTCGGAGACGGTGAAGCGCAGTTCTTTGCCGTCCGGGAACACGCGCACGTCCTTGCGGATGGCGTCCGACATCTGCGAGCCGTAAGCCGTGACCTGGAAGGGCTGTGAACCGAAGGCTTTGGCCTTGATGCGGAAGTAGACTACGGTGATGTCGTTGGAGGCAATTTCCAACGTCTTACTGGATTCGTCTAACAGCTCAAACCAGGGTTCCGGCTGGACTTCGAGGCGCACGGATTGCGCTTCCGGCAGGTAGTTGAAGACGCCGACGGGGATCGCCACTTCGTCGCCCACGGTGAGGGAGCCGGGCAGGTCGAGGTCAATGAAGAAGTCCTGGAAGACGCGCAGCCCGCCCGTCGCGCTGCCGATCCGCCCGTCCTGCGAGGAGGCCAGCGCGGTCACGCGCCACGTCGTGATGCTGTCAGCGACGGGAAATTCCAGGTGCAGCGCGCCGGCCGCGTCCGTCACCTCGTTCGGCAGCCAGAGCATCGTTTCAGGGAAGTATTGGCGCAGGCGCGGCGGCTCGCCAGCGGAGGACTGCCGATCAACGGCCACTTCCCGTTCCACCACCTTTTCTACCTCGACGGTTTTCTCCACCACGACAACCTCGGTTATCGCCTGCGGCGCGGCCATATCAAAAACAACGCCTTCTTCCACCCACACGTCACCGTCGCCGCCGCCAAGCCCGGCCACGGTATTGGAAAAAGCCCGCTGGCCCATCCCCCCGGCCAGGGTGAGCAAGGGCAACACCACCAGGATCAGCGCCGTCCCCAGCGCGGCCACCACGGGGAAGGGGCGTTTCTCCAACGCGAAGCTCGCGCTGCGCAGCATGAACGCCAGCGGCAGCAGGAACAGCGCAATGAGGCCGGTCGCTACCGCCCAATCGCCGGGTTCAAAATCGCCGCGCTCCGCAGCAAAGATCAGGAACACCAACAGGCCAAACCACACCGGAACCAATCCCAGCATCGCGCCGAGCCAGCCGTCCTTGCGCGTGATGGCGATCACGACGCTGCCGATCACGCCCACCAGCCCGAACAGGCCCAACGTCGCAGCCAGCAACACCATCAGGACATCGCCCGCGCGCCAGAAAAGATCGCTCACAATCCAGAATAACCCGGCCAGCATCAGCGTCAGTGCGATCAGTGTACCAATCGCCATCCCCACGCTGCTGAGCAACCGCCGCCAGCGCTTCTGCTCCGCGTTGCGCCAGACCGCGACGGCGCTCAGCGCCATCACCGCCAGGGGGATGAACACGACCAGCCCGTACAGCCCCTTCGCCAGCCCGGTGAAGAACGCCGCCTGCCGTTCCTCCGCCCGCTGCATCGCCCATTGATGCGAGTTCGCCGCGAGGCTGAAGGGGCTGTCCGCCGAAACTGCCGACGCCAACGCCGCCTTGCCCGCTTCGGCCTGCGCCTCGCGCAAGACCGGATCGCTGATCGGTTCCGGTTCCGCGATCATGTCCGGGATGTTGAAGCCGTGCAGTTCGTATTTAGGCTGCAACAACTCTGCCTCAAGCATAAAGTACAGCTTGGCGAAGCCAGGGTCCTGTTCCGCCAGGGCGAAGACGGACTCATCCACCACCGCCAGACCGAGCGCGGAGGTCACGCCCGCGCCATCCGCCCCGTTAACCTGCACGTCAAGCGTCGCGTCCTCGCCCGGCTTGTAGGATTCGGCACCCGGCGTGAGCGTGATGGCGAGGTCGTTGGCCTGCTCCACAATCACCAACCGCGTGTCGCGCGTGGTATTGCCGGAGCGCAGAATCTTGTAGGCGTGCAGTTCAAGCGTGCCGTAGAGGTCGGGCGTCACATCCACGGCGACGGCGGCCTTGCCGTCGGTCACGTCCACCGCGCGCGTGCTCACCGTCTGCCCGGAGCGGGTGATGTCGAGGTACACCGTCCCGCGCTGCGCCGAGGTGAGGATCGCCAACTGCATCGTGTCACCCACGCGGTAGAGCGGCGCGTCGGGGCGCAGCAATACCGTCTCTTCGGCCCACGCTCCCTCGAAGTAGAAGTTGCGGGATGCGGAAGCGCCGGCCGCGTCAAGGACCTGAATGCTCACATTGATAGCGGCCTGGGGCGGCGTGAAGCGCACCTCGGCCAGCCCGTACTTGCCGGTCTGCCCGGTGAGCGTCTCACCGGTCTCGGCCAGGTTAACGGTCAACGCAGCTTCGGCGGGCGCGCCGTCGGGGGTGCTCGCCAGTACGTAGAGGATGTTCTCGACGCCAGGGCGGGGCGTCCCGCCTTCCAGCACGGCGTTGATGACGAGCGACTGCTGCGCCACCGGCAGCGAGAGCCGCCCGACTTCGACGTGTTCGGCCTGGTCAGTGACGGCGGCCTCCAGGTAGAAGCGCGCGCCGCCGCCCTCCAACTCGCTGCCCGCGATGTAGGCCGGCAGGTCGAAACTGAAAGCGAACGCGCCGGTCGCGTCTGTCGTGCCTTCCAACGTCACCGCGAGGTTGCGCTGGTAGTCGTAGGTGTAGCCTTCCAGTTTGATTTTGCCCTCGGTCACGTCCTTCCCAAAGAAATACGCGGCCTTGAGCGAACCCTCGACGTGGTCGCCGGGCCGGTAGTACGCGCGGTCGGTGGTCAGCGTGACCTTGAACTTGGGCAGGACGTAGTGTTCAACGGTGACGGTCTTCTCAGAGGTCGTGTCGCCCAACGCTGCCGTGAGCTTGTACGGGCCGGTGTTGACCTCGCTCGCCAGTTGGAAGTCCACCGCCGCCACGCCAAACTCCGAGGTCGTCAGGGTCTTGCGGAAAACGGTATTGCCCTTGCCGTCGGCCACCGTAAATTCGAGGGACTGCGCGACGGCGGGCTTGAGGTCGAAGTTGCCGAGGGCCAGCGCGCGGATGTGGATGATCTGCCCCGGCTGGTAAAGCGGTTTGTCGGTAGTGAGCAGGATACGGAAGTCGCGCTTGACCGTCACATTCTGCTCCAGCGTGTCGCTGCCCAGGCGCGACTTCGTCTCAACGATGAGCGTCTGCTTGGGGTCAACGTCTTCCGGCACGTCGAAACTCACGGCCACATTGCCGGAAGCGTCGGTGACGCCCTTGAAGAGCGTCTTGGCTCCGCCGCCCTCGATGGCGCGTAACTTCACCTCCACCTTCGCGTCGGCCAACGGCGCCCCGTCACGGCTGTCGCGCACCACCACCCGCATCGCCGCCGGACTGCCCGGCACGAGCTGATTCTGCCCCAGCACCAGCGTCTCGTGCTGCGAAAGGTGATCGGGGAGATTGTCGTAATACACAATCAGCCCGATGAACCCGCCGATCAAGGCCATCACGGCCACCACAATGCCAAAAATCAACCAACCTCTACGCATGGTACACCTCCTTAATTGCCACAGAGAACACAGAGTTCACAGAGAAGGGAAAAAACTCTGCGCCTCTGTGTTGAAAAATCCCACCATAAAGACGCCTGAAATCAAGGCATAGTTCCAATTTTCAGAGCTATCCCCCGCGCACCTCGACGCGCGGCAGCCAGCGCCGGGCGCGGTCGGCCATGGCGTGCAATACATCCATCGCGTAGGGCGCACGGCCTGCCAGGGCCGGATCGAGCGTATTCAGCCAGCGAAATTGCTGCAAGATGTACTCAACGGATTGAACAGATGGCAACGGAATTTCCCCTTCCGTTAAATCCGTTGAATCCGTTGAGACCATGATCCAGCGCGCGACCGCCTCGATGTCGTCCACGTCGAGCAGGCCGGGAACGACGGTGGTACGCAATTCGTAGGGGACGCCGCTGGACGCCAGCAACGCGAGGCTCTGTTCGATGCGAGCTATCTCTGTGCCGGGGATGCCGGAGAGCTGCGCGTACTTCTCCGGCGGGGCCTTGATGTCCATCGCCACGTAGTCCAGCAGACCCGCGTCCAGCAGCGCCGCCAGCACGTCGGGACGATAGCCATTGGTGTCGAGCTTGACCGCGTAGCCCAGCGCCCGCACGCGCTGCAAGAAATCCGGCAACTCCGGCTGCAACGTCGGCTCCCCGCCGGTGACGACGACGCCGGTCACTTTGCCCACCCGCTTTTCGAGGAACGCCCAAAGCTCGGCGTCCGGCAGCGTCGGCAAGTCGCCGGGACGAAGCACCAGGTCCGCGTTGTGGCACATCGGGCAGCGGAAGTTGCAGCCGCCAGTGAACAAGACCGTCGCAATGTGGCCGGGAAAGTCTATGAGAGAGGTACGCACCCAACCTTTGAACGCTAGTGTCATTTGAGTCCTCGCTTGACAAAGATGAAGTTCTCCATAATCTTGTGGGAGGAAATTGGTAATCAGGGATTAGGGACTAGGGATTGGGGATTGAGAATCGGACATTCGCTATTCGCCATTCGTAATTCGTCATTCAGGAGATCACAATGTCTTATCAAAATGCTATCACTACACTTATTTCTCGCCGGTATTCCTGCCGGAGCTACACGGGCGAGCCGCTGGAGGCCGCCCAACGGCAAGCCCTGCAAGACTTTATCGCTGCGCTGCCCGGTCCGCCGTTTGGAAGTGCGGTGCGCCTTGAGTTGATCGCTGCCACCGAAGAGGATCGCGGCGCTCTCAAAGGGCTGGGGACTTACGGCTTCATCAAGGGCGCGACGGCTTTCATCGTTGGCGCGGTGCGCGGCGGCGCGCGGGATATGGAGGATTTCGGCGAGTGGATGGAGCGGGTGGTGCTGTGCGCCACCGATTTGGAGCTGGGAACGTGCTGGCTCGGCGGCAGCTTCACCAAGAGCAGCTTCGCCCAGAAGGTCGCCGCCCGCGACGATGAGATCGTGCCCGCCGTGGTCGCCGTGGGGGAAGCCTCCGAAAAGCCGCGCTGGGTGGATCGGCTCGTCCGCCAGGGCGCCGGATCGGATCAGCGCAAGCTGTGGGAGGCGTTGTTCTTCGACGGCGACTTCGCCCATCCCCTGCCCCGCGAGGCCGCCGAGGAGTACGCGCCAGTGCTGGATATGGTGCGCCGGGGGCCGTCGGCGTCGAACAAACAACCATGGCGCATCGTCAAAGGCAACGGCGCGTGGCAGCTCTACCTGCAACGCACGCCGGGCTACGGCAAACAAACGCTCGGCCTGGTCAAAATTGCAGACATGCAGCGCATTGACATGGGCATCGCTATGACTCACTTCGCGCTGACCGCCCAGGAATTAGGGTTGCCCGGTCATTGGGAGCTGCGCCCCCCACAAATCGCGCTGCCCGATGCAGGCACGGAATATAATGTAAGTTGGGTAATGAGTAATGGGTAATGAGTAATGAGTTGAGCGACTTCTTACTCATTTCTCATTTCTCATTTCTCATTACTCATTTCTGATTTCCCTGTCCCCAAACGCTTCCAGCGCCGCCTTCACCTGGGGATAAAGGGCCACAGCCTGGGCGATGAAGTCGCCGGCGGTATCGGGGATGGCGTCGGCAGTGGCGTATTCTATGGTGCGCGCCAGGTCGGATAGGGACAGCGCACCCATGGAGGCGGCGGTGGATTTGAGGGAGTGCGCGGCGCGGTGCAGCGTCTCTCGGTCGGCGCAGTCGAATGCCTGCTGCATCTCCGCAAGCAAACGTTCGGCACTTTCATAGAACGCAGCGATCAGCGCCGCCAACTTCTGCCCCGCCCGGCGGCCCAACGCCGCGTGCAAGTTTTTCAACACGGCAATGGACAGAAGCTCCGCTGAAGCAGCGTCGAACTCTAGGGGGACTTCCGGCGCTTCGTCCACCGGATGTGCTGACTCAGCCTCCAACAACTCCTCCAACGCCGGCGACTGGGTCCGATTCAACGCTGCGATCAAGTCCTCCACCTGCACGGGTTTGGTAATGTAGTCGTTCATGCCGGACGCAAAACAGGCGGCCCGCCCCTCCGGCGTCACGTTTGCCGTCATCGCAATGATGTGCGGTTGCCGACCCTGATAGGTCATGCCCTGGCGGATGCGGCGCGTCGCTTCCCAGCCGTCCAGCTCCGGCATTTGCACGTCCATCAAGATCACATCGTAGGGCTGCCGCTGCGCCGCGTCAATCGCTTCCAAGCCGTTGCCGGCCACGTCAGCGCGATAGCCAAGCCGCTCCAGGAGCAATAATCCCAATTTTTGGTTAACCGCATTGTCCTCCACCAGAAGAATTCGCAAGGGCATACGGCGTCCCATCCCTCCGTCAAATGGGGAAACATGGGCGGACGCCACACCGGAGGGATTGCCTACCACAAAAATGCCGGTCAACACATCGTACAGCTGCGCGGCTTTGAGCGGCTTAACCAGATAACCGGCAAATAATTCTTCCACCGCGCCAATTTCTTGCCTGCCAAGCGAGCTTAACATAACGAGCCACAATTGCGGGCGCGCAGCATGGAGGGCAATCGCAAGGGAAGCGCCATCCATCTCTGGCATGTGATGATCGAGCAAGACGATATCGTAGGGATCGCCGCGCTGCACCCACGCCAGCGCTTCCAGGGGCGAAGCGGTCGCCGTCGGCAGCATCCCCCAGGCTTGCGTCTGAAGCGTTAGGATACGCCGGTTGGTGGCGTTATCATCCACGATCAACACGCGCTTATCCCGCAGGTCGGGGGATACGCGATGCAGGTACAGTGGACGGGTCAGGGAAGCGGCCGGGGCGCGCATAGTAAAATGAAAGGTGCTCCCCACGCCTTCCTGACTTTCTACCCACAACTTACCTCCCATTAACTCGACTAACCGTTGGCTGATAACCAGGCCCAAACCCGTTCCACCATACTTGCGCGTCGTGGAGCTATCTACCTGACTAAAGGGCTGAAACAGGCGATCCAATCGCTCCGCCGGGATACCAATGCCAGTATCACGCACAGTGAAGTGCATTTCATACAATCCCCGGTCCGAGCTGGAGGCTGGAGAACCGAGGTTGGCGACTTGCTCTTCACGTTGTAAAAGTACCGACTCGACGGAGACAACAATCTCGCCCACATCGGTGAATTTAATGGCGTTATTCAATAGATTGGTCAAGACTTGCCGCACGCGGGTCACATCGCCGACGATGGCGGTAGGCGTCTGGGGAGCCAGTAAATACGCCATTTCCAGGCCCTTGGCGACGGCCGTCGCTGCTAACAAATCGAGCGAATTCTCCACACACTCGCGCACGTTGAACGGCTGATGCTCCAACTCCATCCGCCCGGCTTCGATCTTAGAAAAGTCAAGGATGTCGTTGATAATAGCCAACAGCGTATCGCCGCTGGCGCGGATGGTTTCGGTGAATTCCCGCTGCTCCGGGGTCAAGGGGGTGTCCAGCAGCAGGCTGGTCATGCCGATGACGCCATTCATGGGGGTGCGGATTTCGTGGCTCATCGTGGCGAGGAACGCGCTCTTGGCCTGCGAGGCCGATTCCGCCGCCGCCCGCGCCTCTTCGGCAGCTTGATACAGCCGCGCGTTATCCAGCGCGATGGCGGTCTGGTTGGCAATGGATTGCAGCAAAGCGACATGACGCTCGGTGTAAACGTCCGGGTCGGTGTAATGCTGCACTACGATCGCGCCCAGCACCCGGTTGCCCACCAACAAGGGCGCGCCTAACCACGCCGCCGCCTCCGGGCCAACCGGCTCTTCAGTAATCTGGCCTTTACGCCGGGCAATGCTGGGCGCCAGCCACAGCGGTTGCCCCGATTGAACGATCTGCCCGATCAAGCCTACATTGGCGGGGCGACGCTCACCCACGATGGCTTCTGCCGGATTCATGCTCAGAACAAACTCGATCTCGTGGCGTGCCGGATCATACAGTGCAATGAGCATATTCTCAACATACATCAGCCGCGAGGTTTGCTGGGCCACCCGCGCCAGCAAGCTCTGCATATCCAACTGAGCCGACAGTTCGCGGCTGACGTCAATGAGGGTTTGGAGAGCTGCGGTGCGCTCGTCCACCAGGTCTTCGAGGCGTTCACGATAGCGGTCCAATTCCATCTCGATGCGCTTGCGCTCGGTCACATCCTGCAAGATGCCCTGGTAGCCAATAATTCGCCCTTCATCCCCCCACCGGAGCGTGGCCGAAATGAGACAATCCAGCCAGGCCCCATCTTTTTTGCGTAGTTGCATTTCGAAATTGCGGATGGAACCATTCTTTTCTATAATATCTCGAAAGCGTTGTGTTACTTGTGGGTCTATCAGGGCCTTTTGCACATCCAACTGCAAAATCTCCGGCATAGTATAGCCGAACAACTCCAACATCGCCGGATTGGCGTCGGCCAACCGGCCCTCTCGGGAGATGATGAAAATCGCGTCACGCGAATCTTCAAACAGGGCGCGGTATTTCTTTTCACTCTGCGCCAGGTCTACGGCCAACGTTTCCGCCTGTGTGTGCGCGCGTTGATTCCCCACCGCGATTACCAACGCCTGAAAGAGAGTGAAAAAAGAAAAGCCATACTGCGTCAAGTAAATCGTGTTCAACCAACGCTCGCTTCTGAGGATGTCGTTGATGACGGACAAAACCAGCACGACAAATCCACCGATGAGCCACCATGCCGAAAAGTTCTTGGCTTGAAGCGCACGTAAAAGGACATAGGAAGTCCAAACAATTGCGAACGCGGTAAAAATCTCGTAAACAAATACTGTATGCAAATAAATCCGGGGCGGCGTCACTAACACCAACGCCACGAAGCCGGCGCCAATGCCAACCAGGATGCGAAACGCCCGGTTATCGGCCTGGGGGGTGAACATGCTATGCACAAAACACATGAAGGCCGGTATGCCGGCATAAAACCCTAGAATCTCGAGCTTTTGCGTCAGCGGCCACAGAGCAGTAGGAGAAAAGAACAGTTCTAAGTAATGTTCGGCAGCGACAGTGCGCGCCACCAGGAGCAAGCACACCCATGAAAACCAGAACGCCGCCCGGTCGCGGGGTCGCAGAACAAACAGTGTCAGGTGGTAAAGCCATAGAGCAACCATAATACCGATGGCAACGGCGCTGCTCATGCGCGCGAACATCAGTTCTTGCTGTAGCTGAGTTGCCACCCCCAGGCGTGGGCTACGCGTCGGGCCGCCCACCGAGGGATTGTGAAAGTTGCTGATTTCCCACACGATGAGCCATTCCGAAGCCGGTTCAGGGGAAAGAACGCTCGGCGCACGCGCTGGCACGGCATCGGACGGGGTGACCGCCACACGCCCACCCGCCAACACCTCGGTCAAAGGGCGGCCCGCCGTATCCAACACTTGCAGGCGGTGGGCGGTCAACGAGCTACTGAGATACAGTTGCAGTGGGGGGGTATCCGACGGCAACAGCACGCGCAGGCGCAAAGTAGCATACCCATACGGCCCTACCGGCTTGCCATCCACACCCCGATACGTATGCCACGAAGCCGGCACGGCGAATCGCGCTGCCGACGCCGGGGAAGGCGTGACCTCGGAAGCCAGCGCCCCCCAGTCGAAGAACCACTCGCCATCCAGGTTGAGGGAACCATCGCGCGCGAAGTCCCACTGCCGCAGATCGAGCAACCCATCCACCGCGCGCGGCGGCGCGGCGGGACGATTGACGACGCAACCGGTCAGCGTCAAACAAACCAGAACGGTAATAAAAATCGGCGCGATCCTACGTTTCACCCGCAAACACTCCCTCATCCATCAGTCTGTCACGTCATTTCTCGCTTCGCTCGAAATCTTGCCCGACGGCATAAGACCCTTCGCTGCGCTCAGGACGACGCGCATAATAGGTATTAAGGGATTCCTTAATCCCCGCTCCCCCATTCCTCTTTACTATACCCCACCTGGGACTAAAGTAAAGATTGTTGATGCATTTGCTCCGCCGTCATACAGGGCTACAATATCCTTAGGGTCTGTAAAAGAATAACTTCCCGAATTTTGCCGTATTTTCCCAGTGAAAAACGGGAACTTATAAATTTACGGACCCTTAGTTCTCTCCAAGCATTTGTGTTATACGAAAGGAGAAGCCGTAATGAAACGCGATACAGAAAACACACCCAAATCGGCGACGCGCCCGACAGAGGGCGAGTCCGTCCGCACCACCATCGTCGGGGGACGGCCTCCCGCGCCGGGACGGCCCGCCGGCGACATCCCGCGCGGCGTGGAGGTGCTGGTCAAAAAGGCCGCCGTGGATCCCGACTTCCGGCAGACGCTACTGACAAAACGCGCCGCCGCTGCGCAAGAAATCGGATTGGAATTGACGATGGCCGAAACGCTGATGCTCAACACCATCCCGGAAGCGCAATTGACCGCCGCCATCGCTCACACGCAAGTCCCCGACCCGGAGCGCCGCGCCTTCCTCGGCAAGGCCGCCGCCGCAATGCTGGCCGCCCTCGGCGCGGCCGCGTGCCGTCTGATCGAGCCGAAGACGAAGGGCATCCAACCCGACGATCCGACGGCCACGCCGACATCGGCTATCGAAACTGGCATTCGCCCCGACGATCCGACGGCCACCCCAGCCGGCATCCGCCCCACCGAGCCGCCCCCCACGCCGACGCCGGAGCCGGTCACGCGCGGCATCCGTCCCGATCTGCCCACGCCACCGCCGCCACCGCCGCCTATCACCAAGGGTATTCAGCCTGATCTGCCCGAACCGACGCCGGCGAAGAAGCGTTAGCGCGTAAACACATCCACATTCAATCTCAAACAAGACGTTGAAATCCTCAATCTCTACTAAACGGCTCTGCGTTCTAGGTGTAATTGCCTTCTGTCTTTGCTGCTGTCTTTGCTGCCGTGCATATTGTTTTTATAAACCACCACCCATCCCAGAAGAAGATATGCCAAGTTGGTCACCTGATGGAGAGTCATTAGCCCACATTTGCTATTTTGAGGGCGATACCCAAGGTTGGTCTCGCTTCGATATAGCAATCTACGATGAATATATGAAGCCTGCATATCCCTACTCCGAGTACTCCTCTCGTGCAGCCGACCTGTGTCTTGTTGATATTGATGGAGGTAATCAGAGACGCATTGCCAGCTACGTGTGGGGTTACCGCAAACTTGCGTGGTCGCCTGATGGAACAAAGATTGCTTATGTCCGCTATGACGGTATCTACATTGTCGGTATCGGCACTGATTCACCCTCTCGTCTGCTCGTGCCTGACGTAGACGCTTTCGATCTATCCGACATCTTCTGGTCGCCAAATGGTGAGTGGTTGCTTTTTTCAACTTGCCATGAACATCCAGATCGAGACATTTACCTGGCCAATACCAACAGTGGGGAGTTAATCAACCTTACCTCTGAAAGCCGGGGCTACGAATTTAACCCGAGATGGACACTCAACGGTACTAGAATCATCTATTCATTCACAAACTCATCTAAACTGGATCCGGGTAGTGATATATGTAACACCACATTAAAAGATAATGCTCCCTACCAACTGGAAACCATAGACGCTGATGGTAAAAACAGACAAATCATCTACACTGGATTGATAAAAAGAGTAGGCGGTAATTTTGTAGCATCCAATACCGGGGTGGTCGCTTTCGTTTCCGACACGGATGAGATATACATCATGGATCTTCTTGACTTGAACTTGATAAATGTACCCACTGACAAATCTCATCCATGGGTCAATTCATTGTCTCCAAATGGAAAGTATCTTCTGTACAAATTGGGCTATGGAGATAAAGATTACAAGATCATGGACACCCAAACCCAGGAAATTCGAGCGTTCCCTTCTATGGAGGTTTTTCTGAGTCAGGCTGAAACGCCTGAAGATAGATACCATTCAGAATGGTGGCTACCGTATGTCAGTTGGGCGCCTGATAATCACACAATAGCATTCCCTGCTTATCTTAACAAAGCCGGGGAGTTTGGATACACGGAATCACACATCTACATAGTAGACTTGCAGAACGGCTTACCTAAACCATTAAAAGTTAACATAACTGATCGGCGTCAATGAAATAACGCTTTTTGTAAAGGAAACTCGTATGGTTCAGATAGTCA
>JAKQHY010000044.1 GCA_029555965.1 Chloroflexota bacterium | reverse complement strand
CAGCGGGGCGCGCCCCCAGCCGACGCCGAACAGCAGCGCGCCGCCGCCGATCAGGATGGCAATCTGCGCCAGGCCCAACAGCAGGCTCGCCAGCAGCTTGCCGCCGAGAATGGCGGCGCGCGAGGTCGGCATAATCAACATGCGCTTGAGCGTGCCGCGCAATCGCTCGTCCACCAGGATTTCCGCCGCGCCCAGCAACGTCGTCTGCACCCAGGTAACCATTTGCCCGGCAGAAGCGTGCTCGGCGCTGTTCGCCATCGCCGGTTCATCGTCCGATGCTGACACCCCTTCCGGCCAGCGCATCTCCGCCACGGCGGGCGGGTGCTCCGTGGCGATCAGCGTTTCCGTGAGCAGGTCGGCGAAGAACGTTGCTTCCTCTTCCGGCGTGACGACGAGACCGGCCTCGCGCGCCTGCTCCAGACCGGTGCGCGCCACCAGCGCCGCGCCGCCGAGTCGTCCCCGCGCCGCTGCCAGCGATTGCTCCGCGACGGGGCTGTTGCTGCTCTCCGGCAGCGTGTGGAACGTCAGCGTCGCCTCGTCGCCCGCGAGCAGCCGCGCCGAGAAATCCGCCGGAACGATCAACCCGAAGGCATCATCGGGGAGCGCGTCGGTCGTTTCCGGGTTGAAGTTCGCTGCTTCCAGAGCGTCGAAAAGCGCGTCCACCAGCGGGCCGGCGTCCTCCTGAATCACGTACAACGTCAACCGCAGCTCTTCCGGCTCCACCTCGTCGCCGCCCATCGTGCCGCTTAACCCCGCGCCTACGACTGCCGTGAACAACAAGGGTAGGATCAAAAAGAACAACCAGGCAATCGGCCCGTCCAACTGCCGCCTGAATTCTGTGCGAATCATAGCCCAAAGTCGGTGCATTGTGTATTCCTTTCGTGATTAGGGATTGGGGATTGGGGGATTGGGGGATTGGGATTGGGAAATTGGAAATTCGTAATTCGTAATTCGTAATTCGCAGATCCGCTGATCCGTCGATCCGCTGATCCGCTTTTTCCTCACTCAAACTGCCGCCTGAACCCCACGAGCGCGATGCCGTAAAACACCGCCGTCAGCGCCAGCGCGCCGCCGAGCCAGGGGAGGACGCGGACGAGGGATTGCCCGGCTTGCAGGCGGCCCAGGATTTCGATGCTCCAACCGACGGGGGTGACGAGGCTGGCGTACTGCACCCACAGCGGCAGGCTCCAGCGGACGACGAAGCCGCCGCCGAGCGCGCTGCCGATCAGGGTGACGGCCGCGCCGATGGCGCTGGCCTGCCCCGGCGATTTGGCCCACGCGGAGATGATCGCGCCGACGCCGGACGCGCACGGCACGATGACCAGAATCGCCAGCAGCACGCTCAACGGCGCGCCCCAGTACGCGCCAATGACGCTCGTCGCGCCCCAAAGGACGCAAAGTTGGAGTACCCCGCTGAGGATGACGCCGCCCATCTTGCCAAGCAGGATGGTGAGCGCGGGCGTCGGAGTGATGAGCAGGCGCGGGAGCGTGCCGAGCCGCCGCTCCAACAGCAACGTGCGCCCGCCGGAGGTCACGGCGAACATCAGGAACGTCACGGCCATCGCCGAGGCGTAATAGCCAAGCCAGCTAAAACGCCGCCCCGTGCTGGAGGTGATATGCAGGTTGATGGGGAGGTCGGCGGTTTGCGCATTGCCGCCGGCCTGCATCTGGAACGCGCCCGCCATCTGCGCGAAATTATCAGACGACGCCTCCGACTGCGTCGGCGCTTCCGCCAGCCGCGCGATGATGGCGTTCGTCCCGGCGATCTGAATGTTCAGGATTTCCAACCCCTGGCTGACGATGCTCTTGACCACCGCCGAGCTGATGCGCCAATCGGGGCTGGCGTAGACTTCCACAACAACGGGATCGGCATTCTCAAGATTCTGGCTTTGGAGAAAGGCCATCCCCATCTTGATCTGCTGCTCCGGCGTCAACACCGTATCGGAGGTCACCTTCGTCACGTCCACGCCGGCGATCTGCTGCGCCAGCGCCCCCATCGGGAACACGCGCGCGCTGAAGTCCGCCGGGATGATGACGAGGGCGGCCACGTCGTCCTCATCCACGCGAGCGCGGGCGGCAGCCTCATCTGTCACCAACTCCGGCGTCACCAGGTCGCCCACCGCGTCAGAGTAGAAGATGTCCACCAACGTCTTCCCCATCACGCCCACGTCCTGGTTCAGCAGCAGCACGGGGATGGATTCCAACGGGGCGTCGTCGCCGCCGGTTCCAAACGCCGCCGCCATCACCAGCGTGATCGCCAAGGGCGTCGCTAACATCATCACCAGCACCCCCACGTCGCGCACGGTGAGCAGGATTTCTTTTAAGGATAACACCCACAATTTACGCATAAATCCCCCTTGAGGAGTTAGGAGTTAGGAATGAGGAGTTAGGAGTTAGGAGTTAGGAGTTAGGAATGAGGCAACTTGCAACTCCTCACTCCTCACTCCTCACTCGCAACTCGCAACTCCTAATCCCGCAACGCTCGGCCCGTGAGGTGCAGGAACACCGTTTCCAGGTTCGGTTCGCGGATTTCGATGGTGCGGACGCTGAGTCCCAGGCCCGACGCGGTGGCAATGACCGACGCCAGGGAGGCCTCGGCTGAGGTGACGTTGAGCACCACTTCGCCGTTGTCGGCGCCGGCCTGGAGGATGTCCGTGTGGGTTTCCAGGGCCGCTGCCAGGTCCGCGCCGCCCCCCTCTTGGGTGAGCGTGAGGACCAGCGTTTCGTGCTGACCAACCGACTGCGTCAACTCGTCCAGCGTCCCCAGGGCGATGAGCTTGCCGTGGTCAATGATGCCGATGCGGTCACTGAGTTCCTGCGCCTCTTCCATGTAGTGGGTGGTGTAGAGCACCGTCACCCCGCCCTGGCTCATCTTCTTGACCCAATCCAGAATGTAACGGCGACTCTGCGGATCAATAGCGACTGTCGGCTCGTCGAGCATCATCAGCTTGGGATTCCCCAGCAGTCCCACCGCCAGATTGAGGCGGCGCTTCATCCCGCCGGAGAACGTGCCGACGCGGTCTTTGGCCCGGTCGGTCAGATCGGTCAGGGCAAGCTTTTCGACGATCTCGCGCTTGAGTTCCGCGCCGCCCATCCCGCGCATCTCGCCCCAGAATTGGAGGTTTTCGCGGGCGGTCATGTCGTCGTAGAGCGCCAATTCCTGCGGCACGACGCCGATGACGCGCCGCACATCCATCGGCGACTTTTGCGTGTTGTGGCCGTCCACCGTCACCGCGCCGGACGTGGGCGACAGCAGCGTGCTGATCATCGAGATCGCTGTCGTCTTGCCCGCGCCATTCGGACCGAGCAAGCTGAACATCTCACCGGCGTGGATGTCGAAGGATACGTCATCCACCGCGTTGGGGCCATCAGGCGTATAGCGTTTTACCAGGTTGCGAACTTCGACCAGGGGCATACCATCTCCTTAAGCAAATAACGAATAGCAAATATACGTAAGATTCCGGTGTTACGTTGTATGTTTCTTGTTTTCAACCCCTGAGTATAATGCGAGACGGGTACGTGACAAGCATTGTTGCGCGGCAGGGAATACCTTTTATACTGCGTACAGAAACCGGAAATCGGTGATCGGCGATCGGAAATCGGTAATCAGAGAGCAGTTACCAGTTTCCGATTACCAGTTACCCATTACTCACATCAAAGGAATCCTATGCTCAAACTGGCTGTTTTTGATCTGGATGGCACGCTCAAGGTGGAGCGCGACCCTTACGTGTATCTCCATCGCTGCCTGGGGGTGATGGCGGAGGCGGAAGTGATCACTGCCGCCGGCCTTAGTGGGGAGTTAGCTTATGAGGATTGGCTCCGCGCCGATGCGGAACTGTGGCGCGGGACGTCGCGCGCGACGTTGGAGCAGTTCTTGCGCGCCGATGCCTACATCCCCGGCGCGCGGGAGGCCGTGCGCGCGTTGCAGGCGCACGGGGTGGAGATCGCCATCATCAGCTCTGGACTGTTGCTGCACGCGGAGATGGTGGCGGCGGAGCTGGGGATCGCGCACTTCTGCGGCAACGTGCTCGGCTTCAATGGCGGCGACGCGCCGGCGGTGACGGGCGAGGTGAAAGCTACGGCGCCGATCCACGCTAAGGGTGAACTTATGGCGCAGCTTCAGACCGCATTGGGCGTCTGGCCGGACGAGACGCTGGCCGTCGGCGACTCGCGCAGCGACCTGCCGTTGTTCGCGCGGGCGGCGGTGCGCGTGGCTGTCGCACCGCATCCGCCGGAGGTGGGGGACGCGGTTGACCTTGTGCTGCCGGACTTGCGCGAGCTGTTGCCCCGCTTGCGCGCCTTTGTCCCGCGCTGGTTCTTATCAACGGATTGAACGGATTCAACGGAAAAATCCGCGCGAATCGGCTGAATCCGTTGAAGACAGGAGAGAGAAAAACAATGTCTGATCCTATTTTGACTTATGCCGCACACTGCTATGATTTCACGGTAGCTTCTCTGACGCCGCTGGCGGGCGGCCATTTCAGCCGTGTGTACGAATTCCGCCGCGATGGGCGGGAATACGTGCTCCGCGTTACCCCGCCCGACCCGGACGTGGATATGCAGGCAATGCGCGCCATCCTCGCCTGGATGCGTCACCTGGCGGACCACGGCGCGTCCGTCGCCGGCCCGGTGCCATCCCGTCATGGTCGCCTGATCGAGGCGGTGGGGGATGACGCGAAGGGGCCGCTGCTCACCGTGTTTCCCAAAGCGCCCGGCGTTCGCGGCGAGACGCTGGCCTGGGGCGCCTGGGACGACGCGCTCATCACGCGCCTGGGGCAGACGCTCGGCAAGCTGCACGCGGTCGCGCAAACGTATATGCCGCCCGACGAGTCCTTGCGTCGGCCCACGTGGGATGTTCCTATCAACTGTTACCATCAACCGGCGCCGACCAATCCGGCTTACGCCTTCGTGTTGGAAAAGCGCCGCGCGCTGTTGGACTACCTCGCCACACTGCCACGGGATGCTGAAAGCTATGGGCTGATCCACGGCGATTTTCACGGTGGCAACTGTTTTGTGGATCCGGCGACGCGCACCATCACGGTGTTCGACTTCGACGACTGCGTCTATGGCTGGTATGGGATGGATATTGCTATGAGCGTACTCGACGCGCTGGTCTTGTATGATGGCGCAGATAGTGGCGCGTTCGCAGAACATTTTTTGCGGTGTTATCTGCGGGGCTATCTGGCGGAAAAGTCGCTCGCGCCGTTCTGGGCGGGGCAACTGCCTTACTTCCTCAAGTTGCTGGAAGTGAACCTCTATCTGATGGTTGCCCCGTATGCCACGCCGGAGAATGACGATCCGTGGATCGCCCGCTTTATGCCGGAGCGCGCGCGCCGGATCGCGGAGGACGTGCCGTATGTGGCGCTGGATTTCAGAAAGATTCTGAAAATATCTGGTGGTTAAAACGTTGTGTTCTGTGACAACTAGACTATGATTGTTACGTAATTCATTATGGGAGTGAGCGCCGCAGTGAAGGATAAAAAAGGCTGTGGGACAAAAATAGGAGTGCATATCGTGAAGCGCAGACGCCGGGGAAAAAGCTTGCGGGCTAAAATTGTCGCGTGGTCGTTTATCCCCACGGGCATTATCCTCTGTCTGGTGGCGCTGGTCATCTTCTTCGCGCTGGCCGAAACCACCAAGACTGCCGCCATTGACCAGAGCATGACGTTCACCTATCTGACCGCCAACGACGTCGCGCGCATCATAGATAACTTTATCGAACCTATCAATCTGTTGGCGCACGAGCCGCAACTGTTTAGTGGGGGGACGGCACAACAAAGAAACGCCTTGATAGCAGTGGCTAACGGCGCGATGGTCTCCGAGAAGATAGGCCTGCCAGGCGTCGTGAAACTGGATTCTATGGGAAGGGTCATTGCTGCTTACCCGGCGGAGCTGGCGACAATTGGTGACAGTTGGGCAGACTACCCGTATTACCGGGCCGTGTTGCGTTCACTGCTCGCCGAATCGGTTCAACCGGTGCTGTCGGATGTGGTCACGTATGGGCCGGATGAGATTCAGTTGATCGTTCTCTCCATTCCTGTTTTCAGTTCAACCAGTATGCGGTATGGGATGGTGGCGGTGTTGCTGCCGCTGAAGATGATCAACGCACTAAACCCGTTTGGCGAAAACGACAGCGCATTACGGGGGATAATTGTAGATAGTACCGGGCGCGTCATTTATCACCAAGAGGCGCAGTACGTGGGCGCCGATTTTTCGGCGTGGGTGCCGGTGCAGCAAGTTTTGAGTGGCACGACCGGGGTGCTCCAGACCCGGAATATTGAGGGCGAGCAGGTAGTGATCGGTTTCACGCCTATCCCGGATACGTCCTGGTATCTCATCACTGAGACAGATTGGATCAGTATGCTGGATTACAGTCGGGGCTATTTGGGCGCGCTGGCCTTGCTGTTGGCGTTAGGCGTCCTCGTCCCTACTGTCGTCATCGCCATTGGCGCACGCAAGATCACCCGTCCCATTACCGACTTGATGACAGCGGTGGATGGCGTCGCCAGCGGCAACTTTGATCAACTCACCGTCGCGCGCACCGGCGACGAAATTGAGGCGCTGGCCCGGCAATTTAATGCGATGGCCGCGAAACTGCATGCTTCCTATGGCGCTCTGGAACGCGACGTCGCTAACCGAACGCACGAACTGGCAACCCTGAATGCTATTGCCGGGGTGGTGAATCGCTCGTTGGATTTGGATGTCACTTTGCGAGATGTACTTGAGGAGATCTTAATCCGTATGGGCGCAGAGGTGGGGGCCATTTTCTTCCTGAACCCGGTGGATCACTCCATGACCCTGCGAGTGCAGCAGGGGATGGGAGAGGCCTGGGCTGCTGCGGCGCGCCAATTGCAATCGGGTGAAGGGATCATCGGACAGGCCGTCGCCGAGCGGCAAACGGTTGCTATGCGTATGACAGAGTACGACACGGCGCGCCTGGCGCCTTTCATGACAGAACGCCAGATCCAAACCCTGGCTGCAACCCCCATCATTTCCAAGGAGCAGGTTTTAGGGGCGTTGTTTCTGGGAATGTTACAGGAGCATCCCTTTCCGCCGGAGGAACAGGCGCTGTTGTTTGCCATCGGGCAACAGATCGGTGTGGGGGTTGAAAACGCGCAGCTTTACACGCAGGTACAGCAAGAACTGGCCGAGCGCAAACGCGCTCAGGAACGGCTACGTTGGGTGGGAGAAGAGCGCGCGCGCCGCAATCGAGAACTGGCCTTGCTCAACCGCGTCATCGCGGCGACTACATCACAATTGGCGCCCCAGGCCATCCTCGAGGCCGTCTGCCGTGAGCTGGCGCTGGCTTTCGATATCCCCCAGGCGGCCGCCGCCATGCTGGCCGCCGACCGGCAATCGCTGACCGTCGTGGCAGAATACCAACTCGATCCTGATGGCCCGAAGGCAATCAACGCCGTCATTCCCATTGTCGGCAATGCTTCAACCCAATATGTGCTGGAACGCAAAGTGCCGTTGGCTATCACGGACGCGCAGCACGACCCACGCCTAGCCAGCGCGCATACTCTGATGCGCGAGCGTGGCGTATATTCCATCCTGCTCTTGCCCCTCATTGTGCGCGGGGAGGTGATGGGTACGATTGGGTTGGACTCGCTCAAGCCGCGCGACTTCACTCAGGAAGAAGTCAACCTGGCGCTCAGCGCCGCTTCGGCGGCGGCCCAGGCGCTGGAAAAGGCGCGCGCCGAAGCGGAACTACGGGAAAGCGAGGTGCGCTACCGGGAACTGTTCAACCGTTCCCCCATCGGCATATTCCGCGCGACGCCGGGCGGCCTGATTGTGGATGCCAACCCCACGCTGCGCGACTTGTTGGAATTGGACTCGCTGGCCCCTGACGAGGCCTCCCTGGCGTCTCTCTACCTTGACCCTACCGGTCACGATCGCTTGCTCCAACACATCCATGCCGGGCCGGTCTCCGACTTCGAGACGCGCTTCAAACGTGGAGACGGCAGCGTCATCTACGTCTCCATCCGCGCCACGCTTACTTACAATGAAGAGGGCGTTCCCGAATTCTTGCAGGGCACCCTGGTAGACATTACGGAGCGGCGCAAGGCCGAGCGTGAACTGCGCGAAAGCCGCGAGCGGCTGCAATTGGCGATTGAGGGCGCGGGTCTGGGGATGTGGGATCTGAACCTGCTCACCGACGAGCAAATTATGAACTACGATTGGTGGGAACATCTGGGCTATTCTCACGAAGAGGGAGCCACCTGCTTCGAGGATATTGCAAATCTGGTTCACCCCGATGACCGGGGTAAAATGGCCGACGCTTTCAACGATCACCTTTCCGGCAAAACCCCTCTGTATGAAGTGGAACTGCGCATCCAGGCCAAAACCGCCGAATGGGTGTGGGTGCTCTTCCGGGGCAAAATTGTGGCGTATGATGAGACCGGCAAGCCTCTGCGGATGGCCGGCATTTCGCAGGACATTACCGCGCGCAAGGTCGCTGAGCAAGCGCTGCGGGAAAGCGAAGACCGTCTGAAAGTAGCGATGGAAGCCGCCGGTCTGGGCCTGTGGGATCAAAACCTGCGCACCGACGAGCTGATGGTCTCATCCTACCAGGAAGCGGAAGATGAAGAATGTTGTTGGGAGGCCGGGCCAACACAACTGGAAAAGCTCAGGCAAAAAATCCACCCCGACGACCGTGAAAAGTTCGATCAGGCCCTGACTGCGCACCTCTCCGGCGCGGCGTCGCTTTACGAAGTCGAGTTCCGTGTGCCGGATACGGCTGGCGGCTGGCGCTGGCAGTTGCAGCGCGGGCGTGTGGTAGCCTGGGATGATGCCGGCCAGCCATTGCGCATGACCGGCATCTACGAGGACGTCACCCCCCGCAAGCAGGCCGAGGAGGAGTTGCGTCAGGCCAAAGACGCTGCCGAGGCGGCCAATCGCGCCAAGAGCATCTTCCTGGCGAACATGAGCCACGAACTCCGCACCCCGCTCAATGCCATTTTGGGCTTCGCGCAACTGCTCGTCCGCGACCCGCACATCACCACCACTCAGCGCGAGAACCTGGAAACCATCAGCCGCAGCGGTCAACACTTGCTCACGCTGATTAATGACGTGCTGGAAATGTCCAAAATCGAAGCCGGCCGCACCACACTGTATGAGGATCACTTCGACCTATACCGGATGTTGGACGCATTGGAGGATATGTTTGAATTGCGCGCTACCCAAAAGGGCTTGCAACTCACCTTTGAGCGTGAGCCGGGCGTCCCCCAATACATTTACACGGACGAAAGCAAGCTGCGCCAGGTGCTTATCAACCTGCTGGGCAATGCCATCAAATTCACCGAAGAGGGCGGCGTCATTCTGCGCGTGCGGGGTGAGGAAATAGGAAATAGGGGTGAGGGAATAGGAAAAGACGCCGCTGCAACGGATAAATCTTCCCTATCGCCTTTTTCCTATCTCCTAACTCCTAACTCCTATCTCTTACACTTTGAAGTGCAGGACACCGGCGTCGGTATCGCCCCTGAGGAACTGGGCCGGCTTTTCACGGCCTTTGTGCAGACGAGCAGTGGGCAAAAATCGCAGGAGGGCACTGGCCTGGGCCTGCCTATCAGTCAGCAATACGTCCACCTGCTGGGCGGGGAGATCACTGCCAAGAGCGTGGTTGGTCAGGGCAGTGTGTTCTCTTTTGACGTGCAGGTGGCGCTTAGCGACGCCGCGCAGGTGCATGTAGAGGTGGAGCGGCGGCGGGTCGTCGGCATCGAACCGGGGCAACGCGCCGCCGATGGCGGCCCCTACCGCTTGCTCATAGCCGAGGACAAGTGGACCAATCGTCAACTGCTGATCCAACTGCTGGCGCCGTTGGGCTTTGAACTGCGGGAGGCCAACAACGGCGCGGAAGCCATCGAATATTGGGAAGCCTGGGAACCGCACCTGATCTGGATGGACATGCGGATGCCGGTGATGGATGGACATGAAGCCACGCGGCACATCAAGGCCACCACCAAGGGGCAGGCGACCGTCATCATCGCACTGACCGCCAGTGCGTTTGAGGAGGACCGGCGAGTGATTCTTTCCGAGGGCTGCGACGACTTTGTGCGCAAACCTTTCCGCGAGGACGACATCTTTGGCATGTTGGAGAAACACCTGGGCATTCGCTTTATCTACGAGGAAATCGCCCACCCGTCTACGGTGCCCGCTGAGGCGGAACCGTCCGACCTGCTGGCGCCGGATGCGCTGCATCATCTGCCGCCCACCTGGCGCGCCGACCTGCATCAGGCTGCGGTCGAAACCGACGCCACCCGGATTCTGGGCTTGGTGGCCGAGATTCGCCCCCAGGAACCGACCCTGGCCGACGCGCTCACGCACATGGTGAACAACTTCCGTTTTGACATTATCATGAGCTTGACCCAATCCTGAAACGTCGGCTGCCCGCCGCTTTGAGGGCCTGGTTATTTGCGATTTGCTTATTTTTTCGAGGAGTACCATGACAGAATCCATGATGAAAGGCAATATCTTGATCGTAGATGATACTGCGGCCAATTTACGGCTGCTTTCCAATATGTTGACCGAGCAGGGCTACAAAGTCCGCGCGGTGGTTAACGGGCCGATGGCGTTGACGACTACCCGCGCCGTCCCGCCGGATTTGATTCTGCTGGATATCAACATGCCCGGCATGAGCGGGTATGAGGTTTGCCAGCAACTCAAGGCCGACGAGCCGACGCGCGAAATCCCCATCATCTTCATTAGTGCGTTGGACGAGGTGCAGGACAAAGTTAAAGCGTTCACCGTCGGCGGGGTGGACTATATCACCAAGCCCTTCCAGTTTGAAGAAGTCCTGGCGCGCGTTGAAACGCACCTTTCCCTGCGCCGCCTCCAAAAGGAACTGGAGCAGGAGATTGTGGCGCGCGACCGTCTGATCGCCGAGCTGGATGCTTACGCGCATACCGTTGCGCACGATCTCAAGAATCCTCTGACGGCCCTGATCGGCTTCAGCGAATTGCTGGTGGATCGCTATGATCGTATGTCTTCGGAACACATCCAGCGCAACCTGGGCCTGATCGCCGAGAATGGGCGGCGCATGACCAACATTATTGACGAACTCCTGTTGCTTGCCAGCGTGCGCAAGTTGGGTCAGGTCAAGATGGCGCCGGTCAATATGGGCGCCGTCGTCTCCGAGGCGCGCGCGCGTCTGGGGGATATGCTCACCCGTCATGAGGCCACCCTCATCGAACCGGAAACCTGGCCGACGGCGTTGGGTCACGGCCCCTGGATCGCCGAATTGTGGGCCAACTACATCAGCAATGCTATCAAATACGGCGGCAAACCGCCCTACATCGAACTGGGCGCCACGCCCCAGGCGGATGGCTACGTGAGTTTCTGGGTGCGCGACAATGGCCCTGGCATTACCCCCGAAGATCAGGCGCGCCTGTTCGCGCCGTTTGAACGGCTCAGTCAGACCCGCGCCGAAGGCCATGGTTTGGGATTGTCCATCGTGCAGCGCATCGCCTTGCGGCTCGGCGGACAGGTTGCCGTTCAAAGCGTGGTGGGCCAGGGGAGCACATTCAGCTTCACTCTCCCGGTTTCGGCGGAAGATAGGGAATAGGAGTTGGGATAAGCTCACATCACCCGCTCACTCCCTCACCCCCGCGCCCCTCCTAATTTAAAAGAGGTCGAAATGGATTGGCAATTACTTTTTAATTACATCATCCCCTACCTGATCGGCACGGTTGTCTCGCTGATCCTGGCCGGCTATGCCTGGAAGCGGCGCACGATCCGGGGCGCGGAATATTTTGCCCTCTACATGCTGGCGGCTGTCGAGTGGTCGGTCTGTTCTTTGCTGCGTTTGTTCAACCAAAGTATGGTGTTAGATCAGATATGGAACCTGCTCGGTATGATTGGGGTCAGCGTCATGCCCCTGGCGTGGTTGGGCTTCACCCTCAAATACACCCGGCGCGAGAAATGGCTCAACCTGCTGACGTGGGGGCTTCTCATCGCCGAGCCATTAGCTGCCACCGTGCTGAATATGACGACGTACTTGTATTCTGCCATCGCGCAGATGGTCAAGCTGGAACCACTGCTCCTCTTTGTGGGTATCATCCAGCGCCTGAATGCCACCGTGCAGGACATCCATTACATTTATTTGGGAATTTTACTGTTCTTGGGGGTGATTTTTATCTTTCAGGCGTTGATCCGCGCGCCGCGAATGTACCAGGGGCAGTTTTTCTCCCTGCTAATCGGCGCGTTGGCGCCGTGGATTTTCTCCTTTGTGCAGTCCTTTGGTTTCCAGCTCATCCCCCACCTTGACCTCATGCCTATCGCGTTTGCCGTGGGCGGTTTGGTGGCTGCTTATGGGATTTTCCGCTATCAAGTCTTTGACATCCTGCCGATTGCGTTGGATACGGTCGTCGAGAACATCAACGATGGCGTCGTGGTGTTGGACATGCTGGCTCGTATCATTGACATGAACCCAATGGCCGAGCGCATGTTGAATCTCTCTTTGACCAACATGGCTGGCATTCCTATCACCCAGGTGTTGGCCGATTGGCCCGTGCTACACCTCAGCCTGGATCAGGAAACTACGCAAGTTGCCGAAATCACCCTGGGAACTGCGGACGCTCCCTGTCCCTGTGAAGTTCACCTCTCCGTCCTGCGCGACCGGCAAAATGCGATATTCGGCCGCCTGTTGTTGATCCACGATATCACCGAGCGCAAGCAGGTGGAAGCCGAGCTGCGCCGGGCAAAGGAGATTGCCGAAGAAGCCGCCCGCGCCGCCGAAGCCGCCAACCGCGCCAAGAGCGTCTTCCTGGCGAACATGAGCCACGAATTGCGCACCCCGCTCAACGCGATCCTGGGTTTCTCGGAACTGATGTACCGCAATCCCACTCTCACCGACGACCAGCGCGAGAACCTGGAGACCATCAACCGCAGCGGCCAGCATTTGCTCACGTTGATCAACGACGTGCTGGAAATGTCCAAAATTGAGGCCGGCCGCACCACCCTCAACCCGCAAAGCTTCGACCTGCACCGTCTGTTGGAAGCGTTGGAAAGCATGTTTCACCTGCGCGCGACCAACAAGGGATTGCAGCTTATCTTCGACTGCGCCGCTGATGTGCCGCAGTACGTCCGCACGGACGAAAGCAAACTGCGCCAAGTGCTCATCAACCTGTTGAGCAATGCGATCAAGTTCACCCCGGAAGGCGGCGTGACGTTGCGGGTGAGGAGTGAGGAGTTAGGAGTTAGGAGTGAGGAGTCTCCTAACTCCTATCTCCTAACTCCTAACTCCTATCTTCTTCACTTTGAGGTGCAAGATACCGGCGTGGGCATTGCCCCCGACGAACTCGCCAAACTCTTCGATCCGTTTGTGCAGACGACCAGCGGGCAGAAATCGCAGGAAGGCACCGGTCTGGGGTTGCCCATCAGCCTGGAGTTTGTTAAGCTGATGGGCGGGACCCTTGCGGTGGAAAGTGAACTGGATCGGGGCAGCATCTTCAAATTTGACGTGCGCGCCGGCGTCGCCGACGTCGCCGACGTTCCCGGTGAAGAGACGCCACGCCGAGTGTTGGGCCTCGCACCCGACCAACCCACCTACCGTATCCTCGTCGTCGAAGACCGCGAGCCGAGCCGCAAGTTGCTCATCAAGCTGCTGCAACCGCTTGGCTTCGACGTGCGCGGCGTGCCTAACGGCCAGCAGGGAGTGCAGATGTGGGAAGAATGGGAACCGCACCTCATCTGGATGGATATGCGGATGCCGGTGATGGACGGCTACGAGGCCACCAAGCGCATCAAGGCCACCGTCAAGGGGCAGGCGACCGTCATCGTGGCGCTCACCGCCAGCGCGTTTGAGGAAGACCGCGCAATGATTCTCTCCAACGGCTGCGACGACTTCCTGCGCAAGCCTTTCCGCGAGTCGGAGGTCTTTGCCATGCTGGAAAAGCACCTGGGTGTGCACTTCCTCTACGTGGAAGACGAGAAACCGGCCGCGGAAGCCGTGTCCGACGCGCCGCTCACGCCGCAATCGCTGGCCGGGCTGCCGCCCGCCTGGATCGCCGCCCTTAACGAAGCGGCCCTCTCCGCCGACATTGACGCCACCCTCACCCTCCTCGATCAAATTCGCGGCGACCGCGCCCCCCTTGCCAACACACTGGCAAAACTCGCCAACGACTTCCGCTTTGACGTGCTGATGAATTTGACGCAATCCTAGCCTCAATGGATTGAACGGATTTAACGGAAAGAAATCCGTTTCCATCCGTTCCATCCGTTGAGAAAAATTGATCCCAATGACCGCTTCCAGCCTGGAACCTCTGCTGACCACCCTTCGCGCCGACCCGCGCTTCATCCGCAATGTGACGGCGTGGCAGACGTTGCCGCGTCACGCCGCCGAGTCCGCGCCCTGGCCTGCGCTGGACGACGCGCTTGTGGCGGCCGGGCGCGCGCAGGGGATCGCGCAGCTCTATACGCACCAGGCGCAGGCGGTGGATGCCGCGCTCGCCGGGCGCAACGTCGTGTTGGCGACCGGCACGGCGTCCGGCAAGACGTTGGGGTACACGCTGCCCCTCCTCAACTGCCTCCTGCACGATCCCACCGCCACTGCGCTACTGCTTTTCCCCACCAAAGCCCTGGCCCACGACCAGATCGCTGCGCTAGAACGCTGGATCGGCGCACTGCAAGCTCCGTTGGCTCTACGCCCCTACGACGGCGACACCCCCACGAGCCGCCGCGCCGCCATCCGTAAAGAAGCCCGATTGCTTGTTTCCAACCCGGACATGCTACATCTGGGCATCCTGCCGCACCATACCCAGTGGGTGCGCTTCTTCAGCGGCCTGCGCTATATCGTGTTGGACGAACTGCACACCTACCGGGGCGTCTTCGGCAGCCAC
>JAKQHY010000031.1 GCA_029555965.1 Chloroflexota bacterium | reverse complement strand
AACACCCCGCCCGTGCATAACCGGTCTGAAACATAGTTTACAATGTACGGACAAAAGGTCAAATGACAAATGACCTGAAGATGGCACAGTGTTCCCCAGAAAGAGGGACAGGAACTTTTGGGAGTCATTCGTCGTCTTGGTTCTGGCAAAAGTAACTGTTACCTTTGCCCTCATTCGACGACGCTCTTTATGATGCGACCTGTAGGTTTCCACAGGCGAACTCAGAAGCAAGGTATGCTATCCTATACAAGACTCACGCAAACCAAGGCTCATTTACCGCAGAGTGCGCGGAGATCGCAGAGATTTTTATAGGGTCTCAGCGGCCTGAGCGTGCGCTGCGGGGCAAAAGCGCCAGCCTTGCATCAGTCCTACTATAAAGAAACGAAGGTGATAAAATGGATACATGCACTCAAAAATCAACCCTATGGCGCACGATCCTGCTGCTGATTTTGGGCGCGCTGCCTTTTGTGGCGCTGCTGGCGACCCTACCCTACCTCGTACAGTGATTTCGCCGCAATGAAGCCGTTCCCCCGCCTGCTCTACCAACTCAACCGGCTGCGCTATCGCCTCACGCGCCCGGTGACGTTGGGCGTGCGCCTGCTGCTGCTCCAGGAAGGAAAAGTTCTGCTCGTTCAGCATACCTATCAACCGGAGTGGTACCTGCCCGGCGGCAAGGTGGAACGCGGCGAGACGCTCGAAGACGCCGCCCGCCGCGAGGCCCGCGAGGAAGTCGGCGCGACGTTGGGGCCACTGCGCCTGTTCGGCGTGTACACCAACTTTTACGAGGGCAGAAGCGATCACATCCTCGTCTTTGCCTGCGATGCAGTAGCATTGACGGACAGAAAAACCTGGGAAATAGAACGCCTGGCCTGGTTCGCGCCCGACGCCTTGCCCGACGACGTGTCGCCCGGCTGCCGGCGCCGAATCGCCGAATATGCAACGGCCTACAGCACGCCTAGGGCGGCCTTATGGTAACCCGAAGGAGAGGAAAACCTATGCGTATTTCAAAACCCTGGATAATGGTACTCTGTTTGATGGTACTGTCGGCCTGCACCGCCCCAGCGCAAATGCCGCCGGCGTCGTCTCCTGAACTAGCCCCATCAGAACCGGCGACTTCCCCCAGTTTGGCCTCCTCCTCACAGACAACACCCTTGACAGTGAGCGTCCCTTTCACCGTCTGTCAGACCGTGGCGGATTGGGTGCGCCCTACCGAAGCGGAACAGTCCGCCGAAATCTGGTCGCTGCCGCGCTATGGCGACGTGCCGCTTGAAACGCTGCGCAGGACCTTTCGGCAAGACTTCTATCGCTATCATGGCGGGAACAGTGAATTGTTCATGTGGGGGGAACTGGGTCTGTGGAATACTACGGCGATCGTGCGCTGCGGTGAAGCCGGCCAACAGGCAATTTATACAGGGCAGGTGATTGAGGTGTGGGTATTGAATCATCGCGTGCAGGCCGTGCAGCGCGCGGGCGCAGTGTACACGGTCACAGTTCAGAAGGCGCAGGGTTTTGAGATTGTGCAATTGCCCGGCAGCGGCGAGCCAGTAGAAAAAACGGAGATGGATTCGACAATCATCCACTTTGTTCGTGACGGCCAGATCATAAATACCCTGGCGCCGCCCACGCTGGCTTTTCCCAGGCAAACGCCGCCAGAAGGGGAACGCGTGACCATGGCGGCCCTGTGCTACGGAACTTTGGTGGAAGATCAGAGTTGTCTTTATGTCGTCGCCGACGATCTGGGTGGGCGTTACCTGCCGGTCTGGCCCCACGACTTCAGCGCAACCGTCGAGAACGGCCAGGCGCAAGTCCACGACGGCAGCGGCGCAGTCGTGGCGCGTGTCGGCGATTGGGTGCGCCTGAGCGGCGGGGAGACCGGCGACCGGCTGCCTGACGGCGTCACGGGCGTCGGCGAGTGCGCCGGCCCCTACTGGATCGTCGGCAACGAAGTCAGCAGCATTTCCTTGACGGACTTACCCACCCATCCAACCATCGCCCCGTTGCTGGACGCGCTGACGCAGCGCGGCGTCACCCTCGGCGCGCCGGAACCGAGCCGCGCGCCCTACCTGTACCCCGAACCCGGCATCGTCTACGCCCTCGGCGACGGCTGGCTGCACCTGCACCTCTTCCCCGACGCCGCCATCACCCAGGTGCGCGCCGATTACATCGCCCACGACCTGCCGAACTACCCGCCGGATTGGATCGCCCCGCCGCACTTCTACCGCTGCGATACAGTAATGGCATTGTACCTGGGGGCTGACGCCGCCGTGATGGAGGCGTTGGCCGCAATGTGTGGCACGCCGGTTGCCGAAATACTGCCACAGTCTTGACATTCATACTCTTCCCGTTCTTCTCCCGCGTTTATCGTATACGTCGTGTGGCTTTTCACTTCTTCACTGCCGCACTCTGGGCAACTGTTCGCGCTCGGTTTTCTCATAGTGGCTACTCCGGGCTATCGATTTACGGCGCTATGATACTATCCCATTAAACGGAACCAGTCCCGGGTATTGACAGACTGTGTTAAATGGCGTACAATTAAACCGGTTTAATTAAACCGGTTTAATTAAATTGGCTTCAGAGACTCCATACACGAAAATGGTCAAGAAAACAGTTACGGTCCGAGATGTAGCGCGAAAAGCGGGTGTGTCACCGGGGACGGTCTCGCGGGCAATAGCTAACAGTCCCCTGGTCAATACAGAGACACACGAGCGAATCATGCAGGTCGTTAAAGAACTCGACTATGTCCCTAATCTCGTTGCGCAACGCCTTTCTACCGGAAGAACGTTGACCATTGCGGTCATTGTCCCTTTCTTTACCACCCCATCCGTCACAGAACGCTTGAGTGGTGTGGTGCGCACGCTGGCCAAGAGTGAGTATGATTTGGTCATTCATAACATAGAGGAGCCGGAGCAGCGCACCGACTGCTTTCGTACGATTCCCCGCCAGGAGCGCGTGGATGGCGCCCTGATCATCTCGATATCGCCTACCGATGAGGAGGTGCCGTTGCTAGCAGAAGCGGGTGTGCCCATTGTATTGATTGATATGCACCATCCGGCGCTGGGTATGCTGCATCAGGTTGCTGTAGATGATATCGCCGGAGGAAAGCTCGTCACCGACTATCTGATCAAACTGGGGCACACTAAGATCGGCATTGTCAGTGATCCGATCGATAACCCCTTTGGCTTTACCGCCAGCCGCGATCGCGCGTTTGGGTACCGCTGGGCGCTAGAGGCCGCAGGGATTCCCTACCGCCCAGAGTATTATGAGAATTCGTATGGTCGCCAAGAAGCACGGGAATCAGCAAGAAAGCTGCTGACGCTCCCTGAGCGCCCAACCGCGATCTTTGCGTCCAGCGACATGCAGGCTGTGGGAGTGCTGGAAGCGGCGCGGCAGTTGGGGTTGCGCATCCCCCAGGATCTGTCTGTGGTTGGGTATGACGATGTCGAGATTGCCGACATCCTGGGGCTGACGACTATGCGCCAGATGCTTTATGAGTCGGGTCAACGCGGCGTGGAGTTGCTGCTCGAGACATTGGAGAACCCGGAGACCGAACCGGTGTACGAAGTGCTGCCAACCGAGCTCGTGATCCGCAATACGACCGCGCCGCCATCCTAGGCGGGACAGAGACATCTGATTCTCCACGACAGATCCAGAATAGAAATTTGCAACCCGAACTCATTGAGCGAGGCACGACATGAAAGGAGGTGGTGCTTTAAAGGCAAGAGAATTCAACCATTGTTAAGTAGCTCCCTGGCAAAAACCCAGGAACAGCCTGAAATTTACTCAGGATTCTTATTCAGCTATAACTAGAAGGAGAGAAAAGATGAAACGCTGGTTTTCAATATTAGTCTTGCTGCTTTTGGTCGTTTTCACCTTGACCGCTTGCGGCAATGAAACGGCTACAACCGAAGCACCTACAGCAGCACCTACAAAAGCACCTACCGAGGAGCCAACGAAAGAGGCGCCCGACGTGGACTTTGCGGTGATGCCTGGAGGTTTTCTTGAGAAAGCACTGACCGGTGAATATGCTGGGACGACGGTCACGGTTGACGGCGCTATGGAAGGCAACGACCCGGACGGCGTGAAATTTGACCGTGGTGTCGCGGCCTTCGAAGAAGCCACCGGTATTGACGTCAACTACATCGGTAACAAAGAATTCGAGGCCACCATCTCGGTGCGCGTTGATGCTGGTGATGCCCCCGACATCGCCGACTTCCCACAACCGGGCAAAGTCACTCAATACGTGCAAAAAGGGGTAGTGGTGGATGTTACCTCCTGGATGTCTGAGGAGTGGTTGAGCCAGCAGTACAACCAGAGCTGGCGCGATATGGCCACCATCAACGGCGTGGAGGCGGGTGTGTTCCACCGCTTCAATGGCAAGAGCCTGGTGTGGTATCCCAAGGATGATTGGGAAGCCGCCGGGTATGCAATCCCCACTACCTGGGACGAACTGATGGCGCTGAACCAGCAGATTGCCGACGATGGTGACACGCCCTGGTGCATCGGCATTGAGTCCGGTGCCGCCACCGGCTGGGCCGCCACCGACTGGACCGAAGAAATGATGCTGCGCACCACCTCCCTGGAGAACTACGATGCCTGGGTCGCTGGTACCCTCCCCTTCGATTCACCAGAAGTGAAGAACGCCATCGAGACCTGGAGCGCGCTGTGGTTCAATGACGACTACGTCTTCGGCGGTCGTTCCTCCATCGTCTCCACCTACTTTGGCGACTCGCCGGCCCCCATGTTCGAAGAACCGCCCAAGTGCTGGATGCACAAACAGGGTAACTTCATCACCGGCTTCTTCCCCGAAGGCGCAAAAGCCGGCGTGGACTACGGTTTCTTCTACTTCCCCCCTGTGGATGAAGCCTACGGCAAACCCTTCCTGGTGGCCGGCGACGTCATGGTGATGTTCAACGACCGCCCCGAAGTGAAAGCCCTGATGGAATACTTCACGGTACCGCAGTCAGCCAGTGGTTTTCTGGAGGGCGGCGGCGCTTTGGCGGCCCACCAGACCGCAACCCCGGATATGTACGGCATGGACATGGAACGCGGTATTGCTGAACTCGTTGCTAAAGCCACCAGCTTCCGCTTCGACGGCTCTGACCTGATGCCCGGTGAAGTGGGCGCAGGCTCCTTCTGGGAGCAGATCTCCAGCTACGTAGCTGGCTCCATTGACCTGGACACAGCTGTTAAGGAGATCGACGCTTCCTGGCCGCGACCATGATGATTTCTTGAGCAAGGATAAGATAAGGTGTTGGCCGTAAAGGCTAACACCTTATCTTTCCCCGGCGCATATGCCGCGCGGTTAGTTTGACAGATTTTTTAGTAAGGAGTGGAACGATGGATTTCCTCAGCAAATTCCGAGAACGCAGTCAGACACCAATGGTGAGGCTTCTTTCCTTAATTGCTCGTGTGCTGTTTGCTGTTGCTATTCCGGCGATTGCCTTTTACGTACTCTACCTGGGGTTTCTCTTTCTACGCGACAGCGAAGCGTCGCGAGGCACGATTGCCCTGGTAGCTATCGTTTGGGGAGTCGGTGGAGTTGCCATTTTGTTCTGGATTTTCAACAGTTTTGTCGAACGGATGCCAGCTGCGTGGACAGCCCGGCTTCAGCCGTTTGTCTTTGTGGGACCGGCAATAGCTATCCTGACCTGGTATCTGACCTTACCTGCCTTACGCACGTTCTGGATCAGTTGTTTTGACCGCAATGGTCCCCCAGCGGGGTTGTCGTTTGTTGAACAAATTTCCAGTAATAGTTTTGTAGGCCTGGATAACTATGTGGCCGTTTTCACCGAACGGTTGATGCTAGAAGCGTTCCGCAATAATATCATGTGGGTTGTCTTTGGCAGCACACTTTCAGTGGCCTTTGGTTTGGTTTTTGCTGTACTGGCTGACCGCAGCAGCTATGAAAAGATAGCGAAATCGCTTATCTTTTTACCGATGGCAATTTCCTTTGTGGGGGCCAGCATCATCTGGAACTTTATCTATGAATATCGGCCAGCCGGTCAGCCGCAAGTTGGCTTGCTAAATTCTATCGTCGCATCTTTCGGAGGTGTACCGAGGGCCTGGCCGCAGTGGGTCGAAATCATTCCATGGAACAATCTCTTTCTAATCGTCATTGTCATTTGGCTGCAAGCTGGTTTTGCTATGGTTTTGTTTTCAGCCGCGCTAAAAGGCATTCCAGAGGAATTAATAGAAGCGGGTCGCATAGACGGGGCTAATGAGATCCAGATATTTTTCAATATCATGATCCCTTACATTCAAGGAACGATTATCACCGTGTGGACAACGATCATCATTTTCACCCTGAAGATATTCGACGTGGTCTGGGTCATGACTGGTGGGCAGTTTGGCACCCACGTGATTGCCACACAGTTCTACCGGCAATCATTTACAGCCGGTAATAAAGGCTTTGGTTCCGCGATTGCCATTGTATTGCTCATTACGGTGATTCCAGTCATGATTTATAACCTGAGGCAATTTGGGAAACAGGAGGCATTCTAAAATGAGTGGCACAACCAGAAAACGTTTTGGTAAATTTGTTGTAAACTTTTCCCTATTTCTGCTTATCCTCATTTGGACTGTTCCCACCTTAGGTATTCTCGTGTCTTCTTTCCGCCATCGGGATGCAATTGCTACTTCTGGTTGGTGGAATGTACTTCCACATCGAGAATGGCAGCCTGTAAGAGAGATTGATCCAAAGGCTGAAGGCTTTGACCCCGATAGTGTTATGGAAATTGAAGGTGCTACCGGTACATTTGAAGAATTTCGAGAGGGTATCGAATCACCCGACGGAAAACATCGCATTACATGGATTGGTAACAAGCGTATCGGCCGGGTCGAGGTTCAAGAACAGGTATGGACGGTAGATTGGAATTTTTCACTGGATAACTATAAACAGGTTTGGGGTGGTCAAGATTTCGAGTTCACCAAAGCCGATGGCACTGTGGAAATCGTCCCTGGTGATGACATGTCCCGAGCGTTTTTGAACAGCCTGGCTGTTGCAATTCCATCTACCGTGATTCCGATCTTGATTGCAGCATTTGCTGCCTATGGTTTTGCCTGGATGCGTTTTCCCGGGCGGCGGGGAATGTTTACGATGATCGTGGCCTTGCTCGCTATCCCTCTCCAGATTGCCCTGGTTCCCATCTTAAGAGACTATAAAACCCTAGAACTGAATGGCACATTTCTAGCGATATGGCTGGCCCATACCGGCTTCGGCCTGTCATTGGCCACATATCTGCTTTACAACTTCATCAGCGGGTTGCCGCGGGAGATGTTGGAATCGGCCTTCATTGATGGCGCTTCGCACTTCACCGTATTCACCTGGCTTATTTTGCCTTTGTCGGTACCGGCACTGGCATCCTTTGCAATTTTCCAGTTCCTATGGGTTTGGAATGACTATCTGGTGGCGTTGGTTTTCTTGGGCGGCAACCCGGAGTTTGAACTGGTGACACAACGGATGGCCGCCATCGTCGGTGCCCGGGGCCAGGATTGGCATTTGTTGACAGCCGGCGCTTTCATTTCGATGGCTCTGCCGTTGCTGGTCTTCTTTTTGTTGCAACGATTCTTCGTGCGCGGCCTCCTGGCCGGTTCGATAAAAGGTTAATGAGGCGAATTTCCCTTCTTAAAAGCCGACCTGGGCGGCTCCGCCGCATTTCTACCGCTGCGATACGGTAATGGCGCTGTACCTGGGGGATGACACCGCCGTGATGGAGACGCTGGCAATGTCGTGTGGCACGCCGGTTGCCGAAATATCGCCATAGCTTCGCCCCCTCATCACACTCCAACAGGGTGTTTTCGCGGGCAAGATCTGCCCGCGAAAACACCCTGTTTCATTCCCCCAATTGCCAATCCTGCCAGCGACGTTACAATAGTCAGGTCAGCGCCTCAACGGATTGAACGGATTGAACAGAAATAATCCGTTCAATCCGTTCAATCCGTTGAGAATTTTGCCCGATACCCCAGGAGGTCATTATGCGTTTCGTTCTTGGTCTGCGTTGTACGATCTGCGGCGCGGAATACGCCGTAGACGACGTGTCCTACGTCTGCCCGCGCCACGGCGACGATGGCATTCTCGATGTGATGTACGACTACGACGCGCTCCGACAGCACATCTCCCCCGCATCCATCGCGCAAACGTCCACCGACGCCGGCATCTGGCGCTACAAGCCACTGCTGCCGGTGCAGGCGGATTCGCCCGTCCCGCCGCTGCGCGTGGGCTGGACGCCGCTCTATGCCGCGCCGCGTCTGGCGGAACGGCTCGGTCTACATCACGTCTGGGTGAAGGACGACGGCGTCAATCCCACCGCGTCGTTCAAAGACCGGGCGTCGGCGCTGGCCGTCGTCAAGGCGCGGGAGGCGGGCGCGCAGATCGTCACGACCGCCAGCACCGGCAACGCGGCGGCGGCCCTCGCGGGGCTTGCCGCGAGCATGAGCCTGCAAGCCGTCATCTTCGTGCCCAAGACCGCGCCGCCCGCCAAGATCGCGCAGCACCTCATCTACGGCGCGCGCGTCCTGCTGGTGGATGGCACGTATGACGACGCCTTCGAGCTGACGTTGAAAGTCGCCAAGGAATTCGGTTGGTACAACCGCAACACCGCCTACAACCCGTACATGTCCGAAGGGAAGAAGACCGCCGCCTACGAGATTTGCGAGCAGATGGGATGGCGCGCACCCGACCGCGTCTTCGTGCCGGTGGGCGACGGCTGCATCATCGGCGGCATCTACAAGGGCTTCCGGGATTTGCTGGCGCTCGGTTGGATTGATGCGATGCCCAAGATCATGGGCATCCAGGCCGAAGGGTCTTCCGCCCTGGTGGATGCCTGGGAGCGCGACCTGGCGGGCTGGGAAATGACGCCGCAGCCGGCCAACACCCTCGCCGACAGCATCAGCGCGGGCCTGCCGCGCGACCGCATCAAGGCGCTCGCCGCCGTCCGCGAGACCGACGGCGCGTATCTGCGCGTCTCCGACCAGGAAATCCTCGACGCGATCCCCGTCATCGCCCGCAACACCGGCGTCTTCTCCGAACCGGCGGCGGCGACCGCCTACGCCGGGTTGGTCAAGGCCGTGGAGAAGGGCCTCGTAGACCCTGCGGAACGCATCGTCGTCCTGCTCACCGGCTCTGGCCTCAAGGACATCGGCAATGCAATGAAGACCGTACCACAGCCGCCCATCGTCGCGCCGACGCTGGAGGCGGTGAAAGCCGTGATGCGTGAAGCATAATTCGTAATTCGCATACTACATGGAGTCCTTGCTATGGATCAACACCTTATTGGGTATATCGTGGGCTATCTTGGCTATCGCATCGCCGAAAACTGGGCCATGGCGAAGGCCGGCACGCTCGCCAAACGGCCCCAGTTCGAGTGGACGATGGCGCTGATTGTCGTGCCGTACTATCTCACCGCCGCCGCGCCCCTGTTGGAATATCTGATCTGGCAGACGCAGCCGACGGCGATCACCTGGGTTCTCGGCGGCCTGGGCTTTCTGGCAGCGGCGTTCTTCCGCGTCAGGGCGCACCTGGACTTACAAAAGGGCTTCTCGATGGCGATTGAACATGGGGAAGAACATCAACTGGTCAAGACTGGCCTCTACGCTCGCATCCGCCATCCTCTGTATCTGGGCAACCTCTTCCTGTTCATCGCCTGCCCGCTGTTCCTGGCTGCGCGGGTCTCGTGGCTGTTCACCGCGCTTGGGTTGATCGGGATCGTGATCCGCATCAAAATCGAAGAGAAGTTCCTCACCGCCACCTTTCCCGATTATGCTGAATACATGCACACCACGCACGCACTGATCCCCGGAGTCTTCTAACCGTGAAGTTGACGACGAAATGGCAAGCGCGGCTGGGCTGGGCAATGGTGGCGGTGTGCGCCTTGTGGCTGCTATGGATGACCTTGCGCCCGCAGGCGCAAGTGTCGTCCCAGCTCACCTACATCACGGCTCCCGCGCGGGCACATGGGGTCTCGGTCCGTTTCTTGATTGATTTCCTGGGGAACATCGCCGTCTTCGTTCCTTTGGGTGCGGCGGCGGCCTTTGCGTTGCCCCCGCGCCCCCTCAAAACACGACTGACAACGGCGACCGCCATCGGCGCGGGACTCAGCGCCGCCATCGAACTGGCGCAGCACTTCGTCCCCGGTCGAGACTCTTCATTGAATGATTGGCTGCTCAACACCCTCGGCGCGCTCATCGGGGCGGCCATCGCCGTCATCCTGACCGGCCGCCGGAAAACGCATGATTTCACCGCAAAGTGCGCTGAGGTCGCGGAGAAATGATAAAATCTCCGCGACCTCAGCGTTCTCTGCGGTGAAAAAAAGGATTTAAAACGTCTGCACCGCTTCCACTGACCCATCCCGGAGCCGCAGGCCGGTGAGGTGCAATCCATCGCCCGGTTCAAGCGTGAAGGTGGATTCGGCAAACAGCACCGCCTGCCCGTTCTCCGTTACCGACGTGGCCGGCGTGATATGCACCAGCGTCTTGCCCGTGTGGACGTCGTCCAGTTCTACGTCCAGCCCGGCGACCGTTTCGGTCACAGTCAGCACTTCCCCGCGCAGGTTGACGAGGTTGACTTCCAGTTGCTCCATCTCGTACACCGCGCCCTCCGCGTTGAGATCGCCGTAGCCGTAGAACGTATCCCCCACCTCGATAGGGCGCGGATTATCCCACCCACCCTTCCAGACGCGGGTGTTCTCGTTGAGATGCAGCACGATCCGCCCGCGACGCGCATCCTCCACCCCCAGCATGTCCCCGTTGACCTCGTGGACAACACCGTCTATCACCCGATCCGGCGCGACACCGCCCCCGACCTGCGGAGGTGTGTCGGCGACGTAGTCCTCGCGCGCAGCCTGCACGTAGGCCGTGAAGCGCGTCAGCCCGTCGCCGCTGACGCCGGAGAAGACCCACACGGGTTGGAGGAGGACGGTAGACGGTAGACGGTAGACGGTAGATGCGGAGGCGTCCGTGGTGGTTTCGTAGTAGTGGGCGAGTTCGGCGCGGTCTACGGTGAAGGCGTGATCCATAGCGCGCCCAATGAAGGCGTCCCGATTCACCACCTCTGGGCCGGATTCCCGCGCTTCCGGTGGGGTGCAGGCTAACTGGTCAATTTCGCTGCCGCTGCCCATCCCGTCCACCTGCAAGAGGGGCAAGCCCGCAACGGTCAGCACCGGGTGGACTGCGCCATCAATTTGGAATTGCGTGTTCTGCCAGGGGATATGTTCCGTGAACATCCGGTAATGTAACGCTACGTCCGCCCCCAGCACATATTGCTGCCCGCTGCTGCACTCGGTGAACACGGCCACGGGCTGCCCGTCGCGCGTTTCCGGCGCGACGCTGCCCAGGTAGGTGTAAAGTTGCTCCTCCGGCCAGAGCTGCACCAGGGAGGCGACGTCAATGGCCTGCCCGTAGAGCGCGCGGGGATCGTCGCTCGCCACGATCTGCCCCTGGAGGCGCGCGTGCAGGCGACTCAATTGCGCCAGCTCTTGCAGCATTGCGTCTGTCCCGGTCAGGGGATAGGCGTACTCGACCTCAGGGATTTGCGCCAGTTCCGCCTCCAGCCACTCCCGCCCGTCCTCCTGGAACAGCGTGGCGCGCACCACCCCGGTCACTTCCACCGTCTGCCCCAGCGTGAAGGGCGATTGCGGCGCGGGCGTCTCGCCGTTCGCTTCCGGCTGCACCACCACACTGACCGTGCTGCCGACGCTGTTGACCACGGCGCTTTCCGCGAAGGGCGGCGTGTTGAGAAACAGCCAGTCCAACGGCATGTCCGGCACCGGCGCAGCCTGGATGGTGGCCTCAATCCGCGCCCCCTCCTCCAACTCGGCGGGGACGTCGGGCAGATGATAACGAATGTCGTTGTCGTCCACCAACCACGCGGCGTCGCCGTCTCGGTGCAGCGTCCCCACCAGGGATTGGCGCGGCGCGGCGTCCGTCACGATCTCCCACTGCTGCACCGCCAATCGCCAGGTGTCCGCGCCCAGCGGCGCCACCAATGTCCCGCTGACCCGGATGTCTTTGAAGCCAATGTCCGCCAACGCCTCGGCGTTGGAAATCCCGTCGAGCAGATAGCGCGCGCCCTCCTGCGTCATCATCTGCGCCCACACCGGCGCGTCGCCCTGCGGCGTCAACACCTGCACCCACCCGCTGACGGTCACGGCGTCGCCCACGGCGCGGGCCGGGAGCGGGCGGCGGAACGTGCGGATGGCGTCCCCGGCAGGCGCGG